>JACRER010000030.1 GCA_016234365.1 Elusimicrobiota bacterium | reverse complement strand
TTAAAACTGCACATCTGCCACGTAAACCACAAACTGCGGGGCCGCGCGGCAGATTCCGACGCGGCCTTTGTAAAGCGCCTGGGCGCGGTGTACGGCATAGAGACCACGGTACTTTCCGCGGACGTTAGAAAACTGGCTAAACGCCACGGCACCAGCTTGGAGCACGCGGCGCGCAACGCCCGCTACTCCTTATTAGCCGGGACCGCCCTGAAAAAGAACTGCGCGCTGGTGGCCACCGCGCACCACGCCGACGACCACGCCGAGACCGTGCTCCTCAACCTGCTGCGCGGCACAGAGCCAAAGGGCCTGCTGGGCATACCGGAACGGCGCGAACTCTGCCGCGGCCGGAAAAAGGTGTACCTGATACGGCCCCTGCTGGCCGTCTCGCGCAAAGAGATAGAGGATTACCTGAAGGTCAACTCGCTGCCGTCGCGCAAGGACCGCACTAACGACGACGAGTATTACACCCGCAACTGGATCCGCCGCACGCTGCTGCCGCTGATGCGCAAAAAACAGCCGCGCCTGCGCGAACACCTGGCCGAACTCTCTTCAAAACTGGCCGGGCTCCTGAAAGCCTAACTCCACCTGTGCTGCAGCTCCAGCAGCCCCTCCGCCGGCAGGTGCCGGAAGTGGGCAGGCCTGTTCTCGTACAGCACGCCGTCCCCGTCCCGCTCCACTATGAACTTGTAGGCTATCGGTTTGCCGGCGCTTTCCTTTACGGGCAGGCGCCCCAGCCACATATTATCGTTGATATATTCCAGCGGGACGGACCTGGCCAGGTCCCAGTTGCCAAGCTCGGGACAGTTGCCGGTAACGCGCACGCGCTGGCCGTAGGCCGTGCGGAAGCCGTTGAGGACGAACACCAGTTCCAGGGCGGCGGCGGGCGGCGGCGGCTCGGTCCGGGAAAGCACCAGCGCGCTGTCGCGCGGCATCACCAGCCCGGCGATGCGCCCTTCTTTCACAGCCACCTTCCTGTCCGACAGGACGTCCTGGTATTCCCCGTCGGGCAGTTCCACCTTCTCCAGCGTCACGGCCTCCGCCGCGCCGCGGTTGAACACGGCGAGGCAGCAACTGCCGCCGTACACGCGCGTATAGGCGTAGACGTCCTGGGAAATGTATTTCTGCCGGTGGCTGCCTAGCTGCACGGCCGGGTTCTCGCGGCGCACATTGGCCAGGCGCTGCACGGTCCGGAACGCCGGCGTGCCGGTATCCCACTTCTCCATCATGGGGCGGTTGTAAGGGTCGGCGCCGCCGTTGGTGTCGTTATGCAGGTACTGCTCGGTGCCGTAATAGACGCACGGCGTGCCGCGGCAGGTCAGGATCAGCGCCAGCGCCATATCCACTCGCGCCGGGGACGCGCCCGCGGACATGAAGCGCGGCATATCGTGGTTGTCCAGGAAGGTCACCAGGTGGCGGCAGTCGTCGTAGAGGGAATCCCGGGAGAAGACGCTCTCCACCAGGCCGAAGCCGGACGCGGCACCGCGGGCCAGGCAGTCTTCCAGAGCGCGCTGCAGCGCGAAGTCCAGCATGCCCATGCCGCTGCGGTTGGCAAAGCGCACCGAAAGATCGTCGTAACAGCCGCCCTGGTACCACTCCCCGAAGATGTACAGGTCCGGCCGGTGGAACGTCATGTCCGACACGAACTCCTGCCAGAACCAGAGCGGCATATGCTTGACGGTATCCACGCGGAAGGCGTCCGCGCACTTATCCAGCCAGAGCTTCATCACGTCCTTGATGTAGGTCCGGTAACCTATATGCGACTCGTTAAAATCCGCCAACCCGCACAGTTCGGCGTTCTCCACCTGCGCCTTGTCCCCCCAGTCGCGCACGCCGCCGTTGCGGTGGTACCAGCCCAGCTTATCGTCCGCGTAAGAGGTCAGCAGCGTCCCGTCGTCGTAAAGTTCGCCCTTGTTGGGTTTACCGCCGGTATCCACGCGCTGGGCGGGGCTGGAATGGTTGCAGACTATGTCCAGCACCAGCTTCATGTCGCGGCTGCGCAGCGCTTTTCCCAGCCGGTCCACCACGGTATTGGCCGAGGCAAAAACGCGTACGTCCTCCGGAGAGCCGGCCAGGTGCTCGTCGAGCCGTTTAAAATCCTTGGCCCAGTAGCCGTGGTAGGCGGCCATGCCGCGGCCCTCCACATCCACCAGCCCGTCGGCCTGGTCGAACAGCGGGGTCAGCCAGACGGCCGAACAGCCCAGTTCTTTTATGTAATCGAGTTTTTTGACGACCCCGTCCAGGTCCCCGCCCCAGTATTTGAACCAGTCCCTGCGGGACGGGTCGGTGGCTTCCGGGTTGTGCCCGTTGTCGTTGCCCTGGTGGCCGTTAAAGAACCGGTCCACCACCGCGAAGTAAATTACCCTGTCGTTGAATGGCCGCATCCGCCCCCCTATAATTTAAGCCCGGGTTTCTTCCCGCCGTAGTCCCCGAAAAAAGGCAGGTCAGTAACTTCGTCTATCGCCTTGTTGAGCGCCGCCAGGCTGAAAGGTTTTTTAAGGAAGCGCAGCTTGGCGTCTTCTTTGGCCAGCGCCGCGGCGCGCTCCGCCTCCAACCCGCTCCACAGGATAAAAGGCGCGGAGGCGTATTCGGGCATGGCGCGCGCGTGCTTATAAAGTTCCACGCCGTCGAGCCCCGGCATGTTGATGTCGGAGACGATAAGGCCCGCCCGGACCTCTTTTATTTTTTTCAGCAGTTCGTCGGCGGTCCCGGCCAGCAGCACCTTGTGCCCGGCGTGCTCCAGATAAGGGACCAGCATATCCAGCAGGTTCCTGTCGTCGTCGGCTATGACTATGACCATATCCCCCCCCGGCCTCAGCGGGCGGCTTCGTCTATAAGCGCCTGCGGATACCCTATCGGCAGAACCTTTACAACGCCGGTATTCTTCTGCGCGTGCGCGGCCATCAGGCCGGACTTGGCGAAACCGAGCGTAAGCGTCAGCGCCGCCATGATAAAAACCCCGCTGTGGTGGCCGGTGTCGGGACTGAGGCCCGAAGGCAGGTCCACGGCGATTATAGGCCGGCCGCTCTTGTTCATCAGCTGGATCACGCGGTGTACGGGGCCTACGGGCTTGCCCACCGCGCTCACGCCCAAGAGCGCGTCCAGCAGCACGTCCGCGGCGGAAAACTCGGAGAGAAGCGCGTCCAGGTCCTCTTTGCGCGTCATCGTGACCGTTACCCCGGCGTCCTTGGCCGCCTGCAGGTTCTTCACCACCAGTTCCCCGTAACCGGTCTCCTTGGGCGGCAGGATAAAGACCCTGGGATCGGCGCCGGCCAGCTTCAGGTAGCGGGCGGCCACCAGCCCGTCGCCGCCGTTATTGCCCTTGCCGCAGCAGACTACGGCCTTAAGGCCCGCCGCCTGCTTACCCAGCCCTTTGGCGAACTCAAGCGTTTCATGCGCCACGGCGCGGCCCGCGTTCTCCATCAGCGTGAAGGACGGGATGCCGTACTCGAGGGAGGCCTTATTGTCCAGATAGCGCATTTTCTCCGCGGTAACCACCGGGAGGCCGCCGAACTCTTTTACCTGGGGGACCTTGGACATTTTTTACACCAGCAGCCAGACGAACCAGGCCAGCCCGTAGACCAGGCCCACGAAGAACAGCGCGGTGAGCGCGGCGTAGGGCAGCCAGACGGCCAGCAGGGCCTTGTTGCCCGACACCGGGTAGAGCCGGCGCACCAGGCGCACGCGCGCCCAGAGCAGGACCAGGATGCAGGCGCAGAACCCGAGGAGGCCGTTGAACACGTTGGCCCGGTGCAGGAAGCCGAGCGGCACCAGCGCGGCCAGCAGGAAGTCCGTGCAGCCGAACGCCTGGAAAAGCCGCGCCGCCCCGCCGCGCGGCGCCGGGTCGGCGCCGGTAAGCTCCATGAACAGGTGGATCACGCCGGCGAACAGGAAGTTGGCCGCCAGCACGAAGAAGAACATGGCCAGCAAGGAGAGCGCCCCGGGGGGCACCATCGCCTGCAGGCGAAGGAACATGAACAGGCCCAGCGTGCCGGCGAAGTAACCGGCAAACCCCGCGCGCCCGAGGCCCGCGGGTTTCTCGTAGGCGGCCAGCGCCTCAGGGCGGTCTATCAGAACTTCAAGCGTGGAGAGCACGGCCATATCAGCGCCCGTCCCAGCGGTATTCCAGGGAAGGCGTAGCACCCAGCGCGTCGGCCATCGCCTTGGTCCCGAACGGCTGCAAGCGGCTGTCCATCAGCGACAGGAACTGCTCGAACGGGGCCGTCTCCCTGACGATGCGGGGTTTTTTTCCTATTCCGCCCATCTCGCCGGCCGCGTCCAGCGCGTCCTGCAGGTCGCCCAGTTTGTCCACCAGCCCGTTCTCGAGGCCCTGGCGGCCGGTATAGATACGGCCGTCGGCAAGCAGCTTCACCTTGTCCTCCGGCATCTTCCTGCCTTCGGCGACCGCGGCCACGAACTGCGCGTAAGAATCGTCTATCATCCCCTGCAGCAGGCGCCGCTCTTCGGGCGTCATCTCGCGCGTGGGCGAGCCGATGTCCTTGAACTTGCCGGACTTGATGGCCTCGCTCTTAAAGCCGACCTTCTTCATCAGGCCCTCGAAGTTGGCGACGCTGAAGATAACGCCGATGGAACCGGTGATGGTTCCGGGCTGGGCCACTATGAGGTCGCAGGCCGAGGCCACGTAGTAACCGCCGCTGGCGGACACTTCGCCGAAGCGCGCGATGAACGGCTTCTTGGTCTCCAGTTTGGCGCGGCGGATGACCGAATAAATTTCCTGCACGGCCCCGACAGAACCGCCGGGCGTGTTGATATCCAGCACCACGGCCTTCACTTCCTTCTCGGCCGCCACCTCGGCTATTTTCCGGGCTATCTGCTGGCTGCCGCGCTCCCAGGAACGGGACGAACTGCCCTGCGAGATGGCGCCGTAGATCTCCACCACGCCAACGGCGTCCTTCTTGGCTTTGGTCAGCGCGGAGAGTTTGGAAATATCCATCTCCTTGGCGCGCGTCTTTTTTACCGCGTCGGCTTTGGCGATGAGCGCGAAAGCGGCCACCAGCGAGACCAGGTACAACCCGGCTATCAGCTTGAGCCAGACCCTGGTGCCGCCAGGCGCCGGCGTCTGCACCGCGGTTTTCCTGGGTTCTTCAGCCTGCGGCGCCGCGCCGCCTATATTCTGTTCTTCCATGTGATCCCTCCGATGTTCATTGCGCCGTCAGTATTGCCCGGCTTCCACGATCCTGTTGCGGCCGCCTTCCTTGGCGGCGTACAAGGCCTTGTCGGCCGCCGCCACCAGTTCCTCCGGCGTGCGCCCGTCCCTGGGGAAATGCGCTATGCCGATGGAAACCGTCAGCCGGACTTTTTCAAGGCCCTGCGAAAAAACCTCGCCCTCAATGCGCGCGCGCATGGTCTCGGCCTTGCGCAAGAGGCCTGCCGAGTCCGCGCGCGGCAGCACGATGCCGAACTCCTCGCCTCCGTAGCGGCCAACGAAGTCGGTCTCGTACACTCCGGCTTTCAGCAGCTGCGCCACGCGCCGCAGCACGGCGTCGCCGAACTGGTGGCCGTAAGTGTCGTTGAGGCGCTTAAAATGGTCTATGTCGGCTATCATAAAACCCATCGGGGTCTTGAAGGCGGAGGCGCGCCGGATCTCCTCGCGGATCTTCTCGTCCAGCGCGCTGCGGCGCCAGAGCCCGGTCAGGCCGTCGGTAAGCGACAGCCACTCTACCTGCCTGAACAGGATAACGCGCTTGAGGGCGTAGGAGATCTCGGAGGCGAAATGCGCCGCGCCCGCGGCATCCGCGCCGCGCACGGCGAGCAGCCCCAGCGGCAGGCCGCCGGCGGCCACCGGCGCCAGCGTCACCCCGGACAATTCACCGGCGGCCGCCGGGAAAGCGCCGGCCGCGGCCAGCAGCCGGTCCAGCGGCGGCAGGGCCGAGGCCCTGGCGCCCTGCGCAAAAAGTTCCAGCGCGGCCCCCTCGGCGGCCGAAGAGGCCATGTAAAGCGCGGCCTCTTCCGTGCCGAAGAAATCCGCCAGGTATTTCCCCATCTGTTTGGCGGCGGCGTGAGGCTCCATGGTCTCGGAAAGGAGTTTTACGGAAGAATAGACGGCCAGGGAGCGCTTCTCGCCGGCGGCGTTGAGCGTGGCTTCTTTCTTTACACGGGCAAGCTCGGCCTCCAGCGCGGCCGCCTTCTTCAGCGCGTCGGCCAGCCGCGGGGCGGCCGCCCCGGAAGGGGACAGGCCGTTAAGGTAGACGGAATGCGCCAGGGCCGCGGCGGACCAGAGCGCCAGAGCCGCGTAAGGCGCCCCGGCCGCTATCTCGCCCGCCAGCATGAAGGAACAGAAGGCGAAAGCCGCCAATCCGGCAGCAAAGCCGGCCCAGCGGTTCAGCCGCCCGACAAAATAAGAAAGCACCGGCGCGGCGGTGGCGGCGGCTACCCAGAAGCTGGAAGAATTCATTGCGCCACCACCCTGTTGCGGCCGCTTTCCTTGGCGCGGTAGAGCCTTTCGTCGGCCGCCCGCACCAGCTGGCCGGCTGCGGCGCCGTCGGCCGGGAATTCGGCCACGCCGAAGCTGGCCGTGACCCGCGAGGGCTTGCCGTTAAAAGTGAAAGAGCGGGCTTCCAGCGCCAGGCGCATGCCTTCCGCCGCGGCGGCGGCCTGCGCGCGGGTGGCGCCGGTGATGACCAGCGCGAATTCCTCGCCGCCGTAGCGCGACGCGAAGTCTATGTCGCGCACGCCGGCGGAGAAGGTCTCGGCCACGGCCTTAAGCACGGCGTCCCCGGCCTGGTGGCCGAAGTTGTCGTTATAGGATTTGAAATGGTCGATGTCCGCCATGATCATGGAGAACGGCACCTTGGAGCGGGCGGCGCGCAGGATCTCTTCCTCCAGGCGGCTCTGGAAGGCGCGGTGCGTGTAAAGCCCGGTCAGGCCGTCCTTGATGGCCAGCTCGTTGACCTTCTCGAAGAGGTAGATATTCTCCATGCTGACGCCGGCCAGCGTGCAGGCCAGTTCCGCGCCGCGCAGGTCCTCGGACTTAAAGCGGTCCGGCTCCGGGGCTGACGCCCGCACGAACCCGACCAGGTTGCCGAAGAGGTAGAGCGGCAGCGCCATGAAGGAACGCTCGGCCGCGGCGAACAGGCCGCGGGAAAACCGCGTATCCGTCTCGGAATTGCGCACCAGCAGGGGGATCTTGCGCTCGGCCACCCAGTGATCGGCGAAGTCGCGCGGCGCGCCGCTGCGCAGTTCCACGGCCGCCCCGGGGAAATATTTCCGCAGCAAAGCTTCCAGCCGGGCCTTCACTTCGTCGGGCGCGGCGGCGGCGCCCATATCGTGGATGGCGGAAGAGAGGGCTCCCTTGTCCCGGATGCGGGCCAGCGTGCTGTCCAGGTGCAGGCGGTAGCGGGCCAGTTCGTCCTCCAGGTTGCGCACTTTCTCCGCGGCCGCAGCCTCGGCCTCTTCGGCCCGCTCGCGGGCGGCCTGCCGGGAAGTCTCCGCGCGGGAAAGCGCGTAGAACAGCAGCCAAAGGCACAGCACCTCCGCCACCGCACCGGCCATCAGCGCCGGGGAATCCCCGGCCGGGGAAAGTTTGGGCAGGATAAAGCCCGCCGCCGTGACCAGGAACAGGAAGATGTATTTTATCTCGCGCTCGCCCGACCAGGAGAACCACAGGAAGAGCGCCCCGCTGGCGGGGTAGACCCAGAGGAAGTGGGCGGGCCAAAGCCAGATAGTCCAGCCGACGGCGAGCAGTATTGCCGCCGGGCCAGCCACCTTGGCGAAGGCGTTGGGCCTGAACATGCCCTAATTCTACAATAATATTCGCGTCGCGCGAGTATAAAGAAAAGGCCCGGCAGGGGCCGGGCCTTTCCTAGCGAAGCGCGGCAGTCAGTTGAAAGAGAGCGCCATGTCTTCCGGCTCCGTGCTGACCACGGAGAGGACCCTGAGGGTATCGTTGTCGTGGGTATCGTCCGCGTTGACCGAGTCCGGGACGGTGTTACCGTCGTCGTCGGTCAACTGGACCTGCACCGTATACGTGCCCTCGGGCAGCTGGCGGCCGGCCACGGTACCGTCCCACTTTATGGTCACGCGGCGGTTGAACAGGCTCTCGTCCGCTGGCTTTACGGCCGGGGCGTTGTCGCCGGTGTTGTTGAACGAAGGGCGCGGCTTGTCCAGGCTCACGTCGCCGGTGAAGGCGGCCACGGGCTGGCCGTCTTTCGGGGAAATGGTGACGGAGTATTTCACGTGGCGGGTGCGGTTCTCCAGGGCGGTGAAGGCGATCTCCGCCTTATGGCCGGGAGCGAGCACGTTGGGATACACGGCGAAGCCGGAAACCAGCGGGGGCAGCGTTTTGGAGGCGGACTCTATGAGGGCCCTGGTATAACCGGCCGCCATCCCGAGTTGGCGGTAAAGTATTTCACGCGCGCTCAGGCCGCCGGCCTTCAGGTTCTGCTGCGCGGACTGCAGGAAAGTGTCGACGCCGGTCCCATAAGACCCTATCGGGCCAAGCGTCACGTCGCGGAAGCGCCCGCCGTCCTCGGCCTCGGTCCAGAAGGGCTTGCCGGTGACCGGGCTGATCCATTCCGGCAGGTGGCTGCGGGTATCGTTCTGCAGGGCCTGGTAATATTCGTAAGGGAGTTTGTCCGCGGCCACCAGGGGGATCTCGCCGAAAGTAGTGTCCGACTTCACGTATTTTTCCACCCCGTCGGAAGGAAGTTTCACCACGATGCTGTGCGGGATATGCGCGGCGTGGGCCGGCACGGCCTGGTCCTGCGTCAGGTGGCACATGCGGCCTATGTTCATGTAGGCGTCGTCTATCCTGAGCTGGGTGTAGTTGGGCAGCACGCCGCCTTTCAGCGTGCCGCGGCCGTCGGCGCCGTCCCACCAGTCCTTCAGTTTGCCGCCGCCGTTATGGATCTTTTCGTGGCCGGCCTCGGAAGTGGAGCCGTTCTTGATGCCGTCGGAATGATAATCCATGTCGGGGTACTGGCCCAGGTCCGTGACGCTGAGCGCTTTGGCGGCTATTTTGGTATGGGTAGAGGAACCAAGCAGCGCGATGGAACTCCAGGCGAAGGCGTTAGCGGAAAAACCCAGGACCACCGCGGGCACTAACAGGGAAAGTTTTTTGGACATTCTTGGCTCCTTGTTTGGCTGCTTATAAATTTTAAGTTATCCAACCCTCCTTAAAATAGAAGCGAAAGGCCCAAAAACAAGATGTTTTTGGGCCCATGCCGCGTTAGGCCTTAGGGGTGGGGTCAGGCTGCGGACTGGTCCGCGGGAGCGTCCAGCACGGTGCGCACCTTCAGGCTCAGCGCGTCCACGGTGAACGGCTTGTAAATGAAGGAGAGGCCCGTTTCCAGGACGCCGTGCTTAACTATGGCGTCGTCCGTATATCCCGACATGTAAAGCGTTCTGGGCGCCAGGCCTTTACGCGCTATCTCGCGGGCCAGGTCCCGGCCGCTCATGCCCGGCATTATTACGTCGGTCAAAAGCAAGTCCACCGGCTTTCCGTGGAGTTCGAGCGCCCTTAGCGCTTCGGCGCCGCCGGCCGCCTCCAGGACCGTATAACCGCTGGACACCAGTATCCTCCGGCCAAGGCGGCGCAGGCTTTCCTCGTCCTCCACCAGCAGTATGGTCTCGGTGCCTACCGCCCCGGCGCCCGCGGCGCCTTGTGCGCCGGCGGCGGCCCCAGCGTCCCTCGCTTCGAACAGCGGGAAGTAAATACGGAATACGGCCCCCGCTCCCGGTTCGCTTTCCACTTCGATATCCCCGCCTATCTGTTTCACGATCCCGAAAACGGTGGAAAGCCCCAACCCGGTGCCTTTGCCGCGCTCTTTCGTGGTAAAGAACGGTTCAAAAAGGTGTTTCTTCACCTCGTCGGTCATCCCGCAGCCGGTATCGCTCACTTTCAGGCACACCAGGGGTCCGTGAGGCAGCTCGGGATGCGCCTGCGCCAATTCAGCGGACGCGGCCAGCAATTCCGTGGAAAGTTCTATCTGCCCCCCTCCCGGCATGGCGTCGCGCGCGTTGACCACCAGGTTAACCAGCACCTGCTCTATCTGCCCTACGTCCAGAAAGGCGGTACATGGCACCGGGGCCAGTTTTGTCGCCAGTTTGATATCCTCCCCTATCAGCCTGCGGAGCATGTTAGTTATGTCGCCAACGCATTTATTCAGGTCGGCGGCCTTGGACGTCATTACCTGCCGCCTGCTGAAGGCCAGCAACTGCCTGGTAAGAGAACTGGCGCGGTCCGCCGCCGTAATGATTTCGCGGACGTCCTCCGTTTTAGGGTCCTGCTCATCCAGGCCCTTAAGTATGAATTCGGTATATCCGCGGATGGCGGTGAGGATATTGTTAAAGTCATGGGCCACGCCGCCGGCCAGCCGGCCCACGGACTCCAGCCTCTGCGACTGGGCCAGCCGCGCCTCGGTGCGCGCGTGCAGGATATTTTCAGCCATAATGTCGGTAGCCGACCCCACAAAGCGCCGCTGACTGTCCGTAAGCGCGCCGCCGTCTTTGAGGTAGAGAACAAGAACTCCCAGTATTTCCCCCCCGGCGGAGATGTGCGCGCAGTAATGCCGGTGAGATCCGGACTCCTTGCAGAAAGCGTCGTGATCCGGGCCGGGAGCGGAGGTTTCCGCGGACAGGCCGCCGGCCGCCGCTTTGCCGCATATAAAATGTTCCAGCGGGATCTCGGAAAAAGCGGCCTGTGTGGCGGCGGACAACCCCTGCTGCGCGGCCAGGCTGACGGCATCGCCCCTTGGGGCGGTGAGAAAAACGGCACCTTTGGGCTGCAGCGGCAGTTTTGGCAGCGTGAACAGGGCCGCGAGATGGCCGTCCAGTTTTTCACGCAGCGTGATACCGGCAAGGGATCTCTGCATCATGGAGTTAAGCGCCCCCTGCATTTCAAAAGCTTCCCGGAGCGCCTCCTCGGCCATTTTTCTTGCGCTGATATCCATATACACACCGAGCACTCCGATGATGTTGCCGCCGGAATCGCGCAACGGGATCTTGCTTGTAAGAAGGGAGATGGTCTCTCCGGACGGCGTAGTCTGGGATTCCTCTATCAGCAGTTTTGGCCGCCCGCTCTCTATTACCCGGCGGTCGCCGTCGCGGTACAGTTGCGCCTGCTCGCGCCAGACCAACTGGCGGTCGTCCTTTCCCACTATCTCCTCGGGGCCGGCAAGTCCGGCGTCCTGCGCGAACAGGGCATTGCAGCCCAGGTAGACCAGGTCGCGGTTCTTCCAGAAAACCCTTACAGGCAAGGAGTTGATTATCCCGTTGAGCAGCTGCCGCGATTCCAGCAGTTCACTGTCCGCCCGGATGCGCTCGGCAAGTTCTTTTTTAAGGTCAGCGGTGTGCCTCTGGACCAGGATCTCCAGGTGCTCCCTGGTAAGTTTGCCGGAAGTATTGGCCGCTTTTATCTTTGTCATGGCCCGGATCTGCGCCGAAAGCTCCTCCGTATCGAAGGGCTTGGCCAGAAAGCCGTCTCCTCCCGCCTCCAGGGCTTTTATCCGGCTCTCTTTTTCCACATGCGCGGCCGTCACGAACACTACCGGAATATTCTTCAGGCGGCCGTCGCGCTTCAGCCGCCGGCACACCTCGTACCCGTCCATATCGGGCATGGTGATATCCAGCAGGATGACGTCGGGATCATTGGCCAGCGCAAGGGCCAGCCCCTGCTTGCCGCCAATGCCGGTAAAGACGGTCGCGCCCGGGAACAAGCCGGAAATAGCGGCCCGCAGAATATCAAGATAATCCGTATCATCGTCTATCGCTAGCACTTTGGGCCCTGTAATATGCATGATCACGCCCCCTGGAGACATTAATAGGATACCCTGAGAGGCTACCAGAAGCCTCAAGCCAGGCTCATATTATCATCAAATATTTTTAAACTTGGCGCGCGGCCGCGGATTGGCCGGCCAGGTAGCCGGTCGAGAACGCTTCCTGCAGGTTGTAACCGCCGGTAATGCCGTCCAGGTCGGCCACTTCGCCGCAGAAATAAAGGCCGCGCACAAGGCGGGATTCCATGGTCTGCGGGTCTATCTCTCCCAGCGCCACGCCGCCGCGTGTGACGGTGGCTTCCTGTATGGGGCGGGGCCGGGTGAGGCGCAGCCGGAAATCCACGAAAAGTTCCGCCAGCATTTTCCGTTCGGCGCCGGTAATGGCCGCGCATTTGCGGACGTGGTCTATGCCGCAGCGCCGCTCGAACACCGGGGCCAGGGAAGCGGGCAGGGCCGTTTTAAGATAGCTGGAAAGTTGTTTGGCGCCGTTGGCGGCGAAGTAGGCCTGCATCTCGCCGGCCAATTCTTGCGCCGTATGTCCGGGTTTGAGGTTAAGGGACAGTTCCACCCTGGCGCCGGGCTGCTGCAGCCCGTCCACCGCGGCACCGCTCATTACCAGCAGCTTGGGGCCGGAAACCCCGAAGTGGGTGAACAGCAGCTCCCCCCGGTCCGCCGCCGCCTTCTTTCCGTTCACTAATATTTTGATCCCTACATCCTGCAGCGCCAGGCCCTGCAGCTCTTTTATAAAAACCTCGTCGCATTCCAGGGCCGTCAGCCCCGGCCGGAGCGGCACTATGGTGTGGCCGCAGCGCTTGGCCAGCGCGTAGCCGTCCCCGGTGGAACCGGTGCCGGGGTAGGACAGCCCGCCGGTGGCTATGATGACCTTGCGCCCGCGCACCACGGAACCGTCCTCGAGTTCCACTCCTTGCACTTCTTTGCCGCCGGAGGGAAGGATGGCGGTAACCCGCGCGCCGTAACGCAGCGCGGCTTTGCCCCGGCCCGCGTAGCAGAGGAGCGCGTCCAGCACGCTCTGCGCTTTGTCGTCGGCCGGAAAAATTTTACCGTCAGGGTCGGTGCGGGTGGGCACCCCGAAAGATCTTAAAAAACCGGTCAGGTTGACGTTGGAGAACACGCTGAACGCCCGGTACAGGAACTTACCGTTAGGGCCGAAAGCCGCGATGAGGCCTTTCAAGTCGGCGCTGTTGGTGACATTGCACCTGCCCCCGCCGGTGACCAGCAGTTTCAGGCCAGGGCGGGTATTTTTTTCCAGGATCGTTACCGCGGCGCCCAGCTCCGCGGCGCGACCGGCCGCCATAAGCCCCGCCGGCCCGCCGCCTATCACTATTATGCCGGCGCCGCCGCGGGCAGGAGTTGTGTCCTTGTGCATGAAGTCAAATTGTAGGAAACATAAGCGCGGTTGTCACATTTCTCCAGCCCAAGCCCTGGCGCCCCCAAATAAAAGCCGGCCCTCTTTCGAAGGCCGGCTTAAAGTATGGAGGCGGCGAGAATCGCACTCGCGTCCGCCTACCGCTTGCAGGAACCGCTACAGGCTTATCCCCAGCTTTGTCTCGCCCGCCCTAAACCCGGGGCCGCAAGGAACGGGCCAGCTCCGTCTTGTCTTAAGCTCAAGCGGGACGAAGCGCGCCCCCTTGAACAGCAGCCTGAATTTAACGCAGACAGCCCGCTCAGGCGGACAGGCTGTAAGCGAGGCACACTTAGGCGTGCGCCCAGGCCAGCTCGTTGGAGTTGGCTTTTGTTTTTTTGACCCTGTTTTACATGGCCTGGTCAACCATGGCCTGCTGATCCTGCAGAACAAGTAAACGTCGAACCTGTTCGCCCCCATTAAAGGGTTCTCAAAGAGCGTTACTACAGCTATATTTTACCATTTTTCCCCTATGCGGGGGCGCCCGCTACACCTTGTAGAGCACCATGGGGGCGGATTTGCCCTTCATCAGCACGGGCGCGCATTCCGTAAAATTCACGCCGGGGAATTTAGCCCGGTCCAGGCCCCGCACCGCGGCTTCGCTCAGCAGGATCTGCGCGCCGGCCTCCTTGGTCTGGCTTTCGATGCGCGAGGCAACGTTCACGGTGTCGCCCAGCACGGTGTACTCCAGCCGCGCCTCGGTGCCCACGTTGCCCGCCACCAGGCCTCCGCTGTGCACGCCCACCCCGAAGAAAACCTCCGGGTATTTGCCCCGCGCGTTAAAGTCCTTTAAGGCGTCGCGCATGCCCAGCGCCGCCCGCACCGCCGCCTCGTGGTGGTCTTCCACGCCGAACACCGGCGAGAAGATGGCCATGACGGCGTCGCCGATGAACTTGTTTATGACGCCTTTGTTCGCCGTTATAGGCCCGGTGATATAGGTGAAGTAATCGTTGAGGAAGCGGATAAGTTCCACCGGCGGCAGCTTCTCGCTCAGCGGGGTGAAACCGCGGATGTCGGAGAACAGCACCGTGGCCTGGATCTCCTCTCCGGACAGGTTCACACGGCCGCTCTTCATGATCTTTTCGGCTATCTCCATGGACACGTAGCGGCCGAAGGTGTCCTTTATCTTGTCGCGCTCCACCAGGCCGTCGAGCATCATGTTGAAATGGCCCTTGAGCTGCCCCAGTTCGTCCGCGTAGAGCACGGAGGTCTTGCAGTCGAAGTCGCCGGCCGCCACGGCCTTCATGCGGCGCACCAGCGCGCTCACCGGCGTCTGCACGTTGGAACGGTAAAGCAGGATGGAGACCCCCTGGAACACCAGGAGGAAGCCGGTCAGCAGGGCCACCACCAGGACGGGGAGGAACACGCGGATGTTCTCGTAGGCGAGGGCCCATTCCAGGTTCTCGCCGTGCGAGGAGAAAAGCCGGGAGAACAGGTCCAGGCTGGAGAATACCGGCACGTACAGCGCCAGGAGCAGCGGCACCATGGCCAACGAAAAGACCATCAGCGCGTAGCGCATGGTAAGGCTCACTGCCAGGCCGCGCTTGAGGCCATAGGGATTGTTGGCCAGGAAGAAAGGCCTGGCGATGTACCGGCGGATATAGAGCCCGGTGAGTTCCAGGTTCAGGTAGCTCACGAAAGTGCCGAAGATGAGAGAAGACACGGCGAAGATCAGGTGCGTGCGCAGCGACACGGGCCCGTACTGCGAAGTATAGGAGAGGACGCTCTCGGCGTAGCGCTGCAGCGCTATCACCCAGCCCATGGCAAAAACCACCAGCGGGAGATCTATGATACGCCGCTCTATGCGGGCCATGTCCTGAGGCTTTTGGGAAAAGTAATGCCGGTACAGCGGCCAGAGCCAGAGCAGCAGGAACAGGAAGTACAGGTCCCCGGTCCCCTTATTGCTGGAGTAGGCGTCTTCTTTAACGGCCTTCCCGTTCACATACCTGGTCTTCACCGTCTTTTCAACGTTCACCGGCTTAAAGATGCGCACCCACACGGCCTGTGCGGGCGCGTATTTGGCGCCTTTAGCCTGGGCGTCGGTAAAGTGCTGCAGCTCGGTCTTGAAAAGGCCGAAGTCCACCAAAGAATACCTTTCAAAAAAGACCGCGGTGGTGCTTCCGAAGGCCACCATTAGGGAAAAAAGGATATAGAGCCCGAGATGCAGCTTCTTGAACTTGTCCCAGAGATAAGCGAGTTTTGTCATAGTTGTTCTTCGTTTCCCGCGTCAGGCCCGCGAGCCAAGGGCAGCCGCGGCCGCGGCCACTTCGGCCAGCGGGTCGTCCACGGCGGTTATGCGGATGCCGTCCCCCGACTTGGAAGGCAGGAAGGAAAGGCGGTCGCCAAAGGCTTTGCGCCAGCCGGCTATGGCGGCCGGCGGCACCGCGGCCCCCGGCATGAAAAGTATCTCCAGGTCCGATTCCTTCTGGGTGACGGAGCGCACGGACTTGCGCGCCAGCGCTTTCTTCAGGCGGATTATCTGCACCAGGTTCTTCAGCGGCGCCGGGGCCGGCCCGGAAATATCCTCGAAGCCCTTTATCACGGCGTCCAGTTCCGCCTCTTTGGCGTTAAGCAGCTTTTTGTAGAAATTCAGGCGCTCCATGTCGTCGCCCACGTAATCCTCGGGGATGAAGGCCGGCAGCAGCAGGTCCATCTTGGGCTCCGGCAGTTCGGCCGCGCCCGCGCGGCCTTTTATGCGGTCTATCTCGCCGTTGAGGAGCTTTATATACATTTCGAGGCCGATGGAATTTATGAAGCCGTGCTGGCGCACGCCCAGCAGTTCGCCCGCGCCGCGGATTTCCAGGTCGCGCATGGCCAGGCGGAAGCCGCTGCCCAGCTCCGTGAATTCCTCCAGCGCGGAGAGTCGCCGCACCGCGTCCTCGCTGATCTCTTTTTTATCCTCTTCGGCGCCGGCGCTTATCAGCTCGGCCTTCTTCATGAGCTTATGCGCGCCCTTCTTCATCCAGTTGGGGAAGTAAAGGAAACAATAGGCTTTCTGCTTTTCGCGGCCAATGCGCCCGCGCAGCTGGTAAAGCTGGGCCAGGCCCATTTCGTGCGCGTTCTCCACTATCAGCGTGTTCACGCTGGGAATGTCCAGGCCGGACTCTATTATAGTGGTGGCCATCAGCACGTCGTATTTGCGGTTCAAAAAATCCCACATCTGCTTTTCAACGGCTTCGGCCTTCATCTGGCCGTGTATCACGGCTATGCGCAGCTCCGGCATCAGTTTCTGCAGGTAGGCGCGGCGGCTGTCTATGGTCTCCACGCGGTTGTGCACGTAGTAAACCTGCCCGCCGCGGGCCAGCTCGTAGGTAACGGCTTCGGCAGCGCTTTTTTCCGTGAACGGCCGCACAAAAGTGGAGATGGCCTGCCGGCCCACCGGCGCGCTTTCGATAACCGACATGGACTTAAGCGAGGACAGCGACTGGTAAAGCGTGCGCGGGATGGGCGTAGCGCTCATCAGGAGGCAATGCACGCCCTTGGCGGCCGCCTTGATCTTATCCTTGTCCTTCACGCCGAAGCGGTGCTCCTCGTCGGCTATCATCACGCCCAGCGCGGCAAACTCCACGTCAGCCTGCAGCAGGCGGTGCGTGCCCACTATGATGTCCACCTTGCCGGCGGCCAGGTCTTTAAGTATTTTCTTCTGTTCCGCCGGCGGCACAAAGCGGGAGATCACGCGGATATTAACGGGGAAACCTGCGAACCGCTTGGAGAAATTGCGGAAATGCTGGTCGGCGAGGATGGTGGTGGGTACCAGCACCGCCGCCTGCTTGCCGTTGGCCACCGCGCGCATGGCGGCGCGCATGGCCACCTCGGTCTTGCCAAACCCCACGTCGCCGGCCACCAGCCGGTTCATGGGCAGTTCTTTTTCAAGGTCGGCCAGCACTTCGGCGATGGCGCGGGCCTGGTCCGGCGTCTCGTCGAACGGGAACGACGCGCCGAACTCCTCCTCCAGGTGGCCGCCGTGCGGCAGGGCCGCGGTCTTGAGCGCGGCGCGTTCGGCCTCGAGTTTGAGGATGTCCAGCGCCAGCACCTCCACCTCCGCCTTTACCCTGGTCTTCATCTCGGTCCAGGTCTTGGTGTCCATGTGGGACAGGCGGGGCGCTTTGCCCTCGGAGCTTATATATTTCTGCACGCGGCTGAAGTCGTGCAGCGGCACCAGCAACTTGTCGCCGCGCGCGTATTCCAGGTACAGGCAGTCGGAATCCTCCACCTGCTCGCCGTAGGCGTTGCGGAAAAAAGCCTTTTTAATGCCGAGGTAGCGGCCCACGCCGTAATCCTCGTGCACGATAAAATCCCCCGCCTTCAGGTCGGTCCACTTGAAGAACTTGTTCTTGGGTTTTATGGAAGCGGGGTCGAAGCGGTAACGGCGGCGGAAAAGTTCGGAAGAGGTTATAACCGCGGTCCTGGACGCCGCGTGGACGAAGCCTTCCTCTATATAGCCGGTGGCGATGGCCACCAGCCCGCCCGCGCCGGCGTCGGCCAGGGATTCCGCCAGGCGCTCGGTCTCGCCGCGGTTGATGCAGAAAAGCGTGGTGTCGATGCCGGCTCTTTTGAGGCGGCGCAGTTCCCCCGCCAGCAGGGCGATGTCGGAATTAAAATTAAGGTTGGAAACGGCCCCAAAATCCTCGGCGCCTTCGGAGGCCCCCGGTCCGCCAAAAACGAACGTCTTGCCGCCGGGTTCCCCCGCGCCTTCCAGAGGGACGGCGTCCAGGAATATTTTCCAGCTTTTATCCGCGAAGGACGGCAGCGGGCGGCCGGTGCCGCTGAAAATATTGGGCGGCACGTCGAAAGTCAGAAGGAATTCGGAAGTATGCTGCGTATCTATCTCGAACCAGCGGATGCTGTCGAGCTTTTTGTCGGAGAAGAACAGGCGCGCCGGCTTTTCCGCGCCGGGCGCGTAAAAATCCACCACGGAACCGCGCGCGGCGAACTGGCCCTTTTCTTCCACGAACGAAACCCGTTCGTAGCCGGCCTTTATGAAGCGGTCCAGCACCGCGGGGCGTTCGTAATCGTAACCCTGCCTGAAAGAGAAGCGCAGCCCGGCGTAAACGCCGCCGTCCACCAACGGCTCCGACAGCGCCTCGGGGGAAGCTACGTGGATATAATTCCTGCCCGGCTCCGGCGAATACAGCGCGCGCATGGCGCGGGCCCGTTCCGACCTGTCCCCGCCCCACAGGCAGACCTCGAAAGGCGGCAGGCCCTTCATAAGGCCCGCGAGGGACTTAAAAGCGTGCTGCCAGGAGGAGAGGGTTTCTTCGCCGGAAGCGGCCACGAGCAGGCATGAGGGGGCGCCGCTATAGGCCTTCAGCGCGAACCAGGCCTTGGCGCTTATGTTCGGGGTGCCCTTAACGAAGGCGTCCATTCAGGTTAATGATATAATTTTGGCAGGCGCCGGGGAACCGTGCGCCTGATTATGCTGAAATGGGTTGAGATAGATTTAAAGACGCTGGCCGGCAACGTAAAGGCCATAAAGAAAGCCCTCGAGCCGGGCACGGCCCTGATGGCCGTGGTGAAAGCCGACGGCTACGGCCACGGCGCGGCGGCAGTTTCGCGCGCGGCGCTGAAGGCCGGGGCCAATTGCCTGGGCGTGCTGACCGCCGAAGAAGGCGCGGCCCTGCGCGCGAAACTCCCGAGGGCCGCCATCCACCTGCTCGCCCCTTCCCTGCCGGAAGAGGCGCGGCTGATAGTAAAGAACGGCCTTACCCCCACGGCCGACTCCCTTTCGTTCATAAAGGCGCTGGACCGCGCCGCCAAAAGACCGCTGCGCTACCACCTGGACATAGACCTGGGCCTGGGCCGCTGGGGCATAAAGCCCGGCGAAGCCGCCGCGTTCATGCGCAAAGCTCTTAAATTCGGCAAGGCGCGGCCGGGCTGGCTGTCCGCGCACCTGGCCTACCGCCCGGCGCAGAACATGACCGAAGCCGAAGAGAAGCTCTCCTCTTTCAGCGCGCTGGCCGCGCAACTGCGCGCGCTGGCGCCGGGTCTCAAGGCGCACGCCGCCAACAGTTCCATCCTCTGCGACATGCCGCGCTGGCAGCTGGATATGGTGCGCGCCGGCAACCTGATGTACGGCATTTACCCTACGGACGTTTACAAAAAGAAAAAGCAGGGGCCGCCGCTGCCGGGCCTCGGCCGCCCCTGGCAATTCTACGCCAGGATAATTTCCATCCGCAACGTCAGGAAAGGCGAATCGCTGGGCTACTCGGCGGAATTCACCGCGCCGCAGGATATGCGCCTGGCCACCATCCCCGCCGGCTACTCCGACGGCCTCACCATGGAACCCACCGAAGGCCAGATCCGCATCACCTCGGGCTTCCGCTACTGGGGGCTCATCGACGGCAAGCGGGCGTATTTCACCGGCAAGACCGGCATAGTCCACACGCTGCTGGACGTCACCGGCATCCCCGAAGCGCGCACAGGCACGCCGGTGGCCCTGCACGTGCGCCGCACCGCCGCCAACGCCAACCTCCCCCGCGTCTACAAATAACCGCCCGGGGATCTCCCAACTCAAAAAAAAATGGCCCGGACTTTCACAAGCCCGGGCCTTCTTATTTTCAGCCGTTCAGTACAGCAGGTACTTCTGCCTGGTCTGCGCGAACCGCTGGACCTGCGCGCGGAAGTCGCGGACGATATCTTCCACCGGGTCCTTTGATTCAAAAACGGCCTTGTAAACGTTGTTCCCAGCGGTGAGCCGCATCTCTTCTTCCCTGACCCTGAAATCCGCGTAGTAGCGTTTATCCCGCAGCGCGCAGACAGCCCGCACAAAGATCTCAACGGGGCGGACGGCGGCCTTGTCGGTTATTTCCATACGCACGCCGCGGCATAACTTCCCGGCGTAAATATCCAGGGACGGCGTTTTATCCTCCCTGTGGAAAGCCACGCCTTCCAGGCCGGAGGCGGCCAGCAGGTTTATCAGCCTGTCCGCGTCCAGCCAGGGAGCCCCGAACCACAGGAACGGCGCGTCGGTGCCGCGCCCCACGGACATATTGGTGGCTTCGAAGCCGCCTATGCCCGGGTACATTATAGCCGCGTCGAGACCGCGGATATTAGGCGACGGATTCACCCATGCCAGGCCGGTGGCGTCGTAATAATCCGCGCGGCCCCAACCGCGCGCCTTTATCACGGTCAGGTCCAGGTCGAGCTTCCTGACATCCTTGTGCAGCAAGGCAACCTCTCCGGCCGTCATGCCATGGCGCACCGGGACCGGGAAATACCCGGTAAAATCCTGTACGGCCGGGGACAGCAGCGGCCCCTCCATCACGTCCCCGCCCAACGGGTTGGGGCGGTCCAGCACCACGAAGGGGATGTGCAGTTTGGCGGCCTCCTCCATGCAGAGGGCCATGGTGGTAAGGTAGGTGTAGAAGCGCGCGCCTACGTCCTGGATATCGAAGACCAGCACATCCAGGCCGGCCAGCATGGCCGCCGTGGGCCGGCGCGTCTTACCGTAAAGGCTGTAGATAGGAAGGCCGGTTACCGGGTCGGTGGAATTTGAAATTATCTCCCCGTCGGCGGCGTTGCCGCGGAAGCCATGCTCCGGGCTGAAGATGGCCTTGAGCTTTACCTTACCGGAGCCGAACATGGCGTCCACGCCGCTGCGGCCCGCCCGGTTCATCCCGGTCTGGTTGGTTATGAGCCCGGCGCGCTTGCCTTCGAAAATATAAAAATCCCCGGCGCCGGCCACATCCAGACCGGAAAGCACGTAAGCCCGGGCAGGCGGCGTCAACGCCGCGAGCAGGGCGAACAGAAGAGCGGAAATGGCGCAGCGTGCTTTCATTTTATGCCGAGTTTCGACACGCCAACCAAAGACGCCCGCCCGGAGGCGGCGTCAGTGGACGGCGTCGCAGAATTCCTTGGGTTCGGTGCCCTTGATGAAGGCTTCCAGGATCTTCTTTTTGCAGGTGGGCAGGGCCAGCTTGCCGGTCTCCTGGTCCACCGTGGCGAACACGATGCCGTCGGGCACCGGGAAGTCGCGCGCGGGCTGGTCCTTAAGCACGGTCTCCATGATCTCGGTCCACCACGGCACCACGGTGCCGCCGCCGGTCCAGTCCTTCATGGGCAGCGAGATGAAGTCGTCGTAGCCCATCCAGGCCGCCGCGGTAAGGTCCGGCGTCATGCCGATGAACCACATGTCCTTGGAATCCTGGCTGGTGCCGGTCTTGCCGGCTATGGGGCGCTTCAGGCGCGCGGCCGCAGCACCCGTGCCGCGCTGCACCACGCCCTTCATCATGTTCACGAGCACGTAGGAAAGCTGCGGCGAAAAGCTCTCGGTCTCCTCGGGCACGGCCTCTTCCAGCACCTTGCCCTGGTTGTCCGTCACGCGCAGCACGCCGAACGGCGCCACGTGGATGCCGCCGTTGGCGAAAGTGGAGAAAGCGCTGGCCATCTCGATGGGATTGACCAGCGAAGTGCCAAGGCCTATGGACGGCACCGCCTCCAGGTTATGTTTGATGCCGGCGCGGTGGCCCACGTCGGCCACCAGCGTGGGCCCGACGTGAGTTACCAGGTAGATGGACGCCAGGTTGCGCGACAGCTCCAGGCCGCGGCGCAGCGTGATGCGTCCCATCGTCTTGCCGTCGAAGTCGTTGGGCACCCAGATCTTGAAATCCTTGTTGCCCACGAAGGGCTGGATGGCCAGGTCGATGGCGTACTGGTCGGTGGCGCCCTCTAGCAGGCGCCAGTCCTTGCCGTCGTAGTAGTAGGCCATGGGCGAGTCGTCCACCAGGCTCGCCGGCGTGTAGCCGTTCATGAGCGCGGCCATCCAGACCATGGGCTTGAACGTGGAGCCGGCCTGGCGCGCGGCCTGCGTGGCGCGGTTGAATTTGCTGTCGCGGTAGTTGCGGCCGCCGATCAGGGCCTTGATGGCGCCGGTGCGGTTATCCAGGATCATGAACGCGCCCTGCAGCGACACCGAGGACTTGTCCACGCCGTCGGCCTTATCCTTATCCTCTTCCGTAGGCGGCGGCCGGTTCTTGGCGGCGGTGGCGTCGTACTGCGCCAGGTACTTCTCCATGATCTCTTCGGCCGGCACCTGCATGGAAAGGTCGAGGGTGGTGTAGATCTTCATGCCGCCCTTCCACAGCTGGGCCACGCCGTATTTGGGCTCCAGTTGCTGGCGGACGTATTCCACGAAATAGGCCGCGTGGCTGGAGAACAGCGTGGATTTTTCCGTGGGTATGGGTTCCGCGTCGGCGGCGGCCGCCTGCTTGGCGTCTATGAACCGCTCCTCCACCATGCGCTGCAGCACCAGCTTGCGGCGCAGCTTGGCGCGCTCCAGGTTGGTGAACGGGGAAAAGCGCTCCGGGGACGGGATAAGCCCGGTCAGCAGCGCGCATTCGCCCAGCGTCATCTCGGACACGTCCTTGCCGAAGTAAAGCTTGGCCGCGGACTGCACGCCGTACACGCCGGTGCCGAAATAGATCTGGTTGAGGTACAGCGCCAGGATCTCCGGCTTGGAGAAGTTGCGCTCTATCTGCAGCGCCAGGATCATCTCCTTGAGCTTGCGGCTGATGGTCTTTTCCGGCTTGAGGAAAATGAGCTTGGAGAGCTGCTGCGTCAGCGTGGAGCCGCCCTGCGCGCTGCGCCGGTGCAGCACGTCGCGCAGCAGCGCGCGCGCTATGCCGCGCGGCGAGATGCCCCAGTGCCTGAAGAAGTGCTGGTCCTCCATGGCTATCACGGCGTTCTGCATGTCCACCGGGATCTTGGAAAGCGGCAGGATGGCGCGTTTCTCCACGGAGAATTCCGCCACGACCTGGTTGTTGATGTCGTAGACGTAGGTGGTCAGCGACGGGGTGTACTCGTCCAGTTTGTCCACCGAAGGAATATCGGAGAGGACCTTGCGGATCATCAGCGAGGAGACCAGGATGAGCACGGCCGAGACCGCGCCTATGAGGTAGACCGTTTTAAGCACCAGTTCGCGGGCCGAAAGCCCGTCAAGATAATCCAGGAAGCGCTTAAAAAAGTCCATGGCTTAATTATATAACAACCCCCGCCCCCGCAAATAGTCATATGGCCAAAGCGCCCCCCTCCCCTCTTCCCCGGCGTAAGGGTAAAATGATAGATTCAAGGATATGAAAAGATCATCGCTCCTTATCCCGGTCTTCCTGCTGGCCGCCTGCGGCGCCCAGGGCGACAAGGTGGTAGCCAGGATCGGTTCTGAAAAGATAACCGAGAGCTACCTGCAGAAGAAGTTCCTGGAAATCAGCCCCTCCGCCCAGGTCTACCTGGCCACCAAGCCCGGGCGCCGCCAGTTCCTGGACGTACTTATCCACGAGCGCCTTATGCTGATGGCCGCGCGCAAAAGCCGCGTGGCGTCCGACGGCGACTACAAGGGCCGCATCAAGCAGAAAGAGGCCGAGATGCAGGAGATGATGCAGGAATACAAGGATTTCACGCTCACCAAGATGTGGGTAGAGGACATGCGCGGCGGGGAACTGAAGGTCTCGGACGCCGAGACGGCCGGCTATTACGAGCAGCACCCCTACACAGTGACGCTGGCCCATATCCTGCTGCCCAGTTACGAGGAAGCGGACAAAGTGATACGGAAACTCAAGGCCGGATCGGACTTCGACCGGACCGCCAAGGAATACTCCCTGGACACCGAGGCCGTACGCCTGCCGCCCATCATGTACGGCGAGTTCATGCCGGAGCTGGAGGATATGGCTTTCAAGATGCGCGTGGGCGAAGTGCAGGGCCCGGTAAAGACCCCGCTCGGCTTCCACATCATAAAGAAGCTGGCGCAGGACAAGGCCCCCCGCGACGCCGCGCTGGACCGCGTGCGCAAGATCCTGGAGAAGAAGAAATTCGACGCCTACCTGGCCAAGTTCCAGGATAAGGCCAAAGTGGAGGTACTCGATGAAAACTACAAATAAGACCCTGCTCGCGGCGGCGCTCTGCGCCGCCGCCCTGCCCGCCGCCGCCGCGGTGGTGGACGACCTGGCCGCGCGCGTTAACAACGAGCCGGTGACCATCTCGGAGTATAAGAAGGCGAAAGAGGCGCTGGCCGAGCAGTACGCGGCCGCCATGCCCGACTTCTTCAAACAGAAGGACGCCGAAAAGCAGCTGGAAAAAGCCGCCCTGGACAAGCTGGTGGACGAAGCCCTGCTCAGGCAGAAGGCCGATTCGCTCAAGATCAAGGTCTACGAACGCGAACTGGAGACCGGCGTGGCCGAGATAAAGAAACGCTTTTCCCGCTCCCCCGCCGGCGAGGCGCTCGCCCCCGAAAAGGCCGAGGCCGCCTTCCGCGAGGAACTCAAAAAAGAAGGCGTGACCATGGAAGAGTTCCGGGAACGCATCCGCAAGCAGCTGATGGTGCAGAAGCTGGTGCAGGACACCATCAAGACGCGCGCCAAGATGCCCGGCGACGCCGAGACCAAGGCTTATTTCGACAACATCCAGCTGGTGCTCAAGGGCGAGGAGGCCAAACTGACCGGCCTCGACGAGGAAGGCAAACAGGACCTGCTGGCCGTGGCCGGCCGTTTCAGGGAGCTGACCTCCGAACGCGTCCGCCTGCGCCACATCCTCATCAAAGTTAAAGAAGGCGCCACCGCCGAAGAGAAGAAGGCCGCCCAGGCCAAAGCCCTGGCGGTCAAAAAGCAGCTCGATGGCGGGCTGGATTTCGACGACGCCGTGGCTAAGTCTTCCGAAGACCAGGAGAGCGTGGCGCGCGGCGGCGACCTGGGCTACGTGGTAAAAGGCATGCTGCCGCCCGAAGTGGAGGCCGCGGCCTTCAAAATGCAGGTCGGGGATAATTCCCAGCCGGTGGAAAGCAAGTTCGGCTGGCACATCCTGCGCCTCGAAGAAAAGCGCGCGGCGCAGAAACTGCGCTACGAAGCCGTGAAGGACGACCTGGAGCAGGTGCTCTCCCAGAACGCCTTCGCCGCCGAGCTTGGCAACTACCTTAAAGACCTGCGCAAGGATGCCAAGATCCAGATCTTCTCGGAAGCGGGCCAGTAACCCCGCACAGCCCGGGGAGCGTTTTGCTTCCCGGGCCCCTCAAGTGAAACCGTCGATACTGATAACGGCCGGCGACCCGCTGGGGATAGGCCCGGAGATAACGGTGCGGGCGCTGCGCGCCCCCGCCGTACGCCGGGCCTGTTCGCCTTTCGTGATAGGCGACACGGCGGCCCTGCGCCGCGCCGGCTGGACCCCGGCGCTGTGCCCGCTGCTGCCGGCGGACGCAGGAGCGCTGGACTTTGAACGCCCGGGGCCCACCGCGCAAGGCGGGCGGGCCTCCCTGGCGGCGGTGACGCTGGCCGCGCGGCTTATGCGCAACGGCTTCTTCGGAGCCCTGGTGACGGCGCCGGTCTCAAAAGAGGCCTGGGCGCGGGCATTGGCCCCGGCCCCGGCGCACACGGACCTGTTCCGGCTGCTGGAGCGGCGCGAACCCCTGATGCTTTTCTCCCGCGGCCGCGTGAACGCGGCGCTCGTTACCGAACACGTCCCGGTAAAAGACCTTTCCCGGAAACTTTCAAAGAAGCTGGTGATGCAGAAGGCGCGCCTGTTCTCCGCGGCGCTGGCCGCGCTGGGCCTTAAAAACCCGCGCATCACGCTCTGCGCGCTTAACCCCCACGCCGGGGACGGCGGGGTGATAGGCACGGAGGAACTGCGCGTACTTAAACCGGCCGCCGCGGCGCTGGGCCGGGAGGGCCTGCGCATCCACGGGCCGCTCCCCTCCGACACGGCCTGGTCGGAACACCTGGCCGGGAAAAGCGCCGGCCTGCTTTGCCTCTACCACGACCAGGCGCTGGCGCCGCTGAAGCTGCTGCCCGGCGCGCGCCCGGCGGTGCACTGGACCTGGGGCTTATCCTTCCCGCGCACTTCGCCGGCCCACGGCACCGCTTTCGACATCGCCTGGCAGCGCAAGGCGGACGCCTCCGGCATGACGGAGGCCATCCTCTTCGCGGCCCGGCTGGCCGCGCGCGAGCAATTATGACGGAACTTATAGGTTACGCGGCATCGGTCCTGGTGGCGTTCTCCCTGCTTACCAGTAACGTGCTGCGGCTGCGCGTGCTCAACCTCGCCGGGGCCCTGGTCTTTGTGGTCTACGCCGGGCTCACCGGCGCGTGGCCCGTATTGGCCGTGAACCTTTTCGTGGCCGGCATAGACCTGTGGCATATCGTGATCCTCCGGGCCAAGGCGGACGTATTCAAACTGATGGAGGTTTCCACCGGGGACCCGCTGCTCAAGAATTTCCTGGCCTACCACGCGCGCGGCATCTGGGAATTCTTCCCGGACTTCGACCTGGCGGCGCTGAAAGCGCCGCGCTGCGTCTTCATCCTGCGCAACCTGCTGCCGGTAGGGTTATTTATTTACACCGAGGAAAAGCCCGACGTGAGGATACACCTGGACTACGTGGCGGAGGACTACCGGGACCTTAAGAGCGCGCGCTACCTCTTCAACCGGGCAGGCAGCGCCGGGACGTTCTCGGGCTTCGAAAGTTTTTCCGCCGCGAGCAGCTCGCCCAAACACGCGCAATACCTGCGCCGCCTCGGCTTCACGCAAACCAAGCCGGGCCTCTTCAAAAAAGCCGTTCAGAATTAAGGGACTTGCGAAAGCCTGACCTTGAGGCCGCCGGGTATGACCGCCCCGGAGTAGAAGTCATGCTGGTCCGTTTCGGCGGAGGCCGCCATGGCCAGCGGGTCCACGCGGTAACTTACCACCACTTCCTTGCCGGCCTTCTCCACTTTCACGATCTTGAAAATACCGTTGGGCATGTCCGACAGGGAAACCAGCACCACTACGAGGTCTTTGGAGAAATCAGGGGAGGCGAACGAGGAGGGCGCCGGCTTGAGGCCGGCCGCGGCGCCGGGCTCCGCGCGGCATTTGCGCGAGGCCGTAAAGGCCGCCCAGGTGTTGGAACTTTTAAAAAGCTTGTAATCCACGGGGGCGCTCAGCAGCGTTACCCCCTCCTGCCCCGGCCGGCGGCCCAGCTCCGGCATGGCCGCGCCCGCTACGCGGGGCTCCTTGCCCGGGTCCCCGCCGATGTCTATCTTCTTATCCAGGTCGGAATCCTTCAGTTTGACGGGCGCGGGCTTGCGCTTGTCGCCGCCGCTCATCTCCGAGAGGGTCTCCATCAGGCCTTTGGGCTCTTCGGCCACTCCCGAGAATTGTTCCTCTTTCACCAGCATGATGCCGCCATCCGCGCGGACGGAAGAAGTGGACAGGCCCTGCCTGGGGACCGGCAGCATGGAACCACGCGGCATCCCGCCCTGCCTGGCGGCGGCCAGCGCCTCCTGGGCGGCCGCCTCGGCCGCTCCGGGCCTTTCCTCCTGTCCAGGCATGAAGGCCCGGCTGCCGGCGAAACTGCCGATATAGTTGACGGCCATGAGCAGGGCAAAAACGATTATAAGTCCGACAAAGCCGTATATCAGTCCGCGCAATATCCTGGGATCCATACCGCAATTGTACAATTTAACGGCCAGGGGCGCGCCCGGCCGGCATAAACAGGTTGTTAATTATTAGTTATTATTTCCGTAACAGCCCAACTGTAGAATTAAGATAGTAAATTGCATATTCCTTTCCAGCCGGGCCCGTGTCTGGCTATAATGGAGACAGCGCTATGAAATATTGGGCATACGTCAATAACGAGATCCTCGGACCCTATGAGAAAGAGAAGCTCCTGGAGCTCCCCACCTTCTCTCCGTCCCTGCTGGTCTGCCCGCAGACGCCGGTAGGTGAAAAGACCGAGGACTGGAAGGAAGCCGCCACGTACCCGGAACTTTCGGCGCTGATAGCCTCCGGAGGCGCTTCAGCCCCGAAACCGGCGGCCGCCCCGCCGCCCGCGGCCTCCCCGGCAGCCGCGCCTTCGGCCGCGCCCGCACCGGCCGCGTTCAAACCCCTCACGGCTTCGGCCATAGACCCGGTGGCACCTATCGACCACAAATTCGGCGGCATAGAAATACAGTCGGGCAAACTGGGCCGGGCTTCCGGCAGCCCCCTCAACTCCCCGGCGCCCGCACCGGCCCCCGAAGCCGCGGCCCCGGCCTCCAACGCGGCCAGCTTCGACCCGCTCACCCTTTCCCAGGTGGTCAGGCGGTCGGAACCGACCGCATCCGAAAGCCAGCCCGCGCCGGCCCAATCCCCGGACCTTGAAAGTTTCGGGCCTCCCAAAGGCCAGCCCGCGCCGGCCCTGTCTCCGGAGATAGAGAATTTTTCCCGCTCCGCGGCTTTCCGGCCGCAGGCGGAGGCGCCGGCCCCCGTACCCGAACACTCTCCGGCGCCCGCGAGCGCGGCCCCGGCCGCGGCAGCCTCCGTGGCCGACGGCGGCGCGCTGCTCGCCAAACTGGCGGCGCTTGAAAAGAACGTGGTCAGCCGCCAGGACATGGCCTCGATGGTGGACCCGCTGCGCATGAAACTGGACCAGATGGGAGAGGTGATCTCTTCCATGAAGAACCAGCAGTCGCAGCGCGAGATCATGGACAAGCTCGCCAGGCTGGAGAACGCCATAGCCGAACTTAAGTCGGGAGGCGCGCCGGTCGCTTCCCCCGCTCCGGTCACGGCCCAGGCCTCCATCGCCCCGGCCGAAGTGAAAGATTCCGGCAGGACCGTGTTTGGCGTCGGGCCGAAGGCCGCTCCGGAAGCGCCCAAAGCCGAACCGGCCGCCCCCCATAAAATAGAGGACACCGGAAGCAACAGGAGTTCCAAACTCGCCGGGCTTTTCAAAAAACTCTTCAAATTCCTGGTGACGCTGGTCCTGCTCGGGGCCGTGCTGCTGGGCGGTGTGATCTTCCTGAAAAAGTTCAACATCTTCGACGCCACCGCCTTCGTGCCCTTCCCGCTGCCGTTCATCGGCGCCGAGGCGCCGGCCCAGCCGGCCGAGCAGCCCGCGGCCGAAGGCCAGCTGCCTCCGGAGTTGGCGCAGGTGGCCAAAGACCAGGCCGCGCAGTCCGCGCAGGCCCCGGCCCAGGCGCAGCCCAGGGACCTCTCTCCTGAAATAGTCTACTTCACGCGCACCTACAAGCCCTCTCCGTCCGGCCCCTCGCTGGAAGACAAACTGGCCGATATGGCCATGGCCGAAGGCGCGGATTACGCGAAGGTGGACTGGAAGGTAAAACTGGGAACCGAGAATATTTATGAGATCTCGGCGGTGATGCCCATAAAAGGCGGCAGCGTGACCTACACCTTCGTGGCGGACTACGCCAGGAAGACGCTGATGCCCGGTGACGCCCGCGGCACCGCGGTACTGGACGCGCTGCTAGGCAAACCCTACCCCTCCAAGACCGTGAAACCCGCCAAGGGCCAGCCCCAGGGCCGCAGGAAAGCTCCGCAGGTGAAGCGCCAGGCGGCCGCGGCAAAACGCGCGGCGCCGGCGGCAAAAAAAGCCGCTCCGGCGGAAGATGAATATGAGTACGTCTACGAGGACGAGGACGGGACCGGCCAGTGACCGGCCACGCGTCCGACGAGATAGGCCCGCTTCCCGGCGGGCCTATTTTCTTGCCGTGGAAAGCCGCAGCCGCTGGGCCATGCCGCGCACGCCGATGCCGACCAGGCGCTTGAGCACCTCTTCGGGCTTGAGCCCGGTCTTTGCCCAGAGGCGCGGATACAGGCTGTGCGAGGTGAAACCCGGGAGGGTGTTTATCTCGCAGAAATACACTTTCCGGGCGTCGCGCGGGTGCACGAAGAAGTCCACGCGCGCCATGCCGGAGCCGCCCAGGGCCAGGAAGATCTTCACCGTCAGTTCGCGCAGGCGGGCGGCCGTAGCGGCCGGCAGCGGCGCCGGCAGGAGGAATTCCATGCCGTCGTCGTCGAGGTACTTGGCCTCGTAGTCGAAGAATTCGTGTTTCCCTTTGGGCACAACCTCGCCACAGACGCTGGCCGCGGCGCCGGAGGGCGAGCCCAGCACGCCGCAGACTATCTCGCGCGCCCGGTCCACGCCTTTCTCTATCATCACGGCGTTATCGAAACGGAAAGCGTAGTCCACCGCCGGCTTCAGGCCGGAAAGCCGCTTAACCTTGGTCACGCCCACGGAAGAGCCCTGCGCGACCGGTTTCACGAACAGCGGGAAACCCAGTTTCGCGGCCTTCTTCAGCAGCGGGCCCATGGCCGCGCGCTGGTGCGCCCGCACCACCACGTGCGGCAGTACCGGCACGCCGTCCAGCGCGGCCAGTTCTTTCGAGATCACCTTATCCATGCCCACGGCCGAAGCCGCCACGCCGCAGCCCGCGTAGGGGATGCGCAGCGTTTCCAGCAGGCCCTGCAGCACTCCGTCCTCTCCGGTGGAGCCGTGGATGATGGGGAACAGCGCGTCCGGCTTCACCCGGCCGCCGCCCTTCTTTATAAAGCAGGCCCCGGCCAGGGACGGTTCCAGCTGCGGGCCGGCCAGTTTGCCGCCAACGCGCAGCGCGGCGCTTTTTACAAGGCGCCAGCCTCCGGAGCGCGGCACATAAATAGGCAGTACGGCGAACCCGGCTTTTTCAAGCCCGGCACAGACGGTCTTGGCCGATTCTATGGACACCTCGTGTTCAGGGGACCTGCCGCCGAAGATCACTCCCACTTTCTTTTTCATTTGAAGCTCCAGTAAAAGTTCACCTTTCTATTATACCGCCGCCGAGCACCCTGCCGCCATCGTAAAAGACCGCCGACTGGCCCGGCGCCACCGCGAACTGGGGGTCGTCGAAGACCGCCGTTACCCTGCCGTCCGCGAGCAGCGAGACCGCGCAGGGCGCGGGCTTATGGTGGTAACGGATCTGCGCAAAGGAGCGGAACTCCTTCCCCTCCGGCGGTACCAGCCAGTTAAGGCCGCGCACGGTGAAGGCCCGGGAATGCGCCGCGGACAGCGGCCCCAGCACTACTTCGTTCGCCTCCGGGCGCAGCTCGGTAACGTAAAGGCGCGCGCCGCCGTATACGCCGGTGCCGCGGCGCTGCCCCAGGGTGAAATTAAAAAAGCCGTTGTGTTTGCCCAGCTGCCGGCCGGCCGCGTCCACTATGCGGCCGGGGCGCGGCTTAACACCTGCGTATTTACGGAGGTAATTATCGTAATTGCCCTCCGTTACGAAGCAGATGTCGTTGGACTCCGGCGCCGAGGCGGTAGGCAGGCCGTACTGCGCGGCAAGGCGGCGCACTTCTTTCTTGGCAAGCCCCCCCAGCGGGAACAGCGTGGAAGCCAGCTGCCGGCGGTCCAGGCAGTAAAGGAAGTAGCTCTGGTCCTTCAGCGGGTCGGCGCCGCGGTACAGGCCCCAGCCGCCGGCGTCCTTCTTGATCACGGCGTAATGGCCGGTAGCCAGGGCGTCGGCGCCCATTTCGCGCGCCAGTTTGTAAAGGTAATCGAACTTGAGGTGCCTGTTGCACTCCACGCAGGGATTGGGCGTGGAGCCGGAGAGGTAGCCGTTAACGAAGTCGCCTATCACGCTCTTGGAGAACAGGCCCTGCGCGCTTTTGAAGTAGTGCCGCACGCCTATAGCGTCGGCGGAGGCACGGGCTTTGGCCGCGCTGTCGGCGCCGCCGCAGCACTTCACGGCGTCCCTGCGTTCGGCGAAGAGGCGCAGCGTCACGCCGACAACCTCCCAGCCCTGCTCCTTGAGCAGGGCCGCGGTCACGGACGAATCCACTCCGCCCGACATGGCTACCACGACTTTCTTCACCCCGATATTTTATCTATTTATTGGCCCAGCAAGAACGTCAGGCCTGCCAGTTCGCGGGGCCTGTCGAGGGTTTACCTCGTCAGGCACGCTATCGGCCACACCGTGGCCGCGCTGCCGCTCGGACAAGAAAGTGTCGCCTAGCTCCACGCGGCGCTTGCGTAAGCCTCACCCTGCGCGAGCGCCTGCCTCGGCCAAACCCTCGCCACCCGCTCCCATTATTCAGCCTGACGCCGTCCCGCCGGCCCCCCGCCCCCGCGCGAACCGGGCAGCACCTGCAGGCGGCCGCGGCTTACTTCCACTCCTCGCTTTGCAGTTTCCAGCCGTCCTCCAGTTTCTCCGCGTAGTAATCTATCCTCCTCGTTGTCAGGTCGCTGAAGCGGCGGCTGACGCGGACCAGGGCGCGGCGGCCGTTCTTTACTCCCAGGTCGTAAACTTCCAGGACCCGCGTTTCCCGCAGTTTTGCCATATAGAAATTCAGGTTCCCTTCGAAGTATCTTATTTTCCTCCGGCTCAAGCGGTCGTAGGTGGCGGAGAAAGCAGCGGAGTCCACGGCGACCACGGCCGCGTCCTGCGCCAAGAACAGCTTGCGGACCACGGCCTCATCCTCAGGGGGAAGGCGCGGCAGAGCTTTGCCGCTGAAAGCGCCTACGGCGGAATTCCAGCCGGCCTGTGAATCTTCCAAGGGGGCCCCGTAAACTTCAGAAAATTTCTCCGCAAAGGCGGGGAGCCGCTCCTCCTCGGACAGCAGCCCTATTTCCCTTGCACTCGCGTACAGTTCAAGGAATTTCTCCCTCCCGCCGGACTCCACCAGCCATTTCACGAAGGAACCTGACCTGGTATAGGACAAGCTGGAGAAGCCGGGGCCGTAGGCCAGGTCGGCCACCTCCACCTTTAACTGTCCGTCCATGGCGAGGATCCCGGACTTATACGACAGCCACTCGTGCGGGTTCCGGCCGGACTGGTCCAGATACTCGGCCAACCCTTCGGCCAGTAGCGGCACGCTGTGCCGCCCCCCAAGAAGCCGCCAGGAAAGCGCATGGGTAAGCTCGTGGCCGTAACTGACCTTTTCATAACAGGGGTTGAAGGCGAAGTAGACCGCGCTTATGGACTCCCTGGAAGTTGAGCCGGAGCCGGTGCCGGAAAGCGCCGCCTCCCTGTCCGGATAAAAAGTTACCGGTATCCGGCCGCCGTCTTCCGCGCCGAGGAAAGCGGCTATAACGCCGTAGGCGCGTTCCCGGTTGGCGGTGATTAGCGCAATATCCCGAGCCGCAGCGCCACCCCGGAGATACCTAAAGGCAAAATGCGGGCTTTCCGAAGAAACGAAGACAGGCTCCGCCAGGCCCAGGCTGGCGAGCGAGATGAAAATTGCGACCGCAAGCGCATATTTTTTCATGGTGTTACCGCCTACTCTGCCGCGACTTTATCGCTATATCCCACAAGCGCACCTATCGCCACCGCTCCGGCAACGAACAGCGCGGCGGTCCCCGCGGGGGAGATGGCCGCCAGCGGCGTCCCGCCGCCAAGGACCAGGAGGACGACTAAGGCCGCCATGGCCAGTATGACGACCAGTTTCACGCTTGAAACGCCGCTCATCATGACGCCGCCGGTAGCGGGAGCCGGCTCTTCCTTCCCGGCGTTTTCCTCCGGTTCATCCGCAGGAACGGGAGGCGCCTTAACCTCGAGTTTGGAGTAATCCCTGGCCTCGGCATTATACTTAGCGTCGGCCGCACGTTTGAACTCCCCGGCTACCTGTACCTCCAGCGGGGCTGACAGCTGCTGTTCATCGAACCTGCGCCCCGCCTCCATCCTGTCAGCTTCCAGCCCATACCCGGCCGCGCGGGCCGCGCAGGGGATCAGCAGTGTGACTATCGCTGTCATCAGTATTTTTTCCATGTTCTATTTCCTTATTATCCAGCCGCCTTGCCGACCTGGCTGCGGCTTGCTGCTTCCTGCTAATAGGTTATCAGACCATGCGCCGCGGCACATGAGGCGCGGGCCCCGGCTGAAAAGTTTTTCGGCTTAGGAGGAAATACCGCATCAAAACGGACTTTCCGCGCAGCTTTTCCGCGTTATGTTTTCCGCGTTATTGTCCGCGGGGCGCGCTTAAGGTAGAATTGCGCTATGGCAACCAAAAAATCATTTTTAGCTTGTTTTCTGACCTGCGTCCTATTTTGTCCGCTCGCGGCCATGACGGATAAGATCGACCTGCCCTTCGTGGACGATCCGGCCGTGCTCGGCCGTTGGAAAAGCGTGGCCTATGCACGCTCCCAGGCACTGTTCTCTCCGGCCACCATCCCGGCAGACCCCGACCTGTTCTATAAAGGCCTGGAGTTCCTGCCCGGAGGCAAGATAGATAACCCGGAACAAACCTGGACCAAAGGCGCGCTCATAAGTCCCGCCGACAAAACCGCCAGCAGGTACACCATAAAAAACATGGACGGGATGGATTACATGTTCCTGGAGTGGAAGAGCGGGGACTATATACTCCGGGATATGCCCCCTGGATATTACGTGCTGGTACGGGAACATGACTACGCAAAAACCAACGCCGGCAGAGGGAAGCAGGGCGGCTCTTACGCTGAAAACACCACCGATTGCCTAACCAATACGGCTAAGCCGGGCATCTGCAGGCGCCCTGTTGCGGCCAAGTTCACCCCGGCACAGTTGAAATCCCTTCCCGGCTACGTCCCTGATTCAGGCGAAATGTGGCAGCTGGACCTGAGAGGGATGGATATTTCAGAGCTGGATCTCTCCGGCAGGACCACTGACCTTATGTACGCGAATTTCGACAGCCTGACGGAATTCCCCAAGGAACTTCCCGAAGGCTTTGATCCGGAAGCGATCCTGGAGTCGGGCAAAAATCCCGGCCTCGGCATACGTGCCCTGCACAGGAAAGGAATAACCGGCAAAGGGGTCTCGATCGCCATAATCGACCAGCCTCTCCTTGTCAGCCATAAGGAATACGGGGCCTCGCTAAAGTCTTATGAGGAACTGTTCATGCGAGTAAAAAGAAGCCCGGCTTCCATGCACGGCGCGGCCGTGGCCTCTATCGCCGTAGGCAAGACCTGTGGCGTGGCCCCCGGAGCGGACCTGTACTATATCGGCGCTGATTTCTGGGGCAGCCCCGGAGGAATAGACTTCAAGTATCTTGCCGCCGCGATCGACAGGGTGGTAGCCATAAGCGAAGCTCTGCCCGGAGGAAAAAAGATAAGGGTGATTTCCATCTCCCGCGGGTTTAAGAGCTCCGACAGGGGCGCCGAGGCGCTGATGCGCTCGATAGCGAACGCCATGAGTAAAAAGATCATGGTCCTCACCACCTCACCCGAACTGTATTACAACTTCGACTTCATGGGTTTGGGCAGAAAACCGGGCGCCGACCCGGACAGCAGGAACTCGTATGGCCCCGGACTTTTCTGGCAGAAGAGATTCTTCAGCAGCGACAACTGGGGTTCTGAAACGACGCTTCTCGTCCCCATGGATTCCAGAACCACGGCCAGCCCGACCGGGGACAATGATTATGTCTTTTACCGGCAAGGCGGCCTAAGCTGGTCCACGCCTTATATCGCCGGGCTTTATGCCCTGGCCTGCCAACTGGACCCGGACCTGACTCCCGAAGCGTTCTTTAAGAAAGCTCTTGAGACTTCCGCCTCGGGAACCATAAAGCATGACGGCAGGGAATTCCAACTGAAGAGGATCATTGACCCGACCCGGCTACTGGAACGTAAGTTCTAAAAAACATAAGAGCGCAATCGCAAATCCCCCTCGCTTTTCCGATCCTCCCGCGCGCGTCCGGGCGCACTTACGCCCGGGGACATCCTCATGGACCGAGGTTTTTAGTGCCGTAAGCTTCAACCCGGCCAGGTCCAACGTGAGTTTACCGCAGACATCCCCCATTGGCGCCTCACATTTAAGCCGGCAGGCAGGCTCTTCCCCGGCCGCTCCCCTGAAGCGCATTCTGCCGGTGAACATCTGGAGCACCAGCGGCGTGGAGATACCATCCACTACCAGCCTGCCGTCAGGGGTTATCAGCTTCTACAGGCCGGAGAGATATGCGGCCGAACCGTTCCCTCCGATGTACATGCGCCCGCCGAGATAGTCAAAGTAGGGATAAACCACCCCGCCGGCTTCTACGCGGTAGGTCCACCCTTCGCCGAACGGATAGGTGATGTTACTCTCGATCTCCAGTTTTGCGCGCAGTGCCGCGATGTCCCCGGCGGAAAGTATTCCGGGCGCCAGCTTTTCCCAGTAAGCCGCGGCGCTCCCGGGAGCAAGTCCGGCACGGCGAGAGAGAAGGGATGAAAAGGCGCCGGACGAAAGACGCTTCCTGGCCTCTTTTTCCGCTTTGTCGCGCGGAACGGAAGGGTCCCTGACCAGCGGGAACAATCCTTTATGCCAGTCCCTATTCCCGCTCTTCTCAAGGGCACGCGCAAAGGCCGTCGCGTAGCGGTAAATGAGTTCTCCGTTGGCCAGCGTGGTCAGGTTGAGCTGACTATTCAGCATTTCCGGGCCGTAGTGCCGCCGATAAAGTTGGAGCTCGGCGGAAACCGCCGAACTGGAGATGGAAAGCGGCAACTTTACTGCCGCGCCGGCCCGCGCCAGCGCGGAAAGCCCCTGCAATCCCGCGTAAATGGCGGTGCCTTCCAGAAGGAACTGGGAATCCTCCCCGAAAACCGCCTCCGCGGACATCAGTTCCCGCCTCAGCACATCGACGGCGGCCAGGGGGCCCAGATCTTTTTCCTCCAGCACCCTATCAGGGTGTCCTTCACGAGAGAATAGAGGATCCTCGCTTCAGCTGTGAGAAGCTTGTCATAGTCTTCGGTCCTAGGTATGCCCTTGAACAGGTCCACCTTCGCCCTATCCAGCATTCCCTCGGCCCCGGACGGGTATAGCGAGGAGAATTGGAAATGGTGGAACCCCTCGTGCAGCAGGAGCCGCAGAAGGGAGACCACCGGCTAGACCGGCCCGTAACCCATGGTGACCACCGGGCACCCGCCGAACAAACTGCAGCACTGGCCGCCGCCGTAGTTCTCAGTCGGCACGCCTTCTTTCTTGAACACGGGCAGGCCGCTCACCTCGAACCCCGTGGCGGCGTAGCCGGCAGGCGGGACGCTGGAATAGTTCAGCAGATATTCCTCCCCGGTTGCCGTATCATAGGCGAGGACCGACACTCTGGAGTCCGAACCTTCGCTGCTCCATCCGGCCCAGGCCGGCCCGCACATTCCCTTGGCATATCCGGTGACTTCCCTGCACGGAAAGCCGCCAGGACCGCCGGCCGCAGTTCAACGGCAAACCACGGAGTCCGTCTCTTTCCAGGAAGTCCCGCCGAAGAGGCCGCCGGCCTCCTTGTACTTGACCATGGCGAAGAACACGGGCGCGCCGTTCTCCACGCGGAGCTCCAGCGTATTCTTCACCCTGCGGTCTACCCAGTCGGCCCCCTGCGTGGACACGCTTTCATACCTGAACGTTTCCGAGCGGCCGTCCTCTCGGTATTGCACGTCCCCGACCAGCAGCATATTCACGTACCTCCCGCCGCTGGAGATACCGAGATTAAGAGTATCGTCACCCATGGGAAAATGCGGGGCCGGACGGAAGTCGTTGTTCTCCACCACGCAACCGCCGGGCAGACGGCCCGAAGCCAGCGCGGAACTCATCCGCAGCAGATGCACGGCGGCCGCTCCTTTGGACATGCCGCTCCTGGGGCCGGCGGCCAGTTGTGCGTAAACGGTGCGGTTGACCTGCACCGCCTCCACCA
>JACRER010000031.1 GCA_016234365.1 Elusimicrobiota bacterium | reverse complement strand
TCTATATCGAAGAGGATCACTTTCATTTGACCTCGTGGACTACCCGGCCTTTCTTTACCGTCATGGCGCACTGGCTGGCCCCGAAGTAGTAGCAAAGTTCCCTGTAATCGTCGGCGGCGAAGAAGGCCAGGTCCGCCTGCATGCCCGGCATCACCGCGCCGCAGCGCTCGCCCATGCCCAGCGCCCAGGCGCCGTTAACCGTGGCCGCGCAAATGGCCTCCTCGGGGGTCATGGAGCAATGCGTGCATGCCGCGCTCAGCACGAACTGCATGTTCCAGCACGGGCAGGTACCCGGATTGAAGTCCGTGGCCAGGGCCACCGGCACGCCCTCGGCGATGATCTCGCGGGCGGGCGGGAACTTGGAAAGGCCCAGGTAATAATTGGAAGCCGGCAGCAGCGCGGCGATGGTGCCCGCGTCGCGCATGGCGGCGATATCCTCCGCAAAAACGTGGTCCGCGTGGTCCGCGCTGACGGCGCCGGCCGCGGCGCCGGCCCGTGTGCCGCCGTAGTTGGAAAGCTGCTCCGAATGCACCTTGGGCCGCAGGCCAAGGCGCGCGGCTTCTTTAAGGTAGGCCGTGGTCTGTTCCGGGGTAAAATAGCCTTTCTCGCAGAAAATATCCGCGAAGACCGCCAGTTTTTCATGAACGGCCCTGGGCAGGATCTCGGCCGTTATGTGGTCCAGGTATTTCTGCGCGTCCCCGGCGAACTCCGGCGGCACGCCGTGGGCGGCCAGCAGAGTCGGCACCAGCTCCAGCCGCGTAAGTTTTTTAGCGGCCCGCACGGCCCGCAGCATCTTAAGTTCGGAATCGAGGCTCAGCCCATAGCCGCTCTTCACTTCGGCGGTGGTGGTGCCGCATTCCAGAAAAAGTTCCGCGCGCCGGGCCAGCTGCGCCGCCATGGGTTTGAGCGCCTGTTTGCGCACGGCCCCGATGCTCGACACTATCCCCCCGCCCGCGGCCTTTATCTCGGCGTAGGAAGCGCCGGCGGTGCGCATGGAAAAATCCTTCAGGCGCGGCTCGGCGAAGACCATATGCGTGTGGCTGTCCACGAACCCGGGCAGGCAGACCCCGCCGGTCTCCACCACTTTCGCCTTCTTCGCCAGTTTATGCCGGTGCACCGCGGCGCGCGGCCCGGCAGCCGCTATTACGCCGCCCTCCACGAGCACGGCAGCGTTCTTCACCAGGCCGGTCTCGCGCATGGCGGAGCCTGCGCGCGGGGCTTTGTCCCCGGCGAAGGTAAGCAGCTGTTTTATGCCCGTGAAAAGTATGGCCATCAGCGGAAATTTTCGAACTGCAGGGTTATGCCGTAGTCCCCGCCGCGCAGCATGCCCATTATGGTCTGCAGCTCGTCCTTGGACTTGGAGGTTACGCGCAGCGTGTCGCTCTGGATGGAGACGTTGGCCTTAAACTTCTGCTCCTTCACGGCCTTCACTATCTCCTTGGCCTTGTCCTGGGGTATGCCCTGCTGCACCTTCACTTCCATCTTGGCGGTGCCGCCCAGCGCGCTGTTCACCTTTTCCCCTTTGAAGTTCTTAAGCGGCAGGTTGCGCTTGGACAGCTTGTTGAGCAGCACGTCGAAGAGGGCCTTCACCTTGTAATCGTCGGACGAAAGCAGCATGATGCTGTTGGCCTTCTTGTCGAAGTTGATCTCGGACTTGGAGTCCTTGAAGTCATAGCGGTTGATGATCTCCTTCATCGCTATGGCTATGGCCTCGTCGACCACGTTATAGTCCACTTTTGAAACCACGTCGAAACTGAATTCGCTTGCCATTGTTTTGTCCTCCGTCAGAGCATCGGTATCTTTACGCCGGTCTTCCTGGCGAAATCTTTCGCGATCTTGTAGCCGGCGTCGGCGTGGCGCAGCACACCCATGGCCGGGTCGTTGGTGAGCACGCGCTCCAGGCGGCTGGCCATTTCCTTCGTGCCGTCGGCCACCGTTACCTGCCCGGCATGCAGCGAATAGCCCATGCCTACGCCGCCGCCATGGTGGAACGACACCCAGCTGGCACCCGACGCGGTGTTGATCAGGGCGTTGAGGATAGGCCAGTCGGCTATCATATCCGAGCCGTCCTTCATGGCCTCTGTCTCCCGGAACGGGCTGGCCACCGAGCCGGAATCCAGGTGGTCGCGGCCTATCACGATGGGCGCCGCCACCTTGCCTTTCTTCACCAGGTCGTTGAAGACCTGGCCGGCCAAATGCCGCTCCCCGTAGCCCAGCCAGCAGATGCGCGCCGGCAGGCCCTGGAAAGCCACTTTTTTCGCGGCCATGTCCAGCCAGTGGTTGAGGTGGGCGTTCTTCGGGAACAGTTTCTTTATCGCCGCGTCGGTCACGGCTATATCCCTGGGGTCGCCGGAGAGCACCGCCCAGCGGAACGGCCCTTTGCCCTCGCAGAACAGGTTGCGGATATAGGCCGGCACGAAACCGGGGAAGTCGTAGGCGTGTTTCACGCCCTGCTTGAAGGCCATCGTGCGGATGTTATTGCCGTAGTCGAAGGTGACCGCGCCGGCCTTCTGGAGCTTCAGCATGGCCTCCACGTGTATCGCCATCGACGCCATGGAAAGTTTCACGTACTTCTTAGGGTCCTTGGCGCGAAGTTCCGCGGCGGCCTTGAGGGTGTAACCCTTCGGGATATAGCCGCGCAGCGGGTCGTGGGCGGAAGTCTGGTCGGTCAGCACGTCGACCTTTACGCCGCGGCGGACCATTTCCGGCAGCACCTCGGCGCAGTTACCCAGCAGGCCTATGGAGAGCGGCTGTTTGGCCTTCAGGGCCTTCTGCGCCATGAGCAGGGCTTCGTCCAGGGAGCGGGCCATAGTGTCCACGTAGCGGGTCTCGAGGCGCTTGCGGATGCGCGTCTCGTCCACTTCCACTACTATGGCCACGCCGCCGCACATCGTAACGGCCAGCGGCTGGGCGCCGCCCATACCGCCGAGGCCTCCGGTAACGGTGAGTTTGCCGGCCAGGTCGCTCTTGAAATGTTTGCGCGCGCATTCGGCGAAGGTTTCGTAGGTGCCCTGCAGGATGCCCTGCGTGCCGATGTAGATCCAGGAGCCTGCCGTCATCTGGCCGTACATCATCAGGCCTTTTTTCTCCAGCTCGTCGAAGCATTCCCAGTTGGCCCAGTTGCCCACCAGGTTGGAGTTGGCCAGGATCACTCGCGGGGAATACTCGTGCGTGCGCAGCACGCCCACGGGCTTGCCGCTCTGCACCAGCAGCGTCTCGTCGTTCTCCAGTTTGCGCAGGGAACGGACTATGGCGTGGTAGGAGGGCCAGTCGCGGGCGGCCTTGCCGCGGCCGCCGTAAACCACCAGTTCCTCGGGGCGCTCCGCCACTTCCGGGTCCAGGTTGTTCATCAGCATGCGCAGGGCGGCCTCCTGCTGCCAGCCCTTGCACGAAAGTTTATTGCCGCGCGCGGCGCGTATCTCTTTCATCGCTGCCTCCTCAATAGACGAAATAACCGGTCAGCATGGCCTCGGCCACGGCCTCGATGCGCTCGGAGAACACCTCGTCGCCTTTAAAGGCGGGAGAGACCTTGCGGAGGGCGGCGAGCGCTGCCTCAATGTGGCGGCTGGACTTCAGCGGCCGGTGGAATTCCACGCCTTCCGCCGCGGCCATCATCTCTATGGCGCAGACGCGGGCGGTATTGCGCACCACGGTCTTCAGCTTCAGCGCGGCGTTCATGCCCATGCTGACAAAATCTTCCTTATTGGCCGAAGTCGGGATGGAGTCCGCGCTGGCCGGGTGGCAGAGGATCTTATTCTCGTTGCAGAGCGCGGCGGCGGTGACGTGAGCTATCATGAAGCCGGACTCCAGCCCCGGGTTGCGGGCGAGGAACGGCGGCAGGATCTTAAAATCGCTTACCAGCTGGGCTATGCGCCGCTCGGAGATATTGCCCAGGGCCGTTATGGCGATGGCCGAGAAATCCGCGGCGAAAGCCACCGCCTGCCCGTGGAAGTTGCCGCCGGAGAGCACTTCTATGCTCCCACCCTTGCCCGGCACCACCAGCGGGTTGTCCGTCACGCTGCCGAATTCGGTCTCGAAGACGCCGAGCGCGTACTCTATGGCGTCGCTCGCGGCGCCCATGGCCTGCGGCATGCAGCGCAGGGAATACGGGTCCTGCACGCGCTTGTCGGACGAGCGGTGGGAGGCGCGGATGCGGCTGCCTTTGAGCAGGGCCTCCAGCATGGCCGCCACTTCCCCCTGGCCGCGGTGCGGCTTCAGCGCGTGGATGCGCGGGTCGAAAGCCACCGGCGTGCCCTTAAGGGCCTCCAGGCTCATCGCGCCGGTCAGCACGGCCGAGGAGAAAAGGTTCATGGCCTCGAAGAGCGCCAGGCCGCCCACGGCCTTCATGGCCTGCGTGCCGTTTATCAGCGCCAGGCCTTCTTTCTCCGCCAGCTCTACCGGTTTCACGCCGGCCTTCTTAAGCACGGCCGCGGCGGGCTTCCAGCCGCCTTCGCCGCGCAGCTTGGCGTATCCCTCGCCTATCAGGACCAGCGCCATATGAGCGGAAGGCGCCAGGTCCCCGCTGGCCCCGACGGAGCCTTTGGACGGGATAAAAGGGATAACGCCCTTATTGACCAGTTCGGCCAGGCGCTTCACCAGCACGGGACGCACGCCGGAATTGCCCATGGCCAGTTCGTTGACCCTGGCGAACATCAGCGCCACTGCTTCCGCGTCCTCCAGCGGCTCGCCTACGCCGCACGCGTGGCTGCGGATAAGGTTTACCTGCAGGGCTTTAAGGTCGCGGGAGGGGACGCGCTGGCTGGCCAGTTCCCCGAAACCGGTGTTGATGCCGTACATCACCTTGTTCTGCGCCAGCAGCGACTCCAGCTTGGCGCGGCGGCCCGCTATAAGTTTCAGGGCCTTGGGCGGGATGGCCAGGCGCCGGAACCCGTAGGCCACCTCGGCAAAATCCACGATGTCGGGCGAAGAACCCAGCAGGAAAGGTTTTGTCATGATGTCTTTTTTCCTCCGCTTTTGTTTATCAGGTCGGCCACGGTAACGGCGCCGTCCGCCCTGAACGCCGAAATAAAATGCTCGAAGATCTTGCGCGTCATTTCCACGTCGGCCAGGGCCCGGTGCCAGCCTTCGCTGGAGATATTGAGCTCCGCCGCTATGCTGCCCAGCCTGTTGCTCTGGAATTTGCCGCTCTTGCGCGCTATGACCAGCGTGTCCACCACGTGCAGTTTGGGCAAGCGCAGCCCCACGCGCTCGCACTCCGCGCGCAGGAACCCCAGGTCGAACTCCGCGTTGTGGGCCACCAGCACGGATCCTTCCAGCATGGCCAGCAGGCGCGGCGCCACCCCCCCGAACGAGGGGCTGTCCTTCACCATAAGGTCCGTGATGCCGTGTATGCGCGAAACCTCGGCCGGGATAGGCATGCCGGGATTCACCAGTTCCGCCAGCGTCTCCACCCTGTCGGCCCCGCGGAAACTGATGGCGGCAACCTCGCACACCCGCGCCGAACGCGGCGAAAGGCCCGTGGTCTCCACGTCTATAAAGGTAAAGACCGTCTTTTCGATGTCTTGTTTTGCGATGGTCTCAAGCATGATGTCCCCGGCGGCTCACAGCCCCCCGTAGTAGATATAGCGCGTCCAGGCGCCCAGCACGGCGGTAATTCCCACGCTCAGCGCCACGTTCGCGGCGGACAGGTCGATGATGCGTTTCTTCCTGATGTAGAAGATCTGCGCCACCCACGCCAGCGCGAAAGGCACCCACCACCAGCCCCCGACGAAGAAGAACGCCCAGAGCACCAGGCGCTCGAAGATCAGGAAATATTTCTCGTCGAAGCGCGGGAAGCCTTTCCCGAAGAAATCCTTCTCCACGAAGTAAATCAGCACCGTGGTGAAATGCGCCACCAGCACCAGCATGCAGCCGATGCCCACCCATTTCTCGGCCAGCAGCAGGTTGCGGTCAGGGATCGCCACCGGAGAGAGCATGAACAGCACGTAGATGTGCAGCAGCTGGTCTATCAGGAAACTGACCGTGCCATCCCGGTAGCCCAGCGTCTTCATGCTGTAGATGCGCAGCTCGTCTATCAGGAAGTGGACCACGAACATGATGCCGAGCGCCCACCAGCCGTTTATCCCCAGCGGGCCGATCTTCACCCAGGCCTGCCCCAGGTAACCCCACAACAGCGCCACGGCCACCAAGCAGTGCGTGACGCAGTGCAGCAGCATGCCCCAGACGTTCTCGCGCTTCATGCGGTTCACGGCGTCGAACTGGAGCGTGAAGTCGGCCAGCAGGTGTGAGAGCAACAGTCGCCAGAAGATTATCATTTAGCCCTTTGAGGTCAGGTTGAACGAACCGTCCCAGTCCTTAGGCACCTCTTTAACGTACTGTTCGCAGGTCTCTATATAGAACTGCGAAGGCCCGTCGCCGGGCCTGGCGGCCAGCGCCGCCTTGAAGTCCTTCAGGGCGGATCTGTAATCCCCCTTCTCGAACTTCGCCAGGGCGGTTTCGTAATGCCCGAGCATTTCCTTCACCTCCGGCGCCGCGGCGCCTTTGCGGGCGAACGGTTCGTAAACCTTGACCGGAATGGCCTTGCCCACCACGCGGATGCTGCCCAGGTAGCGGTAATCGAACTGGTCCTTCAGGTCCTTGAAGGTTTCCTCGCTGGTCATGATCTTGGAGTGGAAGAACTTGTTGGCGCCTTCCAGGCGCGAGGCCAGGTTCACCGAGTCGCCCATGACCGTGTAGGAGAGGCGGGTACGCGAGCCCATGTTGCCCACGACCATGGGACCGGAGTTGACACCCACGCGGCAGGCCGGCTTTACCGAGAACCGGGTCAGGGACGTATTCAGCCGCGTCATCTCGTCCTGGCAGTCCACCGCGGCCAGCACGGCCAGTTTGCGGTGGTCGGCCTGGTCCAGCGGCGCGTTCCAGAAGGCCACGATGCAGTCGCCGATGTACTTGTCCACGGTGCCGTCGTGTTTGAGGATGACTTCCGTGAACGCGGACAGGTACTCGTTGAGCATGGCGGTCAGCTCTTCGGGGGACATCTTCTCCGACATGCTGGTGAAGCCGGCCATGTCCAGGAAGTAGGCCGTCATCTCGCGCTTCTCTCCGCCGAGGGAAAGTTTGGAAGGGTCCTTGGTGATCAGGTCCACCACCTTGGGGGAGAGGTACTGCCCGAAGGTGTTCTTGATCCACTTCTTCTCGCGGCCTTCGCTCAGGCCCTTATCCACCACGATGTACAGGAAGGGCAGGAAGAAGACCAGGATCACCACGATGAACGGCATGTCGTAGAGGTTGGCCCTGAGCCAGATGTCCGCGGCCAGGATAGTGCCCATGATGGAGAACGAAGCTATCACCATCGACTTGATGGGATACCGGCCCAGGAATACGGCCACCCAGGGCAGGATCAGGATCAGCATCGTCATCCAGAAAGCGTCCACTTCCTTGAGCTGGTCCTTGTAGATGATGTTGTCGATAGTGGTAGCGTGCACCTCGACACAAGGCAGCTGGGTAAGGAACGGCGAAGGCACATGGTCGAAAGCCCCCAACGCCGTGGCCCCGAGCAGGGTAATGCCGCCCTTCAGCGACTCTTTCTCTTCGGCGCTAAGCCGGCCTTCGATGATATCCGCCACCGAAATATGCCGGTAGGCGGATTGGATCAGGGAATTAGGGTCCTTGTCCCAGGCCGGGTGGGCCTTGCGCAGGACCGGGTACCGGTAGTTCAGGCGCAGGGGTTCCCCGCCGTACTTGGCCTGAAGTTCGAAAAGGGTTTTGCCGGAAAAGATGGCGTAAGTAGCCATACCGAGCGAAGGGATCCTGCGATCGGCGCAGCCCGGCTCGCAGCGCAGCCGCCCCGCCTTCAGGTCTTTGTAAGTCAGGAATTTATCCTCGCCGCCGTCGTCGTCGGTGTCCCAGCCCTTGTAGAACATGAAGAACTTCCGGACATAGCCGTCCCTGTCCATGGCAAGGTCGGAATTAGGGTGGGCGATGTACGCGCTGGCCTGGGCCAGGCCCTTCAGCGGCAGCTTTATCTTCCCGGTCTCATAATCTATGGCGGCCAGGTTAACCACGTTCCCGGCCCGGGCCACCGCCTCCACGTAGCGGCGGTCGTTTTCGGGATTATCCTTGTCCGGCTCGAACAGCAGCACATCGACGCCGATAGCTTTCACGCCGAGTTTCTTCAGCTGGTCCACCAGCAGGCCGTAATAACGGCGCTTTACCGGCCAGCCGTACTGGGAGAGCGTGTAGTCGTCTATGGCCGAGATAGTCATCTTGGGATCCGCGGCCTTGTTTATCTTATTGCCGAAAAGGAAGGTGAACTTTTCTCCCCGGTAGCCGGAATACGCCGCAAGAATCTTAGGCATGTGGAGGCGCAGGTCGCTCCAGCGGTTATCGAAATCCTCCATGGCGCCGATAGCATAGGCGATGTACCAGACCACCGAGAATATGCCGGTGGATATATAGAGCCACTTTTTTCCGGCTTTAACTTTCTGTTCTTTCATGCGACACCCCTTTATGACGTTTCACCGCTAACCCTGTACGCCCAGATAAATCCTGAACACCCCGCCCGGCCCGGCTTCCGCTCGGATCCGCCCGCCGTGAAGTTCCACTATCTTGCGGGCGATGGCCAGGCCCAGGCCGAAGCCGTCCTCGCCCTCGCCGGCCTTAAGCCGCTTGTACTTTTCGAAAACGGCTTCCAACTGGTCCGCCGGGATGCCAGGGCCGGTATCACGCACCTCGAACACCACGTCGCGGCCTTCCCTGGCGGCCGAGATAAAAACCTTGCCGCCGGCCGGGGTGAACTTCCAGGCGTTGGAAATAAGGTTCTCAAGCACGCGGCGCAGCAGCGACGCGTCGCCGCGCACCTCGGCCCCGGCCGCGCGGGAGGCGTCCACGGAAAGCGCCACTCCCTTTTCGTCGAAAATGGGGCGGAATCCCTCGGCAGAATCGGAAAGCAGCGCAGGGACGGAGATCGGTTTAAGGTCGGGCCGCAGCTGGCCGGCCTCCATGCGCGAGATGTCCAGGACGTTCTCCAGCAGCTTGAAGAGCCGGTCGCTGGAATCCTTCACTCCGCGCACGTAGCCGGCCTGTTTGACTCCGGGCTGGAACTCCTTTTCCAGCAGCTTGATGTAGCCCTGCATGGTCAGGAGCGGCGCGCGCAGGTCGTGCGCCACAGAGTGGAAAAAATCCTCTTTCATCTGCTGGATGCGGCGCTCCAGCGTGATATCGCGCAGCACCATGAAAACGGCCGGGGTCTGCGTCCGGGGCGAGAGCGTCTGGACGCTTATGCGGTAGTGCTTCTTCTCCCCGCCGGCCTCCAGTTCCACCGGCCCGCCCTGGGCCAGGGCGCGCTTGCTCACAAACCCGGAGATCTTGCGGCGCAGCGTCTCGTTCCCCCCCTGCGGCACGGCCTCTATCCCCAGCAGGGCCAGCGCCGCCGCGTTGGCGTAAAGCAGTTCCCCGCGCAGGTCGCAGAGGATGATAGCGTCGTGGATAAGGCTGACCAGCAGTTCCAGCTTCTGCTTTTCCTCGAAGACCTTTTCCACCTGGATGCCGTGGTAGCGGCCCACTTCGCGCATCATGGAGTTGAAGGTCCTGAGCAGGTCGGAGAGTTCGGCGAATTCCGTCGCCTCGCTGACCGGGGTATTAAAATCTCCGCGGGAAACCCGCCCGGCGCCGGCCATCAGCGTCCCCACCGGCACGCCCAGCCGGCGCGTGAACAGCAGCGCGGAAAAATAGAAAGCCGTGGCGACCGCCAGCAGGAAGAAGGCCATCAGCCAGGTGATCCTGTTGACCCCGGAGAAGGCTTCCGCCCGGTTCTCCATGGCCACTACGAACAGGTCGAAACCGCGCACCCGCGCCGCGGCGCCGATATACGTCCCGCCCCGCCCGGTGATCTCGAAAAGCGGGCCGCGGCGCAGGATCTCGCGCACCTCGACCGCGTCGAACTTATCCAAACCGCCGGACAGGCGCAGCGCCCTGCCCTCCGGATCGCTGAGGAGCAGCCCCCCGGTAGGGCCGATGCGCTGGGAGCGCAGTTTCTCAAAAAGGTCGCGCAGGTTCACCACGGCAAAAGCGTAGTAGCCGCCGCCCAGGGGATACACCAGCCGGCAGACCGGCATATCGTACACCATCTCGAAATGGCCGAGGGCGGCCCCGTCCCCGGCCGCGGCCCGCACGAACAGCGGGTCCCGCGCCATGTCCAGGTAGCCCATGTAGCGTTTCAGCTCCGGCGCGCCGCCACTGAACAGCGCCCGCCCGTCGGAGCCGGTGAAGGCGAGATAGAGGAATTCCGGGTTGCGCTTGAGGGCGCGCTCCAGCGCCGCCTGGCTGGCGTAGCGGGAATCCGCGTCCCACATCCGCTCGAAACGGCGCGACAGGTCCTGCGCCTCGCGCTCCATCATCAGCGCGCCCATCTGGGAGACGTTGCGCTGCAGGCTGGAGATGTCTTCCTTGGCCCTGGACTGGAAATAGAAAAGGAACAGGCCGGCCGGGATTATGGGAATAAGCCCGGCGCCGAACACTATAAGCAGCAGCCTGTTAAGCAATGTCACGTTACACCCGCCGGCCCGCGCGGCCTCCCGCGCAGGCCCGGCCTATTTGCGTTTCTTCAGCGCTTCTATCAGTTTCGGCACTATCTCGTTGATGTCGCCCACTATGCCGTACTTGGCGACGTTGAAGATGGGCGCGTTGGGGTCCTTGTTCACGGCCACTATCACGTCGGAGGCCTTCATGCCCACTATGTGCTGCACCGCGCCCGAAATGCCGAAAGAGAGGTAAAGCTTGGGCGAGACGGTGGTGCCGCTCTGGCCCACCTGGTGGGTTTTTTCCTTGAAGCCCAGGTCCACGGCCGCGCGGGAAGCTCCCACCACGCCGCCGAGCAGTTTGGAGAGTTCCTCGAGCTGCTTGAACTTTTCCTTGGTCTTCATGCCGCGGCCGCCGGAAACTATGATATTGGCGTTCTCTATGCGTACCGTTGCGGAGCCGTGGTCTATCTTGCGCTCGAGCACTTTCACGCGGCGCAGGCTTTTGTCCAGTTTCGCGCTCTCGCGCACCACCAGCGCGGAGCGGCCGTGCACCGGCTCGCCCAGCTTCATTACGTTGGGACGGACGGTGGCCATCTGCGGCCGGGAGTTAGGGGCCAGGATGTCGGCCATGATATTGCCGCCGAAGGCGGGGCGGCTCTGCAGCAGCAGGCCGTCCTTTATAGCGAGCGCCGTGCAGTCCGCGGTCAGGCCGACGTAGAGCGTGGAAGCCACGCGGGGCGCGAGGTCGCGGCCCTGTATGGTGGCGCCGTAAAGGATGACGGAAGGCTTGTGGCGGGTCACCAGCGAGACCATCACGGTGGAGAAGATGTCGGTGTTATACTCGAAGAGTTCGTCGTGCTCCACCATGTACACCTTGTCAGCGCCGTAAGCGCCAAGCTCTTTTTCGTAACCATGGTCCTTCTCGGTCATCAGCACGGCGCAGAGCTCTTCTCCCAGCTCGTCCGCCAGCCGGCGGCCGGCGGAGAGCAGTTCAAAGGTGACCTGCTTTATCTTTTTCGGGTGGTTGGCCGCCTGATGGCCAGAGGCCTTTGATGCGGCACTTGCGCAGGCATTGTCGCCGGTCTCGGAGAGCTCGACGTAAACCCAGACGCCCTTATAGCCGGAGAGGTCGCGCGACGCCCCCTCCTCGCGGGTGATGGTAATGGCCTGCACCGGGCAGACCTGGACGCAGGCTCCGCACAGCGTGCAGGCCTCGTTCATCACGGCCTTCTTGTCTATCATGTTGATAGCCGCGAAGGGGCAGACCGGCACGCACTTGTTACAACCTATGCATTTCTTGGAAACTTCTATCATCGTATCTCCTGGTAATTAAAATCCCTCACTCGCCCATGAAGTGCTCGCCGCGCAGTATGGCGACGATCTTCTCCACGCTCTCCTGGCCCGATCCCGAGAACATGGCCGCCTTCTCCCTCTGCGGGGGCGGGTAGATCTTGTTGACCTGGGTGGGCGAACCCTTGAGGCCCAGGTACTGCGGTTCCGCGCCTATGTCGGCCGCGCTCCAAACGTGGAAAGGCTTCTTGAGCGAGCCGCTTACGGCCAGGAAAGACGGGTGCTTGGGCGCGTAGTCCTTGCCCATGATCATGGTGAGGAGCACCGGGGGGCGGGCTTCCTGCAGTTCGTGGCCGCCGTCTATCTGCTTGCGGGCCAGCACCCGGCGGCCGTCCACGTCCACGTGCTCGCAGAAGGTGATCTGGGGGATGCCCAGCTGCTGCGCCACGCCGGGGCCGGTCTGGGCGGTGTCGCCGTCTATGGCCTGCATGCCGCTGAAAATGATGTCCACCTTGCCGATCTTCTTTATGCCCTTGGCCAGCGCGTAAGAGGTGGCCCAGGTGTCCGAGCCGGCGAAAGCCATGTCGGAGAGGAGCACGCCCTCGTCGGCGCCGAGCGCGAGAGCCAGCTGCACCACGCTCTTGGCCTGGGGCGGGCCCATGGAAATTACCGTCACCTTGAAATCGTGCTTCTTCTTGAGCTCCAGCGCCGCTTCCAGCGCGAAGTGGTCGTAGGGGTTGAGGATGCTCGGCACCCCGGCGCGTATGAGCGTGCCCGTCTCGAGGTTTATCTTCACCTCGGTGGAGTCGGGAACCTGTTTGATCATTACCGCTATGTGCATGTTGTCTCCTTAGGCCGTCTGAAGCGCATCGCGCCTATTACGGCATGGCCAGAGGCCTAAAATTACTTAGCCTTGAACGTCTGCTTGAGCTTGGCCGCTACCAGGTCCATGTCGGCGATCATGCCTTTTTGTTCGGCCTGCACCGCTTCTATGTTGACCGCGTCGGCCAGGTTGCCGGGCGTTTCCGCCGCGCCCTGCACGAGGGCGAGGCCCTCCAGGGCGGTGTTGAGAGCCGCTTCGCGGGCGAAGACGCGGGCCATGGCCTGCCAGCCTTCGCGGTCGAAGCGCACCGTTTCGCTGTACTTCTTAGCGGCGGCGGCCGTGGAGAAGATGGCGGCGGTTTCGGCGGCGCAGATAAGTTTGCCGAGCTTGAAGGTGACGTGCTGGTGGCGGGTGAGCTTCTGCACGCGGCACTCTTCAAGGACCGCGGCCAGCGCCCGCAGGGAGAGGGCTGCCGCGTGGGCGCCAGCCTTGGGCTCCTCGGCGTGCACCTGGTCCAGGCGGTCGGCCATGTCCAGGTAATACCGGCCGCGGGATTTAAGGTGTTCCTGCCAGCGGCCGCGGTAGATGGTCATCTCCAGCACTTCGCTGGTACCCTCGTAGATGCAGCAGATCTTGATGTCGCGTTTGATCTTCTCTACTGGGAAGTCCTTGGTGTAGCCGTAGCCGCCCAGCGCCTGTATGGCGTCGTCGGCGGCCTTGTTCCCCCACTCGGAGGCGCCGTACTTGGCTATGGCGCCTTCGGTCTGCAGGCCGTGCTCGCCGGAGTCAAGGCGCTGCGAGGTATATTCTATGTAGGAGCGCGCGCCTTCCATGCGCACGTAATTGGGCACCAGCAGCTTGTGCGTGTAGCCCTGCTTGTCGGACAGAGGCCCGCCGCCCTGGATGCGCTGCTGGCTGTAGCGGATGGCAATCTCCAGGGCCTCTTCGCCGGCGCCGAGGCCGAAGGCGGCCACCATAACGCGGGTCTAGCCGAACACGGCCTGGGCCTGCAGCAGGCCTTTGCCTTCTTCCATGCCTATGAGGTTCTCGGCGGGCACGTAAACGTTGTCAAGCGACAGGCCGGCGGTGTTGGAGAGGCGGATGCCGTGCTTGTCCTCGTGTTTGTTGGGGCTGAAGCCCTCCATGTTGCGCTCTACGAGGAACCAGCAGGGGCCGCCCGGCGCCAGCGCCAGGATGGTGTAGAGGTCGGCCACGCCGCCGTTGGAGATCCACTGCTTGTTGCCCGTGATGTTGTAGCCCACCACCTTGCCGTTCTTCACCACGTGTTCCGCCCGGGTGCGCAGGTTCACCAGGTCGCTGCCGGCGTCGGCCTCGGTGGCGCCGTAGGCCACCAGCAGGTTCTCGCTGGCGATGCGCTTGAGCCATTTTTCCTTCTGCTCCTCGGTTCCTCCCACGTTGAGCGGGTCCGTGCCCAGGAAAGTGGCGAACACGCCGGTGGCGATACCCAGGTCTATGCGGGCGAGCAGTTCGCAGACGCGGTAGATGTCGAAGGTGCCGCCCGAGACGCCGCCGTACTCAACGGGCACCATCAGCAGGTGCAGGCCCAGCACGTCGTGCTGGTACATTTCCTTGAGTATTTCGGCCGGGAATTCGTTCTTTTCGTCCAGCTCGCGCAGCAGGTCGTAGGGAATGCGCCGTTTGGCGTACTCCTTAAGGCTGTCCAGCATCAGGTTGCGTGAGATAGTGTCCATGCTTGCCATTCAGTTCGTTCTCCTTAAAATCAGGCCTTCACCGCTTCACAGGAGGCTATGTAACCCTTAACCTCGGAGACTATCTTCTCCGCAAAGGCTTTGTCCTCTATGCCCTCGGCGTTGATAAAAACGTTCTCGGCGGCGCAGCGGATCCCGGCTTCCAGCAGGTAGCGGGCGCTGCGGTAGTCGCTCATCACGTGGGAGGAAATGGAGCCGTGACAGACAGTGAGCCCCGCCATGGCCTCGGAGGCCAGGCGAGCGGTCTTGAGCGGCACTTCGGCCGCGTGCTTAAGGGCGGCCTGCATCTTCACTTTGCGCTCGGGATTGTCCTTGGGGATCTTCATGGCTTCCATGAAGCCGTCGAAGGAAGCGGCGTCTTCCGCCACGCAGCTCTGCAGGGCGGCCTTGTGTCCTCCCAGCCTGTCGTTGAGCTCGCGCAGGGCCGGCTTCTTGGCCTCTTCGAGCTTCTTGCCGCGAAGAGTGATGCCTATGGCCATCTGGCCGAGGGCACAGCCCATGGCGCCGCTCACGCCGGCCGCCGAGCCGCCGCCGGGGGTGGGGTCGGTATTGGCGAGCGCGTCCACGAATAGGCCCGCGCCGGCCTGCCAGGAGGAGAGGAGTTTGAGCAGTTTGGTCTCGAGCACCTGTTCGTCCTTCTTGAAATCCTGCACCTTGAGGTTCTCCACGGCGTAATCCGTGATGGCGTCCTGGGTGGTCAGGCCTATGAGCTCGGTGCCGGTGACGGCTATGCCCTTGGGCCCGAGGTCCTTCTGCATTTCGTCCATCACGCGCTTTATGGAGGTGGTCTTGTAGTCGGTCAGCACGGTGGACATCTGCACCTGACCCTTGGATTCCAGGAAGATCTCCTTGGCGCGCAGGGCCGGCAGGCCGCCGCCCGAGGTACGGATCTTCTTGGCCAGGCCCTTGGCGAATTCCATGTCGGTGGTGTTAAGGTTGACGTTGAAATTCACGATCTGGTTGCGGGCGCCAACGGCCATGGCGCCGGCGGTGGGGTGGATATGGTTAGGGCCGAAATCCGGCACGCGCTCGGGGTCCTTGCCTATTACTTCTTTCAGGCCTTCGAACTGACCCTTGCGGACTTTGGCCAGGTCACGCCGGTGTTCGAACTTCGCGGCGCGGTCGTAGAGGTAAACCGGGATATTAAGTTCTTTGCCTATGCGCTCGCCGGCCTTCTCGGCCAGCTTTACGCAGTCCTCTATGGTGGAATCCATTATCGGGATGAACGGGGCCACGTCCGTGGCGCCCATGCGGGGATGCTCGCCCTTGTGGTGGTTGAGGTCTATGAGCTGGGCGGCTTTTTTGGTGACCGCGAACATGGCGTCCGCGGCGGTCTCCACGGGGGCTATGAAGGTGAGCACGGTGCGGTTATGGTCCGCGTCCTTCTCCACGTCCAGCACCAGCACGCCGGGGATGGCCCGGGCGGAGTCCACTATGGCGTTGATCTTGGCCAGGTCACGCCCCTCGCTGAAATTCGGCACGCATTCCACGAATTTACCCATAAAGCCTCCTGTATAAATCGGTACAGGGCAGTAAGCCCTTATAATATAGAAATCATACAAATTATGCCGGAAGGCTGAAAAGGCCGGGAAATGCGAAAACCCGCTTTTGGCGGGTTTTCGCGTCCCCTTCCTTCGGGGAGTTCACAGGTGGAGGCCACACGAGGGCGGCGTCCACCTATGTTTTAGCAGAGGAAATCCAGTTTGTCAAGGGGCGGTTTTTTTATCCTTCCAGACGCCGTAATGCAGCGTGAGCAGCAGGTTAAAATTGTCCGCGGTATCCAGGACAAAATTGCTCCCCTTCATATTGAAGATATGGTGCCAGCGCAGGTCCAGGCCAAGACGGCTGCCGAACCAGAACGGATAGGACACCCCGCCGCCCAGGCTCATCCCGGCGCTGGAACCGGAATCCGAGGAATAAGCCGCGCCGCCGGACCTGAAGGACGGCTGCGACCATTGATAGACTCCGGCGCCAAGCGTACCGTAATACAGCGTTTCCCCCTCGGGGAAGAACACCCTGACGAAAGGGCCGATTTCGAAGATCTTCACCTTCATGGAAGACATCTTCCGGTTGACGTGGTTCCAGGCGTAGGAGGTCTCCAAACCGTAGCTGAGCAGTTCGTCCACGCGCTTTGAAGCGGACACGGCGAATACCTGGGAAGGTTTAAAACCGGACGTCTTGTCCCCCCAGTGCCCTCCGAAAGGCACGGCCCAGCCGCCGCCGGCAGTGACGTAGCCTGCCAGGTAACGGGTCGGCTCCGGCAGGTCCTCCAGGCCCGGCAGGTCCGGCAGTCTGGGCGACGCCGTTTCCTGCGCCGCCAAACGGCCGCCACAGAGCAGCAGGGCCGCAAGCAGAACGGCCCTTTTCATCTCGCCGCCCCGGGGGCCACGCCGATACCCGCCTTAACGCGGTCCAAGGAATAAACCCCGTCCCGGGACAGGAATGAGGCGCCCTTCATCCCGCTGTCCTTTATGAAGAACGGCGTATCCAGGTCTATAAAATCGAAGCCGCCCAGCCCGCCGGCGAAATGCGCCGCGGCCGCGCTGGCAAGCTCGCTCTCCAGCATTTCCCCCATCATCAGTTTTATGCCCTTAGCGCGGGCCAGGGCCCAGACTTCGCGGGCGCGCAGGAACCCGAGCTTGGTCAGCTTGATATTGACGGCGCTCACGGCGCGCCGGCTTATAAGGCGGTAAACGTCGTCGAGAGAATAGGCGGACTCATCAGCGCAGACCGGCATGGGCAGCCGGCGCGTCAGCCAGGCCAGGCCGTCGATATCGTCCTTCTTGACCGGCTGCTCCACCACCTCCGGGCGTATGCCGCGGCGGGCCAGGCCTTTAATGAATTTCTCGGCCTCCCCGGCGCTATAGGCGCAGTTGGCGTCCAGATATACCGCGCAGCCGGCCGCGGCTTTCTTCACCGCTTCCAGCCTCCGGAAATCCTCGTCCATGTCCACGCCGGTCTTGATCTTGAAAATTTTAAAACCGCGGGCGCGCATTTTGCGCGTGAAAGCCCCCGCGGCTTTTGCGCCGCCTATGACCACCGTAATATCGGTCTTCAGGCTGGGCGTCCTGGCGCCGAAGAACCGCCACAAAGATACGCCCTGCAGGCGGGTAGCCAGGTCCAGCACGGCCATCTGCGCGGCCGCAAGCGCGGCCCGGTTGCCGTCCAGTTCCCCCTCCAGCCGGCATAACGCCGCCAGATAGTTGGACACGTCCGCGCCTCGCAGCAGTTCCCCCGCCCGGCGCAGGCTTTTCATCGTAGCTTCGCGCGTTTCCCCGGTGATGTGCGTGGCTATAGCCGCCTCACCAAAACCTTTAACCCCGCCGGCCGCTTCCAGCGTGAAGACCGCGTTCTCCATGCTCCGGTGGCTGCCGGTAGAGATGGTGAAAGGCGTGAACAATTCCGCGTCCAGTTCCCGGACGGAGACTTTCCTGATGATCGTATCTTTCATCTGCGGCTTTCCTTTTCCGGAGTTAGGTCCCGGCCCAGCAGCATCAACACCACTACCACAAGGAAGATCAGGATGCTTTGCGCCAGCAGCAGCCAGGTGCCAAGCGTGGAGCCGGTATGACGGATAGTCCAGGCGCCGAGCCCCAGGCACACGTTCAGCAGCACTATAAACCCTACCGTCTGCTCGACGCTGAGCCCCAGCTTCATGAGCCGGTGGTGAAAATGGTCGCGCCCGGTGTATTCCAGCCATTCCCTGACGTTAGTGACGCTGCCGTTACGCATGCGCGACACCGTGGTATAAATGATGTCGAAGATGGGAATGCCCAGGACCAGCAGCGGCGTTGAGAAGGAAATGGCCGGGTTGTCGGTTGCCCACCCGCCGTAAAGCGCCAGGCAGCCGAGGATGAACCCGATGAAGGTGGAACCCGAGTCGCCCAGGAAAATCCCCGCAGGGCGCCAGTTGTAGCGCAGGAAACCCGCGCAAGCCCCGGCGAGCGCCGCCGAGATGAAAGACAGCGGATACTGGCTGGAGTTCCAGCCGATGCCCAGGAACAGCAGCGCGCAGACGGCCCCCATGGTGGAGGCCAGGCCGTCTATCCCGTCCATAAAATTGAACGCGTTGATGATGCCGACTATCCAGAGCACGGACAGGATCGTGGAGATCGCAAGCCCGAACGGCAGCTTCAGCGGGAAACTCATGTGCAGACCGAAGAACGTGACCACGAGGGCGGCGATCAGCTGCCAGAAAAGCCTGGTCCGGGCCGAAAGCCCGCGGCAGTCGTCGGCGAAGCCTAGCAGGAAAATGATGGTTCCACCCAGCGCTATCCCGAGCGTTTCGGCGGGGAACTGCATGTTGCGCAACATGGCGGCCATGAAGGCCAGATAGATGGCCAGCCCGCCGGAGCGCGGGACAGGGCGGGCGTGCACCTTCCGGGAGTCGGGCACGTCTATAGCCCCCACGCGCGCGGCCAGCCAGCCCGCGGCCGGGGTCAGCACCAGCGCCGCCGTCATCGCTATCAAAAAAAGGTACGTCCAACGCAGGCCTTCGGTCCAGGTCCAGGCGGAGAATCCGCCCGGCGGCAGCAGCACCAGCAGCACCGCCAGCGTTACAAGGGAGAAGATACCGCCGAAGCGCTTCATTTCCCGCAGCCCAGCAGCTGGTCCAGCAGCAGGCGCCGCGGCACAAAGCCCTCGGCGTACTTCACCCTGTCCTGGTAGCCGCGGAACATCGCGGCGGCTTTAGCGCTCTCTATGATGGAAAGATTTTTGACGCGGGTCTTGTAGACCTGCGAGCGGTGGCACTTCAGCAGCGCGACCTTGCGGTTTATGACCGGCCCGATGTCCACGAAAACGCCCGGGTTGAAATCCATGGTGGTAGGAACTTCATAAAAAAGCAGGTTCTTCATGTAGCGCGCCGCGGTCTCCACGGCCTTGGCCACGCTGCGGTGGTCCTGGTGCGTGTCGGCGGCGTGGTTCACAAAGACCAGGTCCGGTTTTATCGCCTCTACGTGCCGCTCCACCGTGCGTATCAGCTCCCTGTTGAGGACCACGCCGGTATCCTCGAAACCGCCCCAATAAAGTTTAGCGTCAAGCAGCGCCGCGGCCTTCTTCTGCTCGCCCATGCGCTCGCGGGAATCCCCTCCCACGGAGCCGTGCGTCATGACCAGCATGTGCACTTTATGTCCGTTGGAGGCCAGTTTCTGCAGCGTGCCGCCGCAGCCGAACTCCAGATCGTCGGGATGCGCGCCTATGCCGAGTATCTTCATCTTTCCCCCTGGCTGCCGGCGCTCTCCACGCCTTCCGCCACCAGTTCCCTGGTGATGGCCTTCTCGCCCTTGGAAAAAGCCGCGAGCATGCTCATATTTGCGATGTTGTTGATCTGGCGCGGAATGCCGCCGGAACGCTCGTACAGCAGCTCCATGGCCTGCTCGTCAAAAATGTTCTCCGCCAGCCCGGCGATCTCCAGCCGGTGCGAGACATATTTCCTGGTCTCTTCCATATCCAGCGGCTTCAGGTGGTAACTTAGCGTAATGCGCTGGCTGAACTGTTTATTGGAATCAAGTTTCCCCTTCAGCTCGGGCTGTCCGCTGAGGATCAGCGTCAGCAAGAACCGCGTCTCGGTCTGGAAATTCAGCAGCAGGCGCAGCTCTTCGAACACGTTCTCGTCGTTTATGAGCTGGGCCTCGTCGATGGCCACTACCACGTGCTTGCCGTCCTGGAAGGTGTCGCGCAGGAAGCGCTCTATGCCCATCAGCACGTCTTCCTTGGCCTTGGGCACGTTGTAGCCGGTAAAATTATGCAGGATGATCTTGAGCAGGCCCAGGTCGTCCAGGCGCGGGTTGGTAACGAAGGAGAAAACGTAACCCTTTTTTTTGAACTGGCGCTCCAGCGACTTAAGGATCAGCGTCTTGCCGGTGCCGTACGCGCCTGTGATAACGGCGCAGGACTTCTTCTCGTCCACCACATAGGAAAGCCTGGAAAAAGCCTCCTCGTGCTTTTCGGACTCGAAAAAGAATTCGGTGTCGGGGGTGTTTTCGAACGGGAGTTTTTTAAGGTTCCAGTGCTTCTGGTACATGCCTCATATTTAATTATATTAGGCGTGGCAAAGCAACAGAGTGGTCAGCGCGTCCAGACCATATAGCCGGGCCCCGCGGCGGCCTGCGTCCAGCCGGGGCCGGGGGCCCAGGGCCTGTCGCCGAGTTTGAGCGCTACGCGGCCGTCCGTCACCGCCGCATAAAGCCCCTGCTCGGCCCGGAGAATGCTCACCGCGCTGGCGGAAGTAAGGCCGGCGGCGCGCCGAACCTCTATCAGTTTCGAAAGTTCTTTTTTCATGCCCCAGTCGAAGAAATGCGGCCAATAGAGGCACGGCACCCCGGGGTGGGTAAGTATGTAGGCGTAGCCGGCCGCCACCTTATCCGACGGGAACGGCCAGGCCTCGGCCTTAAGTTTGCCGCCCGGGCTGGGCCCCGTATCGTGGTTATCTATGAAGGTCACGGCGTTCTGGGGCCACCAGCCGAGCAGGCCGGAAGGCCTGCCGTCCTTATCGGCCAGCCGCCAGAACTCTCCCGACAACATGGCCTGCTGCAGCACGCCCTTGGTAGTGAAGTCAAAAACCTTTATCTCGCCGTTGACGGAGTCCATCCAGTCTATTGCCGCCTGGCGGTGGGCGTCCGTGTTGTTGATGTCCAGGTCGTCCCAGATCTCCGCCACGGCGAACGAAGGGTTGGTGGCGCGGTTATATTCCAGCATGTAGCGCGCGGAGAAGCCGCGCGCGTAATCGTAGCGCCAGCCGTCGTAACCGGGCGTCGAGCGCAGGTCCTTCAGCCAGGCTTTCAGGGAATCGCGCACGTAGGTCCTGGTATGGTCTATATCCCTGCCGCCCACAAAGCCTTTGCCGGTATCCGGCGCGCCCTGGCCCTTGCCCCATTCATCGTCGGAACAGACGGAGTCAGGGCCCCAGGCCGGCTGGGTAAAATCCGCCCAATCCTTGGTGCCCACGCGGTGGTTCAGCACGATGTCGCCTATGACGCGGATCCCGGCGGAGTGCAGGGCGCCCACCGCGGCCGTAAGCTGGGCGGCGGTGCCGTAATAAGAATCCTGCTCGGAAAGTTTCCTGGGCAGGTAACCTTCCGGAGCCAGAGAATCGGAGGAGGGCGGCAGCCAGACAAGGCTTACGCCCGCGGCGGAAAGCTCGCCGGCGCGCTTACGGACCTCCCCCCACCAGGGGGCGGTCTTCCAGGAAGTCCAGTGAAAGCCCTGCATCATCACCGTCGTTTCCCCGGCCCGCGCGGCAAAAGCGGGAGTGGCCGGCCATAACGGCAGCCAGCACAACGAAAGAACGAGGACCGCTAGGTTCCTTAACACCTTGCTTATTTTTTACCAGATATGCGGAAATTGTCAAGGGCCCAAAGGGGCGGATCAGGCCAGCTTTTTGCGCAGGAATTCCGCCCGGAAGGCGTCGCGCGCGTCGGGGTCGAGCGGGCGGCCGGCCGCGGCCTGGATGTGCGCCGGCTGCATAAGCAGCGTCACCTGGTTGAAAGTGCTGAAATCCACGCCCATATTCCACCCCATGGCCGCGCCCATGCGCGCCAGGGAAACGTTCTGCATGAACTCCTCGTACGAGAGCCGGCGGGCGTGTTTGAGCAGGCCCAGGGCCCGGAAGACGGCGTCCTCCGTGCGCAGCTTCATCGGCCCTTTCAGCAAAGCTTCGCGCGCGGCTATTTCCTGCCTTATCAGGTTGCGGATGACCCGGTCTATGTTCTGGCAGAATTCCTCTTCGGTGCGGCCCAGGCAGGTGGCGTTGGAGATCTGGTAGAAATCCCCCAGCACGCAGGTGCCCTCGCCGTAGATGCCGCGAGCCGTCACCCCAAGGTGGGAGAGGCTCTCCAGCACCTGCGGCATGCGGCCCAGCCGCGACAAGGCGGGCAGGTGAGCCAGGCAGGAGACGCGCATGCCCGTGCCAGTGTTGGTGGGGCAGGCGGTCAAAAAACCGAAATTGCCGTCGTAAGCGAAGGGCAGTTCGCGCCCCAGCGCCTCGTCCAGCTTCAACGCCGCCTTAAAGGCCTCTTCTATGGCGAACCCGGCGCTGAGGCAGCGCAGGCGGAGGTGATCTTCCTCGTTGACCATGACGGACAGGTCTTCGTCGTTGGAAACGGCCGCCCCTGAGGGCAGCGCGGACGCCGCCAACGCATGCGAAATATGGTGCCGCTCCACCAGGAACCCCTTCTCCAGCCGGTCCAGCGCTTCGGTCTTGAAGTAGTGGCCGCGCGCGAACGAGCCGGAGGCCTTAACGGCGGCAAAAGTCAGTCTGCGTATTTCGGCCAGCTGCCGCGGTTCGGCGCGGCCCGGGAAGGGAAAACCCTCCAGGTTGCGGGCAAAGCGCACCCGCGTGGAGAATATCATATCCGGCCAGGCGCCCCTGGCGTTGGCCCAGGTCACCCCGGAACGGAAGGCCTTTATCACGTCAGCCATGGCCCCCCTCCAACTGCCGCATGGCGTCGCGCAAGCGCGCCGCGCCCTCAAAATCTTCGCGCGCGATGGCGGCCTTCAGCTCCGCGCGGAGCTCGTCCAGCCGGCGCCCGATCTCCGCCTTGGATAATTTCAGGGCGGCCCCGCCGCAATAGGCGCGGCCGGTATGCCGGGACGCGCCGTGGATGCGCGCCAGCAGTTCGGCCAGCTGCGACCCGAACCCGGCGTAGCACTCCGGGCAGCCCAGGCGGCCGCTTTCTTTGAACTCAGAATACTTGAGGCCGCAGGCGCGGCAGCGCAGGGTCTTCTTCTCGGGCGGCAGGAAATCCTTGAAGTAGCCGCTCATGTTCCCGACGATGTCGGAGATATTGAACGCGCCGGACTCGAACCCGAGGCCCATGCCTTTCCTGGCCGCACAGGCCTGGCACAGGTGCGTCTCGGTGACCTTATTATTGACCGCCAGTTTCAGGAATACCGCGGCCGCTTCCTTGTTGCATTCGTCGCAGAGCTTCATTTCGGGGTTTCCAGTTTTCCGCCGGCCATGCGCAGCACGCGGTCCGCGCGGCGCGCGGCTTCGTCGTTATGGGTCACCATCAGCACGGCGGCGCCCATCTCCGCGGCGCGGCGCAGGTCGTCCAGGATGACGCCGGAATTGTGGCGGTCCAGGTTGCCGGTAGGCTCGTCGGCTATCAGCAGCGCCGGGCCGTTGCGCAGGGCCCGCAGCATGGCGGCCCGCTGTTTCTCGCCGCCGGAGATCTCCATGGGGAACTTGTGCGCGATGGCTTCCAGGCCGAAACGTTTAAGCAGTTCCAGCCCCCGGCCCGGCCCGCCCTCGCCCAGCACCCGCGCCGGCATCTCTATGTTCTCCAGCACCGTGAACTCAGGCAGCAGCGAGTCGAACTGGAACACGAACCCCACGTTCTTAAGCCGCAGCACGGCCTTCTCGGCCTCGTCCAGGTCTTCCAGTTTTCGGCCGAAGAGGCGGACCTCGCCGCTGTAGACGTCGTCGAGCAGGCCTACGATATTGAGGACAGTGGACTTGCCGGAGCCGGACGGCCCTAAGATGGAGACGAATTCTCCCTTGGCGATATGGAAAGAGAGTTCCTCGAGCACCAGGATCTGCTCGTGGCCCTGCGTATAGGCTTTACTGAGACCGTTTATCTCTACGACGTTATCCATAGCGTATAGCGTCCACCGGGCTCACCTTGGAGGCCCTGAGCGCGGGGTAGAGCGCGCTGAGCATGCAGAGCAGGTAGCTTACCCCGGCCGTAGCCAGGATGTCCCGCACTTTCAGGTCCACCGGGACCTTGGTTATGTAATAAATATCCGAAGGCAGTTCCACCACCGGGTAGACGGAAATAAAAATGGAGATGCCCACGCCCAGCGCCACGCCCAGCGCTATGCCCGTCACCGCGATCAGGTTCCCCTCCCAGAAGAAAACGCGCCGGATAAAGGCCGGGCCGGCGCCCATCGCGCGCAGGATGCCGATGTCGCGCAGTTTCTCCACGCTCATCATCAGCAGGTTGGAGGCTATATTGAAAGTGGCGACGAGGATGATCAGCGCCAGCACCAGCGTCATCACGAACTTTTCCAGCTTCAGCGCGGCGAAAAGCGTCTGGTTCATGTCGGCGTAGGTCTTTACCGTGTAGGAGAACCCGAGGGACTTGCGCAGGTCGGCCGCCACCGGCCCGGCGGCCCCGATATCCTTCAGCCGTACGCCGCCGCCGTTGGCGCCGCCGCCCAAACCGAAGAAATCCCCCGCCGCGCCCAGCGCGCAGTAGGCCATGGTGTTGTCGAATTCGTAATAGCCCGTGCGCACCAGCCCGGCCACGCGGAACTTCTTCATCTTCGGCAGCAGGCCCATGCCGGTGGCCGCGCCCTGGGGAGAGACCAGCACGGCGTCGTCGCCCACCCAGAGCCCGAGGTTCTTGGCCAGTTCCTCGCCAAGCACCAACGCCGCAGGCGCGTCCTTGACGGGGCTCACCAGCGGTTCCCAGGAACCGCGCGTCAGAGAATTCTTCAGGTTGTTGACGGAAAATTCCCCTGCGGGGTCGAGGCCCTTCACCACCACGCCCGTGGAGCGGTTGTCGAAGGTAAGAATGGCCTGCCCCAGCACGAAAGGCGAGAAAGCCGCTATCCGGCCGTCGCGCTCCAGCGCCGCGCGCACCACTTCCAGGTCGCGGGGCTGCATGCGCCCGTACAGCGTGATATGCGCCTGCGCGTCGATGACCTTCTTCTTGATGTCGGACTGGAAGCCGTCCATGATGGCCAGCGTCACTATGAGCGCGGCCACGCCCAGCGCCACGCCGGCCACGCCGATGAACGTAGTGATCATGGCAAAGAGGCCCTTCCTCTTGGCGAGCAAGTAACGCCGCGCTATAAAGAATTCCGTGGACATAAACTGGAAAATATAATTCCTGGCAGAAAACGCGGGGACCGGAACGCAAAAACGTTCGGGCACACCGTGCCCTCACTCCTCATCCGGCCGGGCCGCTTGAGCAAGGCCCGGCCTTCTGATGGTTTTGCTAACCCGGTCCCCGCATCTTCTGCCGGGCCCTTACTGCTGGTCGGGCCGCAACAGAGGGAACAGAACCACTTCGCGGATGGACGGCTTGCCGGTCAAGAGCATCGTGACGCGGTCTATGCCTATGCCTATGCCGCCCATGGGCGGCATACCGTATTCCATGGCCTCGATGAAATCCTTGTCCAGGATGTCCGCCTCGCCGTTATTCTCTTCCTGCTGCTGGCGCAGCTGCTCCACCAGGCGGCTCTTCTGGTCCTCCGGGTCGTTGAGCTCGGAGTAGGCGTTGGCTATCTCCTCGGTGCCCGCGAAGAATTCGAAGCGCTCCACCAGCGACTCGTCGCCGGGCTTGCACTTGGCCAGCGGCGTAATGGCCGTCGGGTGGTCGAACACGAAGGTCGGCTGCTGCAGGTCGGCCAGGATCTTTTCGTCCATGATGCGGTCGAAGATCTTGGCGGAAGTGGTATCGGGGCCGCACTCGATGTGCAGCTTCTTGGCCAGGGCCACCAGGTTCGGGCGGTTAAAGCGCTTGCCTTCCAGGATATTGTGGATATCCTCGCCGGTCTTCACCTTCCACTCGTCGGGCAGGCTGAGGCGCTTGAAAGGAGGCTTCAGGTTGATCTTGGTGCCGTTGTAGTCCACGGTCTCGCTGCCGATGACCTGGATGAAGCGCTCGAAGAGCTTCTCCACCAGCGCGGCCATGCCGTGGTAATCGGAGTAGGCCTTGTAAGCCTCCACCATGGTGAACTCCGGGTTGTGGCGGGTATCCACGCCCTCGTTGCGGAACACGCGGCCTATCTCGTACGCGCCCTGGAAGCCGCCTATCAGCAGCTTCTTCAGCGGCAGCTCCAGCGCGATGCGCATGTAGAGCTCGTTCTTGTAGGCGTTATGGAAAGTGATGAAAGGGCGGGCGGAAGCGCCGCCGGCCTGGGAACAAAGCACGGGGGTCTCCACTTCCAGCATCCCCTCGCCGTTGAGCGTCTCGCGCAGCGCCGCCACTATCTGGGAGCGCTTTAGGAAGATGCCCCGCACCTCGTCGTTGGTCAGCAGGTCCAGGTAGCGGTCGCGGTAGCGCGATTCGGCATCGGTCAGGCCGTGGAACTTCTCGGGCAGCGGCCGCACGGACTTCGCCAGCACGGTGATCTTGGCCGCGTCCACGGTCAGCTCCCCGGTCTTGGTGAGGAACAGCTTCCCCTCCACTCCGAGGAAGTCGCCGACGTGCATCTGCTTCTTGAAGATCTCGTAGGCTTCCTCGCCCACGGAATCCCTCTTAACGTAGATCTGCAGCTTGCCGGTGCCGTCCTTGAGGTGGGCGAAAGTGGCCTTCCCCATGACGCGCATGAGCATCATGCGGCCGGCTATCGTCACCGGGGTTTCCGGGGCGAGCTTGGCGGCCTCCCCGATAGTGTGGGTGGTCTTGAAACGGTGCGGGAACGGGTCTATGCCCTTCTCCCTGATGGCCTTGATCTTGCCGTAATTGTTGGAGACTATCTCGTTGATGCCTGAATTAGGAGTCGGTATTTCGTTCATTTTTTTGCGGCTATCGCGTCCTTTACTATCTTTACCAGGTTCTTCGGCTCGAAGGGTTTCTCCACGAAGGCGAAGATGTTGGAGGCAAGTTCGAACAGGTCTTTCATCTGGCCTTTCGCGGTCAGGATGACTATCGGGATGTGGCTCAGTTCCTCTATCTCCTGCAGCTTGGACTGGAAGGTATACCCGTCCATTTCCGGCATCATGATGTCCAGGATTATAGCGTCGGGGATGACGCGGCCCGGTTCCTTGGAGGTGAGCTTATTGAAAGCCTCCAGGCCGTTATAGGCCTCGAGCACTTCCAGCTTCTCGCGCTCCATGAGCACCTTTATCAGGTATACAACGTCTTTCTCGTCGTCAACCACCATTACTTTGGACATAGGTCTCCTGTCTTTCGGCCGGCCGGAACTGGACCGGAAAGATAGATTATTTTACAAGAAAGATGCGAAGATTACAATAAGGCTGGCCCGGAAGGGCGGCCGCCCCTGGAAGCCGGAAAATATTCGGCCGCGAAAGCCCTGAGCCAGGCTATGGTCTCGGAAACATTGCGGGCGTTCAACTTGTCCGTGTAGCAGAGCTCCGCGCTGCGCCTCAGGGCTATGCGCAGCGCCGCCTCCCTGTGACGCGGACGGCCGTAAACGCGGGCTTCCAGCAGCCTGTCGTTAACGTTCTCCAGAGGAGCTTTTTCCGGACAGAGCACCCCGCGGGCGGAGCATAAGCGGCGCAGCAACCCGTCCAGGATCGTCCCTGCCAGCGCTACCGCGGACGTATAGTGCCCCCTGGCGGCCAGGGCCTCCGCGCGCGCCAGCACCTCTTCCACAAGGTCCGAGGCGTAGGCCGGCGCGGCTGGCACGGGGCGGAATTCGGCCGCGGCCTTCTTCATGGTCTCGAGAAAACAGGAAAAAGCGGCGGCCGGCGCGCGGGCGGAAAGGCCGGCTTCAGCCGCGAGCAGTTCCGAATAGTGCGCGCTCCCCGCACCGAACGCTTCTTTCAGCAGGGCCAGGCAGGCTCGTTTCCACCTGGCGTAGGCCGCGTTATGAGGCGAATACCTGTACCACCGGTAACGGTAACCGTCAAGGAAGTCCGCGCGGAACGCGTCCCCCTCCGCGATGAGTTTTTCAAAGTTGTCGCGCATACACGCCGGGAAAATATATCATAAGCCGCCGCCGCCGGGCAACCGCGGATTTTGCGCGGCGCCCGCTAAAGAATGTAGAATGACAGGGCGGCATCATACCAGGAGGCGACATGGCCATAGAAAGAACGCTCGTGCTGATAAAACCCGACGGGATGCAGCGGCACCTGGCCGGGCTCTCGATCGACAGGCTGGAGAACACCCACCTGGAGCTCGTAGGAGCGAAGATCGTGACCGTTACGGACAAGCTGGCGCGCGAGCATTACGCGCTGCTCGAGGGCAAAGGCCCGTTCGTGGACAAGAAGCTTTTCGAGCACCTGATAAATTTCATAAAAGGCGAGTATCACGGCGACCCCAAACGCCGCGTCATGGCGCTGGTCTACCAGGGCGACAACGCCGTTAAAGGCATCCGCGACGCCGTGGGCATCACCAACCCCGAGGACGCCTCTCCCGACACCATCCGCGGCGCTTTCGGGCGCATCTGCCGCAAGCACGGCTATTTCGAGAACGTAGTGCACGCCTCCGGCAACGTAGAGGAAGCGCAACGCGAGATAAACATCTGGTTCAAGCCCGAAGAAATACTGAAGTGAGCGCGGCAAAGCGATGAGATCAAAACTCCTCCTCTGCGCCGCGCTGGCCCTGCTTGCCGCCGTAGCCGGCGCGCAGGAGCCGGCGCGCGAGGAAGAGCGGGTCTCGCTCTCGGCCGAGGACGGCTGGACCCTTAACGCGCGCTACCTGAAGGCCGCCGAAGGCGCGCCGACGCTGGTCCTGATCCACGCGCAGAAAAGCGATCTCACCGAGTGGGAACCGCTCTTCAAGCCGCTCAAGCGCTACGGCTTCGGTTACCTGGCGCTGGACCTCCGAGGCCACGGCAACAGCTTCGTGGCCCCGTCTGGCTCCACCACCACGTGGCGCGCTTTCGCCATAGACGGCCAGGACAACGAGTTCAACAAGATGCTGCGCGACGTGGAAGCGGCCATCTCCTTCCTCTCCACCAATTCCGTTACCGGCGCGCAGACGGTCCTGGTGGGCTCCATTTTGGGCGCGAACCTGGCCATAAAGGCCGCCGCGATCCACCCGGAGATCTCCATGGTGGTGGCCGTGTCGCCCGTCCTCAACGTCAATTCCGTGCTTTCCGTGAACCCCCTGCGCGCCTACGGCCGGCGGCCGATACTGCTGATAGCCGGCGCGGACCGCGCCCGGCAGTACGCGGAATTCCAGATCCTCAACCACACGGCGCAGATAGCCTGCGGCAAGCAGAACGTGGCGGTGATAGTGGAGGCAAAAGGTTTCGGCCCGGGGCTGGTCAACAAATACAATTTACGCCGCGTACTGGACTGGGTAAAGAACCCGCGCCTGCCCGACATTGTAGAGGTTTCCACGGCCGCGCCGGCAGGTCTGACGCCGGACGCCACCGGACAGGCGCCGGCCGACCCCGAACAGGAACCCGCCCCGATGGAAGGATACTCCCAGGATTGACCACATGAAAAAGACCGACGCGTTCACCCGCTACTCCCGGCTGCCTACCGAACAGAACAACCCGCGCACCCGCGACCTGGACCGCGTGCCGCTGCGGCGCGTCCTGGAAAAGCTCAACCACGAGGACTACCTGGTCCCCAAGGCCGTAGCCAAGGCGCTGCCCCAGATAGAACGCGCCGCGCGCGCCATCTCGCGCAGCTACCTGGCCGGGCGCAGGATCTATTTCATCGGCGCGGGGACCAGCGGCCGTTTGGGCGTGCTGGAAGCCGCGGAGATACCCCCCACCTACGGGGTGGCGCCCGGAATATTCACCGCCCTGATGGCCGGCGGCAACGACGCGGTCTTCCTGTCCAAGGAGGGCGCGGAGGACGTCTTTGAAGCGGGCCGGCGGGAGATCTCCCGTCTCGCCCGCCGCGGCGATACCGTTATAGGCATAGCGGCGAGCGGCATAACCCCCTACGTGAAGGGCGGCCTGACCGCAGGCAGGAAGGCCGGCGCCGTGACGGTGCTGCTTACCTGCAACCCGAAGGAAAAGGCCAAAGAGGCCTCCGTGCGGATAGCCATAGACGTCGGGCCCGAGCCCGTCTCCGGCTCCACGCGCATGAAATCCGGCACCGCCACCAAGCTGGCCCTTAACATGCTCTCCACCGGGTCCATGGTGATCTCCGGCAAGGTCTACCGCAACTGGATGGTGGACGTAAAAACCACTTCCAAAAAACTGGTGCTGCGCGCGGAGCGCATCACCGCCACCGTAGGCGGCGTAGACCAGGCGCAAGCGCGGCGCCTGCTGGACATCACCGGCAACGACGTGAAGACCGCCATAGTCATGGCCAGGCTCGGCGTCGGCAAGCCGGAAGCCGCCGCCCGCATAAAGAAAGCCCGCGGCTTTCTCAAGGACATCCTGGGCTGACCCGCCGCGGACAAAAAAAGACCGCGCCTGCCCGGCGCGGTCTTTTTCATTTCCACCCGGCTCAGTAAGCCGAATAAAGCGTCAGCAGCAGCTCCTCGTGAAGTTTGTCTATGGAATTGCCGGACGCCGAGTAACCGTTCATCAGCGAGGCAAAAACCAGCGTGCGGCCCTTCTTGGTCTTCAGGTACCCGGTGTAGGAACGCACGCCGTTAAGCGAGCCGGATTTCAGCCGCAGGTTCGCCTCCAGCGGCGTGCCCTTGCCCAGGTTGCGCACGTGGCCGGTGGCCTCCGGATCGCCCGGAAAGACCAGCGAGTCGTAAAAATCCTGGAACCAGGCCTTGCCGCGCGCAGCGCGCAGCAGCGAGGCAAAGGTCTCCGCCCTGGCGGTGTCCCGCGGCGACAGGCCGCAAGCGTCCTCCATATCCAGTTCGGCCGTGTCCACGCCGGCGGAACCCAGGAAAGACCTCACCGCGGAGATCCCGGCCGCCGGCGAGCCGCCCCCCAGCTGGCGCAGCAGCAGTTCGGCGTAAAGGTTGAAACTGCGCTTGTTGGTGACGCGCACGATGTCTTTGAGCGGGGCGGCGGGGGCCTGCGCCAGCTGCACGGCCCCGGCGGGCACGGCGCCGCGCACAGCCTTCTTATTGGAATTTATCCCGGTTCTGGCCAGGTAATAACTGAAACTCTGCGCCGCGAACATGGCGGGCTCGGGCAGCGCGCCTTTAATGGCGAACTCAGGCTGCCCCTGCGGGATAGAGCCGCGCAGCACGGCCTGGTACTGGCCGGGGAAGGCGTAGACATAGCCGTTATCCCCGGAACCGGCGGGCCCCGTCTTCATATGGTTCTCGAACTTGAGCCCGTCGATATACGGCTCGGTCCGCAGCACAACGGCCTCGTCGCCGGGCTTTTGCGAAGGCTTGAAGAAGATCTTGTAAAGGCCGTCGTTCACCGTCAGGGCCGACGGTTGCGCGGCATAATAGTTGCCGATATCCTCCCAGGCCCAGGACCCGGGCTGCACGCTTTCAAAGGCGGAATCGTCGCCCACCACCGCCCCGTTGATAACGCGGATGCCGGCCGCCTTAAGCGCTTCGGCCCAGCCCTTGAACACGTCGTCCAGCGGCACGGCGCCTTTCACCAGCTGGGACCCCAGCGAAGGGTCGCCCGCGCCTTTTATATAAAGGTTGCCGTTGAGAAAACCGTTGGAGATCTCGCCGTCGCGATACAGCCTTGTCTGGAAAGTCTTTTCCGGGCCGAATTTGTCCAGCGCCGCGGCCGTAACCAGCACCTTCATGATACTCGCCGGCGCCAGGTTCAGCGCGGGGTTGCGTTCCGCGATGGGCTTGCCGGTGGCGGCGTCACGCACGCTCAGCCCCCAGGAGGCGTTCTTCACCCCGGGTGCGGCGGCTATTTCCTTGATCTTGTTTTCCACCGGGCCGGCCGCCGCGGCGGACACGAAGCCGGCCAGGAGTAGCGCTGTCAGGGCAGTTTTCATTGGGAAAGTATACTAAAAATGATAAATTATCACCTATGAAACCGCTGCTCGCCCTGCTGCTCCTCGTCGCCCCGGCCCTGACCCGCGCACAGGACGCCCCCGAGAATAAGACCACGTTCGAAGTGGAGCTGGACCCGTACTACGCGTCCGTAGGCATGTATAACAGCCTTACTGGCAAGCCGATCCCGCACCTCGAGGTAAAGAACGAACTGGAGATCTACCGGGAACTCATTACCAAATTCTACCAGCCGCGCACGCTGGTGATCGAGGCCAGCCTCAACCCGCTGCCGTACGCCGGCGCGCTGATACGGCGCCACCAGCCCGGCTTTTACCACGACATGCAGTGGACCAGCAACTTCAACGCCGTGCAGGCCGTCACGGCCGGCTTCGAGGAACCTTGGGCGCTCTCGTTCTTCCTGGGCAACGTCGTCTCTTTCGACACCATCAACAAGTCTTTCCAGGGCAAACGCAACGGCTATTCCGGCCTGCTCATAGACGTCGGGACGCACCACCTCAAGGACAATATCCTGGTCCGGGACAACTGGCTGCAGATGGAAGGCAAGCTTAAAGGCGAGCAGATCCTGGCGGACCGCAGCCTGCGCTGGAGCTTCCGCGGCGGCGCCAAGTTCCACGAGAACCGCCACATCGCGGACTCTTTCTTTATAGGTTTCCGCCGCAGCCGCACCGACTTCAAGGAGCGGGGCGGCAGCTTCTGGCTGCACAACAGCGGCTTCGAGTACGTTTCGGATTTTTCACAGAAGAAGCTGGAGCCCATCCGGCACTACCTGGTGCTGGACAAGAAATTCCCGGCGAAGAATTCGCGCGTGGCTTTTACGCTGGGACTCGGCTTCGTCTGGACCGCAGACAAAAAATATTCCGGCCCGCTTTCCAACGCGCCGGCCGGCATGAAGACCCCTAACAGTTTCCAGTTCATCCTCCGCCCCAACCTGGAGTTCTAGTTCCCGCCGGCCATCGATACTTTTACGCGGACGTCGCCGGAACCGCCGAGCGAGACCAGCGATATCCCGGAATCATCCCCGGAATAGGACCGGCTGGACGGAGTGGTCTCCGGGGCGATGCCCTGACCTTCCGCAAAAAAATCCTGCACGTCGAATTTTTTGTCTTTGACCAGTTCTATCTCTTCTTTCCCGTCAGCCTCCAGGATCTTCAGCAGCTTGCGGGCGGTATCCTGGTTATTATTTAGGAAGTTGTTGCCCTTGTCGTTCAGCGCGGCGTCCACGTGCCATATAACGAGCCCCCCTCCGGGGAACTTGCTATCCGCATCGTTACCGGACGGCCGCCTGTTCTCCACCAGGAAGAATTCCCCGAACGGGTTAACGGCCCTGCCTGGCGGGAGCAGCATCAGGCAGTCCCCCGATTCCGAGGCGGGCCTGAGCAGGAATTCTCCGCTTCCCGAAACCAGCCTCGGAGCCGTCCAGCCCAGCATGAATTTGCTGAAACAGTTGTGGTCGTAACGGTCCGCGTCCATCATATCGAAGCCGCCAAGCCCGCCGCCCGGGCCCGCTTCCGGCTTGTAATCATAATAGTCCGGCAGACCGAGTGCATGCCCCGTCTCATGCAGCAATACGCGCACCTTAAAAACACTTTCGGGCTTATCCCAATCCTGGGCCTCCCACTGCCATGAGAAAGAGCCCAACCTCTTGCCGCTTACCGTAAAGGACCTGTCTATGAAGGGCCGAAGTTTCCCCCACCAGAACGAACTCCACGGACCTTTGGGGCCGGTCCATATTACCGCGAAATAGTCTACCTGGCCGTCGCCGTTGTTATCATACTGCGAGAAGTCGTGGTCTTTGTAACTGGACAGCGCGCGTTTTATAAGGTCCTCAAGCCCTTCCACCGTCTCTTTCACGTCGCTGCGCCTGCCTGCATGGTACCAGCCCAGCACGTTACCCTCTATATTGAGTTTCCCGTAGGAGGACCGCCTGTAATAAGCGCTCAGGCTCTCCATCGGGAACGCTCCTCCCGAGCCGAATATCTTGGCCTGCATTACCTCGGGAGTATCCCCCGGCCTGGCAGGGTACTCGTCGAAATCTATCAGCAGCACCAGCATCTTCGGATTCCCCTCGGCCGGGAGCCCGGTGCGCCTTATGGACAGAAGGTTCCGGCCTTTGCTGTCTGGCGACAGGCGCGCCTTAAGCCCCTCTATCAGGTCCGGGGAAAATTCCATGTTGCCGGCATCCGCCTGGACGCCATCGCGATACACGCGCGCGGCCGCGTAAGGCGGTGCACCGTCCGGAGGTTCCATGGCGCGCAGCGCGCCTGAACCTCCCAGCATAAGGGAGACCCCGAGCAGGAACTTCATCATCGGATCATATTTTACAGCGCGCGAGGCGGGCCGGCATGGGCAGAAAGGCCCAGGGCACGGGACAAAGTGCTCACCTTGGAGAAGACCATCTGCAAACCGCTATTTGCGGGAGTAGCGGCCGCTTTTCATGGTGTCGAAATAAGCGACTTCGGATCTGGTGAGGAATCTGGGCGTAAGCTTGAGCCCCGCCATGCAGTCCAGGATATAGAACAGCGCGGTCAACACCTCGTTCTCTGCGGGGCCGGCACGGCCGTCCAGCGCTTCCGGCGAGCAGTACAGCGCCTGGTCAGGCGACAGCACGTTCTCCAGCATAAAAGCCCGGCCGTAGCGCGCCAGCGCCGACGCGTTGTGCGCGGACAGCCCCCGCGCCGGCTCCACCGCCGGGTAGGCCGGCAGGCGCAGCTGCCGCCGTATAGTTTCGTTCACGCGCTCGTTAAGCTCCAGCGCACCCTCCACCCCGGCGTGCGCCGCCACCAGGCCGTGATTGGCCAGGAAAAATACTTGCGGCCCGCGCGGCAGCGCGCGTTCGTTCACCGCGGTGCAAAGCTGCGGGCCCGGCGCCTTGTAGGAGAGGAACTCGGCGTTCGGAAAAAGTTTCCGGCCCAGCGCGTGCCCCTCCGCGCTCATGTTCAGGATATTGGCGTAAACCGAATGCGTGTGCACCACCAACGTATTGAGCAGGGCGTGAAAGCCGGTCTCTATGGAAGGCGGCGCGGGTTTCACGCCTTTTACGGGCCGCGCCTGCGCGCAGATATAGTCCGAGAATTCGCTCTCGCCGCCCGGGCCGGCGCAGATACGGCGCTTTATATTTCCGTAATTCACCAGGGCATAACCGGACGTTGGCGTCAGGTCCTTCAACTGCGAGCCGGAGGCCTTTACCAGCATGAGCTCCGCGCCAACTTTGACCGAGACGTTGCCGCCGCCGCCCTGCGTAAGGTCGGGCCGCGCGCCGGCGGCGCGGGCCGCGCGGGCCAGCAGTTCGGGGCCGTTATCCAGGGAAGGATCGAAGGGCATGCAGTGTAAGCGAGGCCGGGCCTCAATTCCCCGAGGCCGGGCCTCCTCCTCTTTTCGCCCGCGGATGCGCCTTGTCATAGACTTCCTTCAAACGCTCCAGCGAAACGTGCGTATAAATTTCCGTGGTCTGCAGGTTCTTGTGGCCCAGCATCTCCTGCACGGACTTAAGGTCGCAGCCATGGTCCAGCAGGTGCGTGGCGAACGAGTGGCGCACCGAGTGCGGGTTCATGGGCCGGGCGAAGCGCGCCCGCTTGGCCATTTTCCGGAAGACCAGCGCTATCCCCGCTCCGCCGAGGCGGCCGTTCTTATGATTAAGGAACAGCGGCAGGCCGTGCGACAGCGGCTTGGGCCGGGTCTCCAGATACGCACGGATAGCGGTCAATGCCTTGTCCCCCACGGGCACCAGGCGCTCGCGAGAGCCCTTGCCCATAACGCGAGCGAAACCGGAGTACAGGTCCAGGTCCCCCACGTTGAGCCCGGCGGCCTCCGAGCGGCGCAACCCGCTGGAATAGACCAGTTCGAACAGCGCGTAGTCGCGCAGGGCGAAATAATATCCTTTTTCCCGCGCCTCCACCCGCTCCGGCAGGTTGTAGTCCTGCAGCTTGCCCACCTCGCCCTCCGTCAGGAAGCGCGGCAGACGTTTTTCTTTTTTGGGAATGGTTATAAGGTCGAAAGGATCCGTCTCCAGCTGACCGGTCTCCAACAACCAGGCCATAAAGGAACGCACCGCGGAGATCTTGCGCAGCAGCGTATTGCGGGAAACCTTTTTATCGTTTATGGAGGCGATATACCCGCGCATCAGCGGGCGGTCCAGGCCGGCCAGCGAGACCGCTTTATTGGCGGCCGCATATCCCAGGAACTCGCCGAGGTCGTACTGATAGGCCTTTATGGTGTTGCGCGAGAAGTTGCGCTGGGCCTTCAGGTGCAGCAGGAATCTATCCGCCAGCTGTTTCATTCGGTATAATTCTAGCAATTAAGGGCCCCGACGGACCGTCCAGAGCTGGGCCTTTTGGCCCTTTCCAGTCCTGCCATATCCTGTATAATATCGTAATGTTCCCGAAGGGTTACGGAGATACGATGGGTATTTTAAAACGGACGCTTTTAACGCTTTTGCTGCCCGCCATTTTCGCCGCCTCCTCGCCGGCGGCGGAAACCGGGAGTGCGGCGGCCCAACTGGACGCTTCCGCCGCGCCGGTCGCCACCCCTAAAGTCCCCTATGCCGTAAAGACTCCCCAGGCCGCTTCCGCCGACTGGAAGGACGCCGTCCGCAGATATTCCAGCAAAACCTTCACCCCTCCGCCGCAGCGCCGCATAGACGTGCCCGGCAGCGAGCTGGTGATGCTGCAGGGCTTCCATTGGTACGCAGACGATTATTGGTACCACCCGCCGCGCGGCTGGTGGGGCGAGCTGGCGCAGAAAGCCCCCGAGATAGGCGCGGCCGGTTTCGACCTGGTCTGGTTCCCGCCGGTCTCGGTGGGAAGTTATTATCCCCGGGACTGGTACGAGCTGGATTCCCAGTGGGGTAAAAAAGAAGTCCTTGTAGAGGCCGTGAAGGCCATGCACAAGTCGGGGCTCAAGGTACTCGCCGACATCGTGCTCAACCACCGCAACGGCTCCACTAACTGGCTCGATTTCAAGAACCCGGATTGGCCGTCCAACGTTATCAGCAACGACGACGAAGTGTGGGCCCAGCCGCCCTACGCCGCCCTGCCACGCTCCCTTTACAACGACGAGGGCCAGGGCGACTTCGGCTGCCGCGACCTGGACCACCGCAACCCGCAGGTGCAGGAAGACACACGGGTGTTCATGCGCTGGCTCAAGCACACCATCGGGTTCGACGGCTGGCGCTACGATATGGTAAAGGGCTACGCCGCCTCCCATATCGAGGATTACAATTCCGCCTCCAGCCCGGTCTTCACGGTCGGGGAATATTACGATACCGACCGCCAGCAGATCACCAACTGGATAGACGGCACGGACTCCGCCGGCGCCAAGACCAACGCGTCCACCGCCTTCGACTTCACGCAGCGCTACGCGCTGGTGGGCGCGGTAGAGAGCGAGCGCTACGAGCTGCTCAACGACAACGGCCGTCCTACTGGCGTCATAGGCTGGTGGCCCGCCAAGGCCGTCACCTTCGTGGAGAGCCACGACACTTCCCCGCGGGACCCCAACTTCATCCAGATCGCCTCCGCGGAATACAAGGCCCAGCGGCTGGTGGGCTACGCCTACATCCTCACCCACCCCGGCGTCCCCTGCGTTTTCTGGCCGCACTTCTTCAGCTGGGGCCCAGCTTACCATGACGCGATCGCCAGGCTTATTGCGGTGCGCAAAAGCGCAGGCGTCACCTCCACGAGCCCCATGCAGGTGCTTACCGCCACCAACGGCTTGTACGCGGCAACCATCGCCGGCAAGAACAAGCAGCTGGTGGTCAAGCTGGGCAAGAACTGGGGCTGGAACCCCGGCGACGGCTGGACGCTGGAAACGAGCGGGGAACGCTACGCCGTGTGGAGCAGGCCGGCGAAATAAGGCGCTTGCCGCCTTGCAAAAACCCCGCGCGGACCGCGGGGTTTTTTTTGACCTTACACGGATTTTACCGGGCCTTCTTTCTCAAAGTTATATAATTACTTTGAAGCAACGCAGAATCCCAGTACGTTCAGGAGCCTGAAAATGTCAGAAGCCCCCCAGCATCCAGCCGAATACCGCCGCCGCCGTTTTTTGAACTGGTTCCCCCTCGGCCTCACTTACGCCACCTTCTACATGGGCCGCTACAACCTTAACGTGGCTTCCAAGAGCATGATGGACATGTTCCATCTGAGCAAAGCCGAGTTCGGCATCATAGCCACGGCCGGCTTCTGGACCTACGCCCTCTCGGTCATGTTCAACGGCCCGCTGGCCGACCGCATTGGCGGAAAAAAAGCCATCCTGTTCGGCGCGCTGGGCGCCTCCCTGCTCAACCTGGTGATAGGCCTGCTGTTCCTTAACGGCTGGAGCACCAAGCTGATAGTGGGCATGTCGCTGCTCTACGCCGTGAACCAGTACTTCCAGTCCTTCGGCGCGCTGTCGGTGGTAAAGGTCAACGCCCCGTGGTTCCACGTCAAAGAGCGCGGCGTGTTCGGCGGCATCTTCGGCATCATGATCTCCGGCGGCTACTTCCTCGCCATGACCGTGGGCGGCTGGATCATGTCCACCCTGCCCTGGTACATGGTGTTCCTCATCCCGTCGGGGGCCATCCTCACCATGTTCCTGGTGGACCTGTTCCTTGTGAAAGACACTCCCAAGGAAGCCGGCTTCGAGAATTTCAACACCGGCGACGCCACCTCCCACGAGACCGGCCAGCCCCCCCTCAAGCTCGGCGAACTCATGACCCGCGTTTTTACCAACCCGGTCATAGTCACCTTGGCCGTTTCCGAATTCTGCACCGGCTTCGTGCGCCAGGGCCTGCTGCTCTGGTTCGTGCCGTTCCTTTCCGAAGTGCACAAGATAGCGCACGGCAGCACGCTGTTCACCATAGCCACCTCCGGCATCACGGTGGGCGGCATCCTGGGAGGCATCATCTGCGGCTTCCTGTCCGACAAGGTATTCCAGTCCCGGCGCGCGCCGGTAGCCTTCATCTTCTACCTGGCCCAGGCCGCCTCCCTCTTCGTGCTCGGCCAGACCGCGAGCCCGGCACTTGCGGCCTTCATGATAGGCTTCTCCTGCATGTGGATCTTCGGCGTGCACGGCATGCTCACCGGCACCGCCTCCATGGACTTTGGCGGCACGCGCGCGGCTTCCACCGTGGCCGGCCTGCTGGACGGCGTACAGTACCTGGCCAGCGGCCTCACGGGCTTCCTTATGGGCCACTTCCTGGACAAATGGGGCTGGGGCAGCTGGACCTACATGATAATACCCTTCTCGCTCATCGGCGCGCTGCTGATGACCCGCCTGTGGAACGAGACCCCGCTGAAGAAGGCGGCTCCTGCCGAGGGCACGCTCGAAGAACACCGCCCGCTCGTGGAAGACGAAGCGTAACTTCCCCCCGCCTATAAAAGAAGAGCCCGGGCTTTGCGGCCCGGGCTCTTTTTTCGCCTTCCCAGCTTCAGGAAGGCTTGTTCCTGGAGGCTATCAGCTTCTCCACTTCTTCCGGAGTGGGCGGCTCGATGTTGCGGCACTTGGGGAAGCCGGAACAGGCCAGGAAGTAGCCGCGCGCGCTCTTGCGCAGCAGCATGGCGTTCTTGTTGCACTTGGTGCAGATCTTCTCGGTCTTGATCGGGGCGAAGTAATCCTGCTTGTTGCCTTCCTTGTCCAGCGGCACCTTGCCTTTGCACTTGGGAAAGCGCGAGCAGGAGAGGTACTTGCCGAAGCGGCTCTCGCGCTGCACCATGGGGCTTAGGCACAGCGGGCACTTCTCGTTGGTCTTTATGACGTTGGGGCGGGAGCGCGTCATGTCCTTCTCGGCCGTGGCCAGTTCCGCGGCGAAAGGAGTGTAGAACTCGCCCATGAACTTCACCCAGTCCACGTTGCCGTCGGCAATATCGTCCAGTTTATCCTCGATGGAGGCGGTGTAGGAGATCTCCATGATATCTTTGAAGAAGTCCTTGAGCTTTTCCGTCACCAGGGCGCCCAGCTCGGTGATCAGGAGTTTGCGGTCCTTCTCCCTGTTGATGTAGCCGCGCTCTATGATGTTCTTTATGATCACGGCGTACGTGGACGGGCGGCCGATGCCGTGCTTTTCCAGCGTCTTGATGATGCTGGCCTCGTTGTAGTTCGGAGGCGGGCTGGTCTTGTGCGCCTTGGTGGAGATGTCCTTAAGGATGACGACGTCGCCTTCCTTGAGCGGCGGCAGGGCGGCGGAACCTTCTTCGTCCTCGCCCGCCACTTCCTCTTCCTTCTCCTCCATGTAGATCTTCAGGTAACCCTCGAATTTCACGGTGCGCCCGCTGGTGCGCAGCACGGCGCGGCCTTTCTCGTCGGAGAATTCCACGCTGAGGGAATCGAAGATGGCCTCTTCCATCTGGCTGGCCATGAAGCGGCGCCAGATCAGGTCGTAAAGCTTGGCCTGGTCGGGGTTAAGGAACTTGCCCATTTCCTCCGGCCGCTTGTAGGCGGAAGTAGGGTGGATGGCCTCGTGGGCTTCCTGCGCGCCCTTCACCTTTTTGAGGTACGTGGGCGGCTTGGCCGGGCAGAAATCCTTGCCGTAGATCTCGGCAATGAACTTGGCGGCCTCTTTCTGCATGTCGGCCGACACGTTGAACGAGTCGGTACGCATGTAGGTGATGAGGCCGGAGCGCTCGCCGTCCAGGTCCACGCCTTCGTAAAGGCTCTGGGCCACCTTCATGGTGCGGTCCGAGGAGAAACCCAGCTTATTGTAGGCGTCCTGCTGCAGGGTGCTGGTGATGAAAGGCGGCTTGGGCTTCTGGCGTACGGCCTTGGCGTCCACCTTGGACACGGTCAGCTTGGAGTTGCGCAGGTAGGTGCCTGCCTCCACGGTGTCCTCTATCTTCTTAAAGACGGAGGTCTTGTAGCGGTAATCCTCGGCGAAGAGCTTCAGGAGTATAGTCTGCTCCACGGCGGCGCCTTCCCAGCGCACCAGCTTGGAGTCGAAGTCCTTGGAATCGCCCTTGGCGAGTTTGGCGAAGACCGTGTAATAGTCCTCTTCCTTGAAGGCGGCTATTTCCTTGGCGCGCTCGGCTATAAGGCGCACCGTCACGGACTGCACCCGGCCGGCGGACAGGCCGCTCTTTATCTTGCTCCACAGCAGCGGAGAAAGTTTGTAGCCCACTATGCGGTCTATGATGCGGCGGCTCTGCTGGGCGTTCACCAGCGCCATGTCCAGGTCGCGCGGGCTCTTGAGGGATTCCTCGATGGCGGTCTTGGTGATCTCGTGGAAACTGATGCGCTTGAACGGCACGTCCGCCTTTATGGCCTCGCGCAGGTGCCAGCTGATGGCCTCGCCTTCGCGGTCGGGGTCGGTGGCCAGGTAGATAACATCGGCGTTCTTGGCTATAAGGTTAAGTTCGGCGATGATCTTTTTGGCGCGTTCCACCAGGACGTATTTGGGATTGAACTTTTCTTTAACGTCCACGCCCAGTTCGTCCTTGGGCAGGTCGCGCACATGCCCGAAAGAGCTGCGCACTACATAATCCGCGTCCAGGAAGCGGCTTATAGTCTTCTCCTTGGTGGGAGACTCTACTATAACGAGGTGGCGCTTGCCTTTGGGTTTGGTAACTTTAGGGGTCTTTTCAGCCATAATTAGATATCAATAATATTATATTTTTCCCTATAAGGCAAAAAGCCGGGCGCAAATCAGGCCAGGATCTTGGCCAGCCGGGCTCAAATAAACCTACACCGCGCGGCAATAGCGGCCCCCCCTGGACATCAGCGTCCCCGCCGCTTCCAGCTCGAACAGGGCCGCGGCGGACCGCTGCACCGGCCACGCCAGTTTCAGGGTCACCTCGTCAGCCGTAAGGCCGGCCTCGTCCCCGGCTATGGCCTTGAAGGCCGTCAAGGCGTCCGCGGAAAGATCGCGCAACGCCGCCTCGGATGGGCTCCTTGCGCCGGCGGATCTTACCCGCTTCACGCCGAACAAATACTCCGGGGGAAAGCAGGCTATTATATCGTCGGCGGTTTCGGCCGGGCAGGCCCCGTTCTTTATGAAATAGTTGGGCCCCTTGCTGGCGGGGCAATCAACCTGCCCCGGTACCGCCAGCACCTCGCGCCCCTGCTCCAGGGCGAACCTGGCGGTTATCAGCGCGCCCGACTCAAAACCGCCCTCCACCACCACGGTGGCCAGCGACAACCCGGAGATTATGCGGTTGCGGCGCGGGAAATGGCTAGGCCAGGGGCCCATGTCCATGGGGAACTCGGAGATCAGCGCCCCGCCTGCGCCAACTATCCGCTCGGCAAGCTTTTCATTTTCCGAAGGGAAGACGGTCCCCAGCCCCGTTCCCATCGCGGCCCAGGTCACGCCGCCGGCCTTTACGGCGGCCTCGTGCGCGGCGGTATCCACGCCGCGCGCCAGCCCGCTCACAACGGCAACTCCGGCGGCCGCCAGGTCCGCCGACAGCCGCGCGGCGGTGCGCAGGCCGTAGGGCGTGGCTCTGCGCGTGCCCACTATCCCGGCGGCCGGCATGGCCCGCAGGCTCCCGCGCAGGTAGAGCACCAGCGGCGGGTCGTATATCTTTTTAAGGAGTTCCGGGTAGGCCTCGTCCAAACCGGTCAGCACCGTGGCGCCGGCCCGGGCGGCGGCGCGCAGTTCTTTCTCTGGGTCGCAGGCGGAGGTCTGCGCTTTCAGGCGGTCCGCCGTCTCCAGCGCCACCCCGGACTCCGCGGCCAGTTCGGCCGCGGGCCTTGTAAGCAGGGGCGCGGCCCCGCCGTACAGTTCCATCAGGCGCAACAGCCAGTCGCACCTGTTGCAGGCGAAAAAGTTAAGCCTGACCCGCGCCAGCCGCTCTTCCCCGGCGTCGCCCCCCATATCGCCCCCCACCTGACGCTACTTCTTTTTTACAACAAATCCTTTCGCTATCGCGGTGACTGAGTCTATAACGCGCGCCTTAGCGCGGGAACCGTCCACGCTGGTAACTTCCAGCAACCCGGCCCGCTGTATCTCGCGTCCTATCTTTTTACCAGCTTTATCGTAAGCCGGGGAGCCTTTCAGATAGACGTTGAGGTAGTCTCCTGGCTTCACTCCGGCAGAACCGGACAGGGAAACCTCCATAACGTCCCCGCCCATGGAGAGACTTTCCTCCACGCTCTCCTCGTCGCCTTTCGCCCGCGCCGTAACAACGCCGTCCTCACGCCAGTTTTCCGGCACCACTTTAACGCCGGCCGCCCATTCCCGCTGATGCTCCGGCATCTCTTCGGAAAGGTCGTTGCGGTCATAATTCCCAAGCGCTTCGGAAAGTTCCGCCGCGGCGGTCTTTACGGCCGGCGCCGGCGGCAGCTTTTCCTCCACGGGTTCCGGCATGGCAGGCTGCGCCGCGGGCTGGGCCACGTCCGCGCTGACCAGGGAAGCTTCCTTCACGGTCTCGCTTTCGGCTATGGCGGCAGGTTTGCGCACTTCGGGCTTCACCTCTTCGGTGATGTCCGGAATTACAAGTTCGCTCTTAGGATAGATACGGTCGGGGTTGGAGACCACGCCCAGGTTGGCGTTATAGATCTTCCCCCATTTGTAAGGGTCCTGGTAATACTTGGACGAAAGGTCCCACAGCGTATCGCCGCCGGAAACGGTGTGCGTTTTCTGCACGGAAAACCCGGCTCCGCCGGCCGGTTTGGCAGGCTGCGCCGGCGCGGCCGGAGGGGCGGCCTTAACTTCAGGCTTGGGCGCGGTTTCAGGGGCCGGGGCGGGAACAGTTTTCACAACGGCTTTAATTTCGGGCTTAGGTTCCGCCTTAGGGGCCGGGGCCGCGGCGGTTTCAGGAACGGCTTTCACTTCAGGCTTAGGCGCGGCGGGCTTGGGCGCCTCCGCCTTGGGCGCCGGTTTCGGGGCCGGCTCAACGGCGGCGACCGGCTTAACTTCCGCAGGAGGAACGTCCGCAAGTTCCGGAAGGGAATCCAGATCCGCCGCGGCGGGTTTAGCCTCGGTCTTTTTTGTTTCCGCCGTGGGCACAACCGCTTTTTCCTGGGCCTTTACGGCGGGCGCGGGAACTGCTTTAACCGCAGGCGCGGCGGCAGGCTTTGCCGCAACGGCTTTAACCGCGGGAGCCGAAGCGGGAGCAGGCGAGGCTGGTTGCTGCGTTACCGGCTTGGCTTGCGGGGCGGTAACCGCGGGGGCAGGCGCCGCCGAGGCCGACACGGCCGGTTTAACCGCCTGGGCCTTGGCCGCTTTTTTTACTTTCTTAGCCGGGGTTTTGGCTTTTTTTACCGCCTCCGGCTTCTTTTCCGGCTCTGCCGGCTTAACGGCCGGGGCTTGCGCCGGTTTTTCTTCGGACGGGACTATGATCTGCGGCATGTCGCCGGGTGCGGCGGCTTGCGGCTGGGCCGAGTCGGCCGGAGTGTCCTCAAGGAGTTTCACCTCCTGTGACCAGGCCGGGGCCGCCGCCAGAAATACCGCCGCTAAAAGCAGTCTTACCATTTGTTCCTCCGTAGCTCTCAGATCGCGGCGGACAGTTCCGCCGCCTTATCCAGCATCCTGTACTGCACCGCCTCCGTCACATGCTCGCGCTTTATGTCCGCGGCCCCTTCGAGGTCCGCTATGGTGCGCGAGATCTTTAAAATTTTATCCAGGGAACGGGCGGAGAAGCCCAGCCGGTTCATGGCCGTCTCCAGCACCGCCGACGCGCCTTCTGGCAGGGCGCAATGTTTGCGCAGGTCCACCCCTGACATAAAGGCGTTGGCCCGCGTGATCCCCGAGAACCTCCGGCGCTGCGTCTCCATGGCGCGGCTCACGCGCGCCGCCACCGCCGCGGACGGCTCCCCGTCGGGCAGGGCTTCCCAGTCCGCATATTTTACCGCCGAAAGCTGAACGTGCAGGTCTATCCGGTCCAGTATAGGGCCGGAAACCCGGGCGCGGTACTTCTGCACCTGCAGGGGCGTGCAGGAGCACTCCCGCGTGGGGTGGCCCAGGTAGCCGCACGGGCACGGGTTCATGGCCGCCACCAGCAGGAAGCGCGCCGGGTAGGCCACGCTTTCGCGCACGCGCGCCACGGTAACCTGCCAGGCTTCCAGCGGCTCGCGCAGCGCCTCTATGGCCGGCCGCGAGAACTCCGGGAACTCGTCTAGGAACAGTACGCCGTTGTGCGCCAGCGAAACCTCGCCTGGCCGCGGGGAGGAGCCGCCGCCTATTAGAGCCGCGTCCGAAATGGTATGGTGCGGCTCGCGGAAAGGCCGCTCATGCAGCAGCCGCCCGGCGGCGGACAGGCCGCTGACGGAATATAACTTGGTGGTCTCAAGCGACTCGTCGAAAGTCATGGGCGGCAGCAGCGTGGAGAAGCGGCGCGCCAGCATGCTTTTACCCGTGCCGGGAGGCCCTACAAGGAGGATATTATGGAAACCCGCAGCGGCTATCTCGAGCGCGCGCTTGGCAAAGGCCTGCCCCTTTACCTCGGCCAGGTCCCGTGAAGGACGGGCCGCGGGGGCGCCAGCCGCCGGGGAAAGGCAGGGGCCAAGCTCGGTGGCGCCGGCTATCCAGTCCGCCGCATCTTTAAGGCTGGCGGCCGCCAGGCACTTCACTCCGGAAACGGCGGCCTCGGCCGCGTTGCCGGCTGGCACCACGGCCGTTGCACCGGTGCCTTTAATGGCCAGCAGCATGGGCAGCACGCCCGCCACGGGCCGCAGCGTTCCGTCCAGCGCCAGTTCTCCTATAAAGAAAGTCTCCCCCAGCCGCGCCGGGGCCTTTTTACCGAACTTGCCGGCCGCGGCCAGCACGCCCAGCGCTATGGGCAGGTCGAAGTGGGTACCGGCTTTTTTTATCTCAGCGGGAGCGAGGTTGACGGTGATGCGTTTGGAAGGGAAATCGCAGCCGGAGTTGCGCACGGCGGCCACTACGCGGTCCTTGGCCTCTTTTACGGCGGCGTCCGGCAGGCCGACAACGGTGTAAGAGGGCAGGCCCGGGGCTATGTAGACCTCGGCGCTCACCTCCCGTCCGTCTATGCCCTTAAGGCACAATGTGCGCAGCTTCGACAGCATGAATTCAGTATAGCAGAGCAACCCGACAGCGTAGTGTCGGGTTGCCTGCGGCGCCAGAAACGCCTATTTGGCCAGCCGGCAGATATCGCCGGCTTTGGCGGAACCGCCCGAGGACTTGGTGAACTGCGCTTTGGCGCAGTCCCCGGAATCTCCGCAGGGCCCGGTCACTTCGGCGCGTCCCAGGTAATCCTCCACGTGGCCTATCACCAGATTGGACCGGGGGTCGCGGATCTCGGCGCCCTGCCGGAAGCAGTCCAGTTTCATCCCCTCTTTCACGCCGGAATCGTCTCCGGCGTTGAGGTAAAGCTGGTCCTGCGCCGAGGCGGCTATCATGCACGACCAGGGCTTCTTGTTGAGCTGGCTGGCTATATTAGTGACGAACTGCACGAGTGCCGCGCGCAGCGCCTCGCCCTCGAGCGTCTCGTCGTAGCCGCCCTTGGTGCCCATGCCCAGGAAAGAGGCCTTGGTGCTCTTGGCCATGCCCTTGCCGGAATCGGCCATGATCACCTGGCCGCTCTGCACGTCTATAAGGCGGATATCCACGGTCACGTCGGCCACCTGGCGCTTGGACTGGGTTATAAGATAGTCGGCCCCGTCCTTCTTTACGCCGAACTGGGAGACGGAGCCCACCACTATGGCCTCAAGCCCCATTACCTGGCCTATCTTGGCCACGGTCTGGGGATCGGTCATGCCCTGGGCCTGGAACTTCTGTTCCTCCATCACCTTGTTCAGGCGGTCGCGCTCCACCACTATGAATTTGCCGGACTTCACCAGTTCGGTCACCAGGATGTCGGAAGCGGCGGTGCCCAGGCGGCCCTGCCCGTAGGCGGATTTATTCTCGAACTCCACCACGCCTATGCGGCGCTTGGGGCCGGTATACTTGGACGTCACCTTTTCGGTCTCATCCACGCTTACGGCCTGCTGCTGCTTCACCGTCTTGGCCGGGTGGCAGGCCGCCGCAAAGAACGCCGCGGCCGCTATGAGTTTAAGTTTATTCATTATTCTCCTCCTGTCTTGCGCTGGACCTTAACGCCGGGGCAGCCCGTCCAGGGCTTTCCACGCTGCCGTTTCAGCTTCCTTCTTGAGCGGCGTCTTAAGGATGTTCTGCACCAGTTTCACCGCCATCTGTTCCACAAAGGCGGCCCGGGCCTCGTCGCGGTTCAGGAACACTTTTACGTCCCGCCCGGAGCCGTTGCCCTCGTAAAGAGTTTCGCCGGTAGCCGCCGAGAGCACCCGCACCCTGAGTTTCACAGATTTCTTGACCACAAAACCAAGGTTCTGGAACGAGAACTCCTCCACGTCGCCGTAAAAGAGCAGGTCCGTCCCCAGGGCCTTGCCAAGGTCCGCCGGTTTTACCGCGGCCAGCTGCCCGCCCTCCGACACGCCCAAAGCGGAAAGTTTGGAGTCCACTTCTTCGGCGGGCAGCGGCGCGTAGCCGCGCTTTGCCAGCCCTTCCTCCGCCAGTTTGCGCAGTATCTCGTCCGCGGAAACGTCGGTGCTCTGGTTGTCGAAAGGCAGCACCGCCACCCTGGCGTCCGGAGCCGCGCGCATGGCCGGCGCCACCACGTACACGGATCTCTCCGCGCACCCGGCGGCCGCCAGGCAGGCCGCTAACGCCAGCGCAGTTTTACGCATGACCTACCTCGGCAGCGAGAAAACTATCTCCTGAGGGCCTACCCCCTCGAGTTCCAACCCCAGGGAGTCGCCGCGCAGCACGGTGCTCGCGAACTCCTGCGGGTCGGGGCGGCGGGGTACGCACTGGAAGACGGCGGCGGCGCCGTCGTAATTCTCCAGCCGCAGGCCGCGGGCGTCGAGCTTATTGAGCTGGGCGCGGAGTTTCTCCACCGCTTCCAGCGTCTCGAAACCGAGAAATTTAAGTTTTACCGGGGCGGCCTGCTTAAGCGAGCGGGAAACTTTGGAAGCGGTTTCCTGCGCCAGCAGTTCTCCGGCGGAACCAAGCGCCTTGGCGAAGGAGGCCGCCTCGCTGGAATCTATGCCATTGGCCTGGTTGGAAGCGTCGGCGAGCAGCCGCCCGCCCGGCAGTTCGTAAACCTTAACGGAAGCGTCGGCCTTGGACGGGAAAAAGCCGGTGTTAAGGCCGGCGCCGGCCGCGGACGCGGATGCCGAGGCCGTGATCAGCAGGTCGGCCCCGGCGGCGGAGGCGGCGGCCGCCAATCCTTCGTCGGAACCGGCCAGCAGGGCCTGGTCGGCCGCGAACGGGAAATCCTCTATTACCGCGGAGGCGCGGCGCGTGAAAGCCTCCTTGAACGCGGCGGCGAATGCGGGAGCGGCGGGGCCGCGCAGCGCAAAGGCCGCGCGGGGCCCGGCGGCGGCGGGCCCGGCAAGTTTGAGGGCGCGCAGTTCCGCGCCCACGCGGGCGTGCTGCACCCAGACGTTCAGGCGCACGCGGTAGAAGGCGCCGTCGGCGCCCTCGGAAAGGATCTTGTATTTGGAGACGTAAAGGTTAGGCGCCTTAAGCAGGCCGGCCTCCACGGCGGAAAACTTCTCCGCCCAGGCCTCGTCGTCCAGGAACAGCTCGGCGGTGCGCGATACCGCCGCGCGCTCCGCATCCAGCACGGCCGCGGCGCGCGATGCCCCCAGGTCGCGGAGGTTAAGCGCGGTCACGCCCTCGGCCTGCAGTTGGGCGGGCGGGGCCTTGGCGGGGTTGCGCGCCGGGGCTCCGGCGCAGCCTGCCAGGAGCACCGCCGCTAAACAGGCTTTCAAGGAATTCTTCATATCCGTCCCCCTCGCTGAAAATAGGCCCAGGGCGCCTTACTTAATTTTTAGCCACCGGCAGCGCGAAGCAGAACCGCGCGCCGTGGCCCACCTTGGATTCCACCCAGATCTTGCCGCCGTGCTTTTCCACCACCGACTTGGAGATGGCCAGGCCCAGCCCCGTGCCGGGTACCTGGTTGGCGCTGGCCTTGCCGCGGTAGAACTTGTCGAAGACCATCTTCTGTTCCTCAGGCGGTATGCCGGGGCCGTTGTCCTCCACGCAGATAACTATGGCCTCGCCCTTATCGGTGCCGCTGACGTTCACCTTGGCGCCCTTGCCGGCGTACTTTATGGCGTTGATAAGCAGGTTGTCTATGACCTGGCCTATCCAGCGAGTATCCGCCTTCACGGCCGGCAGGCCCTTGGCCACCGCGCTGGAAAGCGTCACGTTGCCTTCGCGCGCTTTAAGCAGCATCGCGGAAACGGAGGCGCGCACCAGCTCGGCCAGGTCCACTTTCTGGAATTCCATCTCCACCTTGCCGTTAAGGCGCGACAGGTCCAGCAGGTTGGAGATCAGGTGCGTCAGGCGGTTCACGGACTGGTCCGTGACCGTAAGGAAATTGTGCTGCTGCTCGTTGAGCGGCCCCACCTCGCCGCTGAGGATAACGGACACGAAGCCCTTTATGGTGGTCAGGGGCGTCTTCAGTTCGTGGCTGACGGTGGAGAGGAACTCGTCCTTGATCTTATTGAGCTGCGCCAGCTCCTGCGCGGTGCTGGAAAGGTTCTCGTAAAGCGAGAACATCTCTATGATGATGGCCAGCTCGTCGGCGATGATGGACAGGAACTCCAGCTGGTCGGGCGTAAAGAAATCCGCCCGCTTGCTGCCCACGCGCATCACGCCTATGATGCGGTCGTGCAGCGAGATAGGCACTATCATCAGGGAGTGGATCTCCCAGAGCTTGGCGTAGCGCGCCAGCACGTCGGGGTCGTTCTGCGCGTCGGCGGTTATGAACGGCTTGCGGCCCAGGAAGGTGCGCACGGAGGCGCTGGCCTGGTTGGAGACCGGGATGCTGTAGAGCATGCGGTCCTCGTCCTTTATGCCGTACGCGCCGGGGCTCACCACCAGCTCGCCTTTGGATTCGTCGAAGAGCAGGCAGGCCACCACGTCGGCCTCCACCATCTTGGCTACGATATTGAGAATGGCCGAGCAGCCGTTCTGCGCGTCGCCGCCAGGGCCGGCGGCCTTGGTGACCACTTCGTAAAGCGCCTTGCGTTCGCGGGCGCGCTGGATAAGCCGCGAGCCGGCCACGTCCAGCTCCTTCACCACGGCGCTGACCTCGCTCTTAAGGTGCTCCGTCTCCTTGCGCAGCGTAAACACCTTATCCGACACCTTGGAAATGGAGGAGAGCTGGCCGGTGACGAAGCGCAGGTACGGCTGCGCCGCCTCGAAGGACGCGGGCGAAGCCGCGCCGAAAACCACCAGCCGCTCGGCAGCGCCGCCGGCGGGTTTGAACGGGCACATCAGCACGGCCCGGACGTCGAAAACCGAGAACAGTTCCTCCACGCCCTGGTAGTCCCCGGCGCGGAAGTCGTCGAAGCGCAGCAGTTCGCCCTCGGCGGAGCTGCGGTCGAACGCGCTCCATTTGTAGGAGGTGAGCAGCTTGGGTTCCACCTTGAAGTGCTTGAGGTAGTTGACCAGTTTCCACTGGCCCGGCCCCTTCTCGAAGACCAGCATGGAGCTGTCCGGGAAGACCTTGTGCAGTTTGATAAGGTAGTAGTTGGTGATGTCGCCGTAATGCTCCGGGTGCTCCGGCGCGTAGGCGCGCTCCATGGTCTCGCGGGTGAAGGACGTAAAATCCGCAAAGGACTTCTGCGCGGCGCGCAGGCGGCTTTCTATAGGCAGTACGGCCCTGAATTTCAGGTACCAGTAGGCGCCGAAAGCGCCCGCGGCGCCAAGCGCGCCGGCCCCTATAAGTTCGTTGAGCATCTTCTACACCAGGTCCATCAGTATTTTAGCGTAAGCGGCCTTGGACTTAAGCCGGCTCAGGGGCAGCCACGCGCCCTTCACCAGGTAGCTGTCCAGTATCTTGAAGGCGATGTGGCGGAACTCCGCCTCCTGCGCGCCCAGCGCCGAGGTGGGCTGCGGCCCCAGCACTATGGCGCCGTTTACGCCCCGCTCCGTGGCCAGGTTGCCTATATGGAACGGGATCCCGTAAAGCTCGTCGGAGTTGTACTCTTCCAGGAAGACCTGGCTCCAGTCCGTGTTAAGCCCCAGTTCCTTGGAGCGTTCATGCAGGCAATAAAGCGCGTACTCGGCCTCGCGGCGCATGCCCTTGGGATAGAACATGCCCCACTTGAACCAGGCGTCTTTTTTGGCCGGCTGCCAGGTGGCGGACTGCTGCGCCTCGGGCTCGGTGACCGGAGAGGGGTCCAGCACATCCCCGCTGCCCAGCAGCATATCCAGCAACTGCGCGTGCGAAAGGTTGTTGTTGGAGTTCACCAGGAACTTCTCCAGTTTGCGCATATCCTCCATGGTCTTTACCGCGTCGCCGAACGGCATAGGCCCGGCGGCGAAGATGGCGGAGATATCCTCGTCGGAGAGCTTGATGTCCAGGCCCTGCAGCAGCTGCTGCAGTATGGACTTGTAGGCCTGAGCGTTAGGCATCTTAAGGTCCACCATCCAGCCCTGCGTGAACTGGAAGCCTACCGCGTCCTCCAGGCCGGACAGCGACTTGGGCGGGAAGACGGAAGTTACCACGATCTGCTTGTTCTGCGCCACGAAGTCGTTGAGCCACTTGGTCAGGTACTTCTTGTTCACTTCGGAGACCATCAGCAGGTGCACGTCGTCTATGATGAGCACCTTGGCCTTGGCCAGCAGGCCCTCCAGCCAGGGGATGGCGTTCTCCTTGACGGCCAGCTCTATGCCGCGCGACAGCTTGATGCCGTCCGTGACGAAGATGTTGCTCTGCCCGATGGAGGCGGAGAGGCCGTAGGAGATGGCGTTCACAAAATGCGTCTTGCCGGTGCCGGGCGTGCCGAACAGCAGCAGCGGGTTGTAGATCACGCCGGGGTTCTCCACCACGGCCATGGCGGCCGCGTGCGCAAAGCGGTTATGGGAACCGGCTATCAGCGTCTGGAAGCTGTACGTAGGAATAAGCGGCAGCTCCATCGACCACTTGGCTTTTATGCGCGACGACGCCGAGGGGGCCGCGGCCACGGCGGCCGGGACCGGCGCCACGGGGATGGGGGCGTCCTCTTTCTTCTTAACGGCCTGCGAAGGCAGGCCCATGCCGGACGTGCTGCGCCCTGCGGGGATTACAGGCGGCTGCTGCGCCGCGGGGGCGGGGGCCGGAGCCGGGGCAGGAGCGGGAGCGGCGGCGGGCCGGGGTGCCGGCTGAGGGGCCGCCTGCGGGGCAGGCTGCGCCTTGGGCGCGGCCTGGGGTTCTATCTTAAGCTTGGGGGTGGGCGCGGCGAACGGGGCCGGCTCGTCGCCAAAAGTGTCGGCCTCGGGGGCCGCGGTGCTGAGGTCCGTCATCACCGTTTTCAGCTTCTTCATCGTATCCATCTCCAGTTTGGAGAGGTAGATGATGAAGTCAAAATCGCCGGCGGTCTTCTCGGGCCGCGAACAGATGCTGCCCATGTTCTTGACTATCAGGAAGATGTCCTTCATCTCCCCTTTTATCGCCAGTTTATGCCGGCCCGGGTTCTTTTCGTTAGGCGCCGGGGCCACGTCCCACTTCTTGATCATATATCCCTTACTTCAATACCAGGTCCAACACCAGGTCCAGCGCGGATGAATGGGAGAACGAGGCTGAATCATAATGGCGGAAAAAGCCGCCGGAAGAGGCGAACACGCTCTCTATCTCGTACACCTTCTCCTGCGGTATGGCGCCCACGCAGATCAGGCCCTGCCCGCCGGCGTCGGCCACGCTCTGCTGCAGGTAGTTGCCGTTCATATCCGGAGAACATTCGCGCACGGCGGCGCGCTTTACGAACATCGGTTTATCCGCGGACTTGAGGCAGATGGCGTCCAGTTCGGCCATGACCGTGGCGCAGAGCGCCTTATCCTCGGGCGCGTACAGGAACATTATGGAGCGCACGCGGTCCGCTGGGATGCCTTCCGGCACCGGGCGCCCGGCCAGGCCGGCCAGGTCCCCGGCCTGCGAGCGGGAGGTGACGCCGGGCGCGGCGCCAGCCTCAAAAATAACGGTCTTATCCTCGTCCCCGGCAGGGGGCGGCATCACCAATGTGGCGTCGCCGGAAGGTTCCTGCGGGGTAAGGACCGAGCTGGCGGACTCCAGCACCAGGCCCTGCTCCGGAGCAGGGGCGGGTTCCGGCTGGGCGGCCGGCACGCCGAACTCCTGCGTGCTGCCGGCCTGTTCCCCTATGGAAAGTTCTATCCCACCGGCGGCGGGCGGAGGCTGGCTTACGGAAGCGATCGGCTCCAACTGGAGGGTTTCAGAAGCCTGCGGCTCCGTTTGAGGCGCCTCGACCGCCGGCTCCGGCTTCGGCTCCAGGGTAAGCCCTTCAAGCTCCGTCTTAGGCTCGCTGGAAGGTTCCAGCACCAGCCCGGCGGGCTCGGGGGCCTGCTCCGGCGCGGGCGCAAGCTCCGCCGGTTTTTCATCTTCCGGTTTTTTCTCCATCACTTCCCCCTGAGGCACGGACGCCTGCAGCTGTTTCTCGAATTCGGCCAGTTCGTCCACGGAGGTCTGCCCCGCGGCCTGGATCTCTACCGCGGGAACAGGCTCCGGCGCGGGCTCGGGCTTTTCCTGCGGCGCTTTGCCGTCGGACATCTGTATCAGCGCGTCTATGTCGGGGATACCGCCAAAATCGCGCGTGCTCTCAAAAGGGTTGATCTCCGAGCTGGCCGCCGCCGGGGCTTTTTGCTCCTGCGGCTCAGGCTCCATGACCGGCAGTTCTGGCGCGGGTTCCGGTTCAGGCGAAGCTTTAGACGCCGGTTCTCCCGGCTCGCGGGAATCGTCTCCGAACATAAAGTCCCCCAGGCTCTGCAGCACAAGTTTGTCGGAGCCGGGGGCCTGGCCGCCCTCCGGTACCGAGGAAAAGCTGTCCACTATCATGGTCTTATCCGCGTCGGAGGCCGAGGGAGTTTGAGGTTCCGGCGCGCCTTCCGGCAGGCCCGAGAAAGCCTGCATTACCACGGTCTTGTCCGCCTCCGGGTTGGCTTCGGGGGTCTTGAGTTCCGGCTCCGGCGCAGGCGCGGGGGCGGGCTGAGGTTTTTTAGGTTCGGGAGCCGTAAACTCCACAGGCTTCATTTCCGGCATCCTTATACCGTCCAGGATGGACGGCATCTTATTGAGCAGGCCGTTGAGGTCTGAGAGTATATCGTCTATGGATTCTTTTTTCTTTCCGTTCTTTTCGTCCATCACGGGCCCCCGTATAAATATATACGCGCTTTACTTTTTAATTATAGCAAGTTGTCCGCGGAATATTAACGCGTTTTTGGCCCAGCCGGCTGCGGGGTGGCGGCCGGCGGCCACGGCAGAAAGCAGCTTTCCCGAACCTGGGACCGAGGAATAGGCCAGGCAGCCAATGGCGGATTCAGCCAGCGCTTCGTCCGCCCCCCCGGCCAGGCCGGCAAGGTGGCGGTAGCCTTCGGCGTCGCCCAGGCGGGCCAGCGCGCAGGCGGAGTAAAGCCGGGCCTGCGAGGAAGGGTCGTAGCGTAAAGTCTGCAGCATCTCCCCGCTGAAATCGTTGAACGCAGCCGCCGAAGCCAGGAAATACCCGGCGCAAACCAGCTCCGCGTCGCCGGCCTTTACCAGGGAAGAAGCGGCCGCGCGCAGTTCCCGGGCGCGGGCCTTGAGCGGCAGGCCGTAGGCGGCCGCCGCGGCTATCTCCATGGCGGCCTGCTTGCGCAGCTCCGGCGCGCCGCTCAGCGCGGCCCGGATGAGCGCGTCGAGGAAGGGCTCCGCGCCGGGCGTACCGGCGCTCTCCGTCAGCCATTTGCCTGCCAGTTTCACCGCGGCAAAAGCCACCCGCCCGTCGGAACTTTCCAGCAGCGGCAGCACGCGGAGTTTATCCGCCTCCGGCAGGAATTTCAACTTGTCCATGCGCTCCAGCGCGTAAAGCGCCCCCTCGTAGCCGAACTCGTCCACTTCGGAAGGGCCCGGTACCGCCGCAACGGGCTCCGGTTTGCCGCCGCGGCCGAAAAAGAAGAACGCCACCGCGGCGCAGGCCAGCAGGGCGGCGGCGAGGAACGGCATTGCCATGTCTTTGCTTTTTTTGGGGACGGCCAGCTCCGGCACCGCGCCAAGGTCTCGGCCGCAGACGCCGCAGGCGGCCCCGGTGCTGCCCTGGTAGCCGCAGGAGGGGCACTTTTTCACGGCTTCCCCGCCAGGCAGGCGCCGTCGCGCGCGGCCGTGACGCGGCAGCGCAGCAGTTTCCCGGCAGGGGCCGCGGCGTCGAGTTCCACATTGACGAAATTCTCGGCCAGCGTCTGAGCGCGGCCGGCCTTGTTCTTAAGGACCAGCACCACGGCCTCCCCTCCCACCATTGCGACGGCGTAGGCGGCGCGCAGCTCCCGGTCCAGCGAGCGCAGCGCGGCGGACCGGGAGCTCACAATATCGGGCGGCAGGGACTTGAGGGCAGCCGAGCGGGTCCCCGGCCGGGCGGAGTAGCTGAACACGTGCAGGCCGGAAAGTTCAAGCCCTTTCACGTAGGCCAGCGCGGCGTTAAAATCGTCCTGCGTTTCCGTGGGATAGCCGGCTATTATATCGGCATAGATCCCGACGCCGGGGAAAACGCGGCGGAGTTCCTCCACCTTGGCTTTATAGCCGGCCGTATCATACAGGCGGCCCATGGCCTTCAGCACGGGGTCCGCCCCTGCCTGCAGCGGCAGGTGGAAATAGCGGCAGAACTTTTCCCCTCCGTCCTTCAGCACCTTAAGCAGTTCGGGCGTAAGTTCTTCGGATTCTATGGAAGAGAACCGGATGCGGAACTCGCCGGGCAGGGCGAACAGGCGCCGCATCAGTTCGGCCAGGTTTGCGCCGGAGGCGCATTTGTAGATACCCAGCCGCGTGCCGCAAAGGACTATCTCGGCAAAGCCGTCCCCGACTAGTTTTTCGACCTCGGCCACGGCGGCGTCCAGGGGTTTGGACTTCAGTTCATTGCGGGCCAGGTTCACCAGGCAGTAGGCGCATTTGAGGTTGCAGCCGTCCTGCACCTTAACGAAGGCGCGGGCTTTGCCGTGGAACTTGGCTACGGAGAAGAAATCCGCGGCGGCCGGGGTGCCGCAGAGCGCTGCGGGGATGTTTTCTTTTTCCTTGTTGGAGAAAATGGCGGCGCCGGGCACGGCGGCGAGGATCTTTTTGGGTTCCAGCGTGGCCAGGCAGCCGGTGACGGCTATGGAGGCCTTCGGGTTGGCGGCGGCGGTCTTGCGCAGGAAGGCCAGGCAGTCGCGGTCGGCCTTGGCGGTGACGGAGCAGGTGTTCACCACCACCAGGTCGGCGGTCTCGGCGTCTTCGGCCGGCGTGTGCCCCAGCTCCAGGAACTTTTCGCGCAGGCTTTCGGTCTCCACCTGGTTGACCCGGCACCCGACGGTCTTGAAATATACTTTCACCGCTATATTTTACAATTTCTCCGGGCAGGGGGTCGCCGGCATATTCCCCGCGCTCGCCGCAAAGCAAAACCGCCGGGCTTCCCCGGCGGTCAGGCTGTTAAAACGGGCTGGCGCTATTTGGCGGAGTTCTGCAGCACCACGGCGGTGCGCTTTATCTCTTTGCGGAAGTTGGCACCGGTGGCGGCCCAGTCTATGGTCTCCACGCGGAACGGGAAGCGCGCCGCGGTGAAAGCCGCGGTTATCTTCTCCATGCGCGCGGCGGCAAGCGGTTTATCCGTCATGATGGCCAGGTCCAAGTAGGAATACGCCTTGGCCTTGCCTTCGGCCCGGTGCCCGTACACCAGCACTTCGTACTCGGGCACGTTGCCTGAAAGTATTTTCCTGACGGTCTTCAGATACGCCGGCTTAAGGTCTATCATAGAGGTAGCTCCAGGGCACATACTATCTTCTAACATATGTGTCCCGCCCTTAACAAGCCGCCGCACGGCGCCGCCAGTGTAACAAAGGTAACATTAACGGAAGTCAAGGTGAAAAGCGGTTTTTTTATGGTATATTGGGGGTAGGTTGCAGGGGAGAGTCTTATGTACAAAATACTGGTGGTGGACGACGAGACGTCGTTCCTTAGTTTGCTCAAGCACGCCCTCGAGGCGCAGGGCTACATGGTCATTACCGCCGAAAAGGGCGAGACCGCCATGAACTGGGTAAAGGAGATGCCGCTGGACCTGGCCATTATAGACCTGGGCCTGCCGGACATCAACGGCCTGGAAATCTGCAAGACCATCAAGGATAACCCCCGCACCCGCCACACCAAGGTCATCATCCTCACCGGCAACAATTCCAACGAGGCCCGCATAGAGAGCAATATAGGCGCCCGCGCCGAACTGTTCCTCAATAAGCCCATCCAGATAGCCGACCTGCGCAGCGCCGTGGCGCGCCTGCTGGAGAAGACCGAGAAAGAAAAGCTCCTCCTGCGGGCTTCTTTCAGCCGCTTCCAGGCGCCGGGCAAGACCCAGGACGCTGTTAAACCGCAAGGTTGAAAAAACTAACCCAGACGGGTCAGCAGGGCGGAGGCCGCGGCCAGACAGGCCGACTCCGCCCTTAACGTATACAATCCCAAATTCATGAACGCGGCGCCCGCGCCGCGCGCGAATTCCGCTTCGCCCTTGGTAAAGCCCCCCTCCGGGCCCACAAAAAGTTTCACGTCCGGCTTGCCGGCCAGGGACTTCGCCGCCTCGTCGGGCGTCAGGCCGTCCGCCGCCGCGAACACGCAGGGGCCGCCGGCGTTCACCAGGTCGTCCAGTTTCTCCGGCTTGCGCAGCGCCGGCAGCAGGCCGCGGCCGCACTGTTTGGCCGCCGAAAGTATTATCTGGTTCAGGCGCGGCGCGCGCCGCTCCCAGTCGCTGAACAGGTCGAACTGCACCCGCGAGGCCATCACCGGCTGGAACACGTCCACCCCGGCCTCGGTGCAGTGCTCCAGGATCTCCTCCAGCGCGGGTTTGGCCACCACCGCGAAGCACAGCGTCAGCCGCGTCTTATATTCGGGGCTGGGCAGTTTCTCCTTAACGGAGCCGGTCACCGCGTCGCGGGCCACCGTCTTTATTGCGGCGCGCCAGCGGCCGCCTTTCCCGTCGAAGATCTCTATCTCGTCGCCGGGGCGGGCGCGCGCGGCCTTGGCTATATGGTTGGCTTCGTCCGGCCCGGCGAAGAATTCGCCGGCGCGGATATTCTCGGCTGGAATGAAATATTGCGGCATCAGCCCAGGATCTTCTTGAAGAAGCCCTTGTCCTTGTCGCCGTCCTGGGACGGCGCCTCGTGGCCGGCCAGCTTGGCCAGTTCTTCAAAGAGTTCGCGCTGGCGCGGGGAGAGATCGTGCGGGACCTCCAGTTTCACCTTCACCAGCAGGTCGCCGCGGCCTTTGCCTCCGGGCGACGGCATGCCCTGGTCGTGCACGCGGAACACCTTGCCGTGCTGCGTGCCGGCCGGGATGCGGATCTTCACGCGGCCGCCTTCTATCACGGGCACGTCGGTCTCGCCGCCCAGGGCGGCCTGCCACACTTGCACCTGCGCGTCATAGACCAGGTCGCGGCCCTGCCGCTCGAAATGGGGATGGTGCTTAAGGCCCACCTGGATGTAGAGGTCCCCGGAATCGCCGCCTTTTAACCCGGCGTCGCCGCCGCCCGAGACGCGCAGCACGGAGCCTTCTTCCACCCCGGCGGGGATCTTGACGTTTATGGTGGCGCGCTTTTTCTGGCGGCCGGCCCCGTTGCAGGCCTTGCAGGGGCTGGAGATCACCTCGCCCTGGCCGCCGCAGTCCGGGCAGGCCTGGCTGAAAGCGAAAAAGCCCTGCGAGTACTGCACGCGCCCGGCGCCGTGGCAGGTGGGGCATTTCTTTATGCCGGTACGCCCGCGCGCGCCGGTGCCGTCGCATTCCTCGCAGAGCTCGGTGCGGTCGAAATTAACGGGCACTTTGACGCCGGAGAAAGCTTCTTCCAGGGTTATCTCCGCCTCGTACTTAAGGTCGGCGCCGCGCCGGCTGCGCGGCCGCCCGCGCCCGCCGCCGCCCTGCCCCTGCGTAAAAAGGTTCTCGAACAGATCGCCGAACATGTCGCCCAGGTCGGCGCCCTGGAAACCGCCGAAGCCGCCGCGCCCGCCGGCGCCGGCCTTAAGGCCTTCGGCACCGTACTGGTCGTAGACCTGGCGCTTCTCCGGGGTGGAGAGCACCTCGTAGGCCTCGTTGATCTCTTTAAAAGTGGATTCCGCTTCCTTGTTGCCCTGGTTGCGGTCGGGGTGGTACTTCATCGCCAGCTTGCGGTAGGCGGTCTTTATCTCGTCGGGGCCTGCGTTGCGGGGCACGCCCAGTGTGCGGTAATAGTCGTTTGATGCCATAGCGGTACTGAAGAAATTCTACAAAACATGCGGCCCTTAAAGCCGCCGGCGGACGGCGGGGTGTTCCCCCGCCATCCGCCAACGTCATTTCGCGGCTTACTTCTTGTTGTCGTCCACCACTTCGGCGTCCACCACGTCGTCCTTGCCGCCGGCGGGTTTGGCGCCGCCGGGCTGCGGGCCCGTGCCGGGGGCGGCCCCGGCCTTGGCCTGCGCCGCCTTGTACACCGCCTCGCCCAACTTCTGCGAGGCCTGTATCAGCGCGTCCTTGGCCTTCTTTATCTTTTCCAGGTCTTCGCCCTTCAGGGCGTCCTTCAGTTCGCCTATGGACCGGTCCAGCGCAAGCCGCTCTTCGGCGCTGATCTTGTCGCCGTGCTCCTTAAGCGCCTTCTCGGTGGAGTAGAGGACGGTGTCCGCCTCGTTCTTGGCTTCCACCTTCTCCTTGTACTTCTTGTCGGCGTCGGAGAACTGCTCGGCCTGCTTGACGAACTTGTCTATCTCCTCCTTGGACAACTTGGTAGAGGCGGTGATGGTTATATGCTGCGCCTTGCCGGTGCCCAGGTCCTTGGCGTGCACCTGCAGGATGCCGTTGGCGTCTATGTCGAACGTCACCTCTATCTGCGGCATGCCGCGGGGCGCCGGCGGGATGCCGTCCAGGTCGAACTTGCCCAGCGACACGTTGCCCTCGGCGTTAGCCATGGCGCGCTCGCCCTGGATAACGTGGATGGTCACCGCGGGCTGGTTGTCGGCCGCGGTGGAGAACACCTGCGACTTCTTGGCGGGGATGGTGGTGTTCTTGTCTATGAGCGGGGTGCGCACGCCGCCCAGCGTCTCTATGCCCAGCGTCAGCGGGGTCACGTCCAGCAGCAGCACGTCCTTCACGTCGCCGGTGAGCACCGCGGCCTGCACGGCGGCGCCGGAGGCCACGCATTCCATCGGGTCCACGCCGTGCTCTATCTTCTTGCCCACGTACTCTTCCATGAACTTCTGCACGATGGGCATGCGGGTGGGGCCGCCCACCAGGATGATGCGGCTCACGTCCGAGCTCTTCATCTTGGCGTCGGCGAGCGCGGTGTCTATGGACTTCTGGCAGCGCTTCACGATGGAATCCACCAGGGATTCCAGGCGCGCGCGGCTGAGCTTCAGGGCCATGTGCTTGGGGCCCGAGGCGTCGGCCGAGATGAACGGCAGGTTGATCTCGGTCTCCATGGTGGTGGAGAGCTCGATCTTGGCCTTCTCGGCGGCTTCCTTGATGCGCTGCGTGGCTGTCGGGTCGCCCATCAGGTCTATACCGGTGTCCTTGCGGAACTCGCCGGCGATGAATTCCACCAGCACGCGGTCCATGTCGGTGCCGCCCAGCTGCGTGTCGCCGGAGGTGGAGATCACGTCGAACGTGCCTTCCTTGCCCAGCTCCATGATGGTGACGTCGAGCGTACCGCCGCCGAGGTCGAACACCATGATCTTCTGGTCCTTGCCTTCCTTATCTATGCCGTAGGCGAGCGCGGCCGCGGTGGGCTCGTTCACCAGGCGGACCACTTCAAGACCCGCTATGGTGCCGGCGTCCTTGGTGGCCTGGCGCTGGTTGTCGTTGAAGTAGGCGGGCACGGTGATGACCGCCTTCTCCACCTTTTCGCCCAGGAAGGCTTCGGCGTCGCGCTTCACTTTCTGCAGCAGGAACGCGGCCAGCTGCGGCGGCGTAAATTCCTTGCCGGCTACCTTGTATTTGTGTTCGGTGCCCATCTTGCGCTTGAAAGCGGCGACGGTGCCCTCCGGGTTGGCTACGGCCTGCCTGCGGGCGGGCTCGCCCACCAGCATCTGGCCGTCCTTGGCGAAGGCCACGTAGGACGGGAAAGCCTTCCCGCCCAGGCTCGTGCCTTCGGCCGACGGGATGATGGTGACTTTGCCGCCTTCCATCACCGCCGCGGCGGTGTTAGATGTACCGAGGTCTATACCTATTATCTTTGCCATATATTTCTCCTCCAAATTAATTACTGCAAATTCACTGCCCTTCTTCGGCCGGCTTCTGCTGCGGCTGCGGCGCGCTCACCGCCTTCTTCTTGGCTATCTTCACGCGGGCCGGGCGCAGGATCTTGTCCCCGTAATAGAAGCCCTTCTGCAGCTCCTCCGTAACCAGCCCGTCGTTCTCTTCGGTGCCGTCCACCACGCCCAGTATCTCCCCCGCCATCGGGTCGTAGGGCTTGCCCACCGGTTCCATGGGGCGTATCCCTTCCGCTTCGAACACCTTGGAGAACTCCTTAAAGATCATCTCCAGGCCCTTAAGCACGTCGTCCGAGTTGCCGCCTTCCTTGGCGCCGTTCACGTGCGAGTGCGCGGCGAGCAGCAGGTCGTAGAGCGGCAGCAGCCTGGCCAGTATCTCGGCCTTACCCAGCTTCACCCACTCCGGCTTCTCCTTATCGATGCGCTTGCGGTAGTTCTCGAAATCCGCCTGCAGCCGAAGCAGCTGGTTATAATAGTCCTCGGACTGTTTGCCCTGCATTTCGGCGTCCCCGGCCGCGGCGGCCGCCGCCTGGGCCTCGGGCCCGCATACGCAGTCGAGAGCCTCGTCCTTCTTCGCCTTTTTTTCGTCGGCCTTATGGTTCTTCATATGTCTTACTCTTCCAGGTCCAGCTTCTCCCACTCGCCCAGCATGTCCTCCATCATGGTGCTGACGGTGTCCACCAGCGAGATCATGCGCGGGTACTCCATGCGCTTGTAGCCCAAAATGCCCACCAAGCCTACCGCTTTGTCGTTGATGCAGTAGGAGCTGGACACCAGGCTGAAATTCTTGAACTCCTTGATGCTGTTCTCGGAGCCTATGGTAACGTCCACTATGTGGCGCTTGCCGGGCTGGGCCAGCGCCTTGGTCTTAACCGCGCAGTCGCGCAGCCGCTCGCGCAGCAGCCCGGAGAACCGCTCTTTCTCCTCCAGCAGGCGGGCGATATTGCGCATGTCATCCATGCTGCCCTCCTCCAGGTTGGAGAAAATGCGGCTCAATCCTTCCAGGTAAAGCGCGTCTTCGGACTTGGAAAGCCCCCTGAAGTATTCCACTAATTTCTTCAGCAGTTCTTCAAGCCCCTTATCCCGCTCTTTTGCCAGGAATTCCTTGAAAATGACCTGGGGCAGGTCGGTCAGCGGCAGGTCCTTAAGGCGGCGGTTCAGCCGCATGGACAGCGCACGCACGGCGTTCTTGTCCGCGGAGTGGTCCAGCGAGAACGCGGCGTGCTTGATAAGCCCGGTGTGCGTGAACATTACCGACAGCACGCTCTTGGGGCCGGTGCTGAGCAGGTCCAGGCGCTTCACGCTGTCCAGGTCCAGGTCGGCGCTCATCACAAAGCCGGCCCACTGCGACATATCGGAGAGCATGCGGGAGGTATGCTTGAGGAACCCGTCCAGCTGCTCGATGCGGCGGTCGTACTCGCGCTCAAGGCGGTCCTTCTCGGAGGCGGCCATGCGCTGCAGGTTCATCACGTTGTCCACGTAGGCGCGGTAGCCTTTGTCGCTGGGGATCCGGCCGCCTGAAGTGTGCGGCTGCACCAGGTAGCCCTCGTGCTCCAATTCTTTAAGTATATTCCTTATAGTAGCGCTGGAAACGTTGAACCGGCCCTCTTCCGCGATCAGCTCGGAGCTGACGGGGCGGCCGGTGCTGACATAGTTGTAGGTTACCCAGTTAAGGATCTTCTGCTTCCTGTCCTGCGCGACTTCCGGTTTAAGGACCCTCATAACGCTTTCCTTTAATTAGCAATCAAATCGTTTGTCTGCCAAGAATATTATATACCTTGGATTCATAATTGTCAATACCATCACGCGACTGCTAAAAATAGGAAAGGCGCGGCCGGCCTGCAAGTGCGCGGGTCCTGTCGAGGGTTTACCTCGTCAGGCACGCTATCGGCCACACCGTGGCCGCGCTGCCGCTCGGACCCCAATGAGGGAGCCGGCATGTCCCCTGAGGCCGCCGTTAGGGCGCAGGGCCAAGTGCCGTAGCGGACGGTCTATCATTATGGCCGCGGCGGCGCTGTTTGAGGAGCGCACTGTGTGCGCGACGAGTTCGACGCCGGCGAAGGCACTTAGGCCCTCTTCTTCATGCGCCCGCTTAGGCGGACGAAGGGGATATGCCGGCGAGCGGTATGACTATCGTCAAAACAGGTTTCGGGGAAGTTGTGATAAACTATATGTAAGGTTAGGTTGAGGAGAGGACGATAATGAAATTTTCAGCGGTCACAATTGCGGTCTTCCTGGCGGCCCCCGCCTTCGCGGCGGACTGGGCCCCTTCGGTAAGTATCGAGAATATCTCGGCCATCAAGGCCCCCGCGGTAGCGGCCGCCGAGCCGGTCTCCCCCAAGGACGGCCAGAACTATTCCGGAGCGGAAGAACTGCTCATCAAGGAATTCGGCATCGCCAATATAGGCCTGGACATCCCGGAGAACGAGGTGATGCGCCAGAGCAGCTACTACCAGAACATGTTCTGCTTTGAGCACGCGCTGCGCCTGGCCCTTACCGACCTGCTGGAGAACTACAAGAACCCCGGCAGCCCGCTGGCCAGGGAACTGTCCGCCATGGGCGCGCTCTCCTCGCCCACCAAGACCGAAGTTAAAAAAGCGCGGCAGAAACTGCTCGACAGGCTCAACGATAACTCCTCGCTGCTCGCGCTGGTGCATCCCTACAAATTCAACCAGCCGCAGAATGGCGAGCGCGTTGAACAGAACTGGATCTTCTTCCTGCGCCTGGCCGGCAAGCCGTACTGGGCCGTGGTGGACCGCTCCGGCGACAAAGCGCCCTACGTTTACGGGCTCTAAAAAGTCCCGCCCTGAAAATGAAAAACCCCGGCTAGCCGGGGTTTTTCATTTTCAGGCCTTGAGAGCCGTCCTTATAACCCAGTCATACAGCGCGTCCGGAGTAAGCCGCTTAACCAACAGCATGGCCGCGGCCTTAAAAGGCACCGCGTAGCGGGCGGCGGGACTGCGGGCCTCCAGGGCTTTCAGTATCACCTGCGCAACGGCTTGCGGGCCGGGGGCGCCGCCGCGGTAGCCCGCGCGGAATTTTTCTATTATCCTCCCCACCATCGGCGCATAGGGGCCAGAGCCGGAATATTTCCGCAGGTTCACCAGCGCGGTATCGTCCCATTCGGTCTTTATGGGCCCCGGCTCCACCAGCACCACCCGTATCCCGAACTGGGCCGTCTCCAGCCGCAGCGCGTCGCTCCAGGCCTCCAGCGCGTGCTTGCTGGCGTGGTACCAGCCACCGGTGGGCATACCCAGCTTGCCGGCTATAGAGGAAATATTTATTATGGTACCGCCGCCAGCGGCCCGCATATGCGGCAGCAGCAGCTGCGTCAGGCGCGCCGGGCCGAACAGGTTCACGTCGAACTGCCGCCGCGCTTCGGCCAGCGGCACTTCTTCCGCCGTGCCGTGCGCACCGTAGCCGGCGTTGTTGACCAGCGCGTCCAGCCTGCCCGCGTCCCTGAGCACCAGCTCCACGGCGGCCTTAACAGAAGCCTCATCCGTTACGTCCAGCGCGAAGGTCCTGGCGCCCAGCGCGGCCAGCGGGGCCATGCGTTCCACGCGGCGCGCCCCGGCGTAAACTTTATAGCCGCGCGCCAGCAGCAGTTCCGCGGCCGAGTAACCTATGCCGGCGGAGGCGCCGGTTATCAATACGGTCTTTGCCATATCCGTATTATAGGAAAAGGCGCGCCGCTTTTTGATACCATGGTCACATGGAATACTGGCAGCCCAGGCTCACGCCGGGCACTTTTGAGGAAAAATTCGTGCGCGGCGGCGGCCCCGGAGGGCAGAACGTCAACAAGGTGGCCACCACGGTACAGTTGCGCTACTTCGCCGGGGCGGCGGACCTGCCGCCGGACGTGCTGGCGCGCCTTAAGGCGCTGGCCGGATCGCGCCTCACCGCCGAGGGCGACATAGTTATCATCTCCAGCGAATACCGCACCCAGGAGCAGAACCGGCAAGGCGCGCGCGCCCGCCTTATGGACCTGCTTACCCGCGCCGCCCGCCCTCCCCGCCAGCGCCGCGCCACAAAACCCACTTACGGGTCCAAGCTCCGCCGGCTGGACGAAAAAAAACGCCGGTCCGACGCTAAGCGGGACCGGCGGCCTGACTTTTAACCCTGCCTACCAGGTGAAATAGGTATTAGTCCGCGGCTTGGGGGCTTCCTTTTTCTGGCGCTGTTCCTTCTCCAGCGTCTTCTTCTGCTCCCTCCACGTCCCCCCCTTGGCCTTGTAGCGCTTGCTGTACGGGCTGCGGGTAGCTTCCCGCTCGCGCAGGGTATCGCGCTCCTCGCCGAACCTCAGGCTGAAACTGAAGCGGTGCACGTTGCCCAGGTCGCCGAACGGGGTAAAAGCGTAATCCAGTTTAAAATCCCCGTTGCCCACACCAAGCCCCAGCGCCAGGCCCGAGCCCGCATCGGCGCCGGGCCCTGCCAGGTAGCCGGCCCGGGCGTAAAGCATATCCTCGCCGCGCACGGCCACCCCGTACTCCGCGCCCACGGAACCGCTGAGCCCGCTGGCCGGGCGGCGCGCCACCTGCCCGGTAAGCCAGAGCGAGTCATAGGCGCGCCAGGCCGCCGCGGCCTTATAGCCGGACGGCAGGTCGAAACTTTCCTTATACAGCTTGACCTTCGGGCCCAGGTTATCGCCGCCCACCGCGAACCGCCAGGTCTCGTCGTGATAAAGCAGCCCGGCGTCCACGGCGTAGCCGCTGGCGCTTTCCTTATCCACTTTCTGGTAAATGCCTTTCACGGCCAGGCCGCCGCTGAAATTATCCTCGAAGGCGTGCGCCACCGCTACCGAGGCGAAGCCCTCGTTCTCGGTGAAATCGCCCGTGTCGGCCCCGGACCTGTCGTACTTGGTCATGGCCCCGCTGAAGAGCATGCTGGCGCCCGCGCCCAGGGCCCAATCTCCGCCGGTAACGTGCCCGTAGGAAACGCACTCGTTGCGGATCCCCTCCACCCATTCGGTATGGCTGAGCATCAGTTCCTTGCGAGGCAGCAGCATCAGTCCGGCCGGGTTATGGAACACCGCAGAAGCGTCGTCGGCCACGGCGGAGAACGCCCCGGCCATGCCGGCCGCGCGCGCGCCGGTGTCCACCTTCATAAAGGGCAGGGCGTCGGTGCCGGTGCCGGCAAAAGCGGGACCGAAGGCCGTAAGCCCCAGCAGCAGGGAGAGAATGGCCGTCCGTCCTACCATAAGATGGCGAATTTACCGGTCGCCGTGCCGTGGTTTCCCGTCTTCACAAGATAAATATAGAGCCCGCTGGCCGCTTTCGCTCCGGACGAGAGCTTCCCGTCCCAGGCGGCCAGGTTGAAAGAATCCAGGCCGTCTCCGGGCTTGAGCGTACGCACCAGTTCACCCGCCACGTTGAAGATCTGCACTTTAGGGTTGGCGGAATCTACCGGGATGCCGGAAATACGCAGCGCTCCGTCCGCCATGTAACAGGGGTTAGGATAGGCCTTGATAGCGCCCATTTCCTGGTCGCCGGCGGAGATGGCGCGGATGCCGTAAACGGAGAAGTGCGAAACCTCGGCCTCGATGTAATTCAGTGCCAGGTCCCTGCGCCCACCCTCCACCGGCACCCATTTGCCCGTGGCCGGTTCCAGGTAGTAGAGCCGCAGCAGCGCTTCCCGCATATAGTCGCCGTCCACGCGGCCGTCGTTATTGGCGTCGGGCCAGGTAAGCCGTATGGTGACCGGATGGGCGAAATTAGTGACCTCCGTGCCGGACGGGTCCCTGGCGGTAAACTCACGTGACAGGTCGGCGGCCCGTATCGGCACGGAATCATAGGTCCGCGCGTCGGCGGCGGCGGTCTCGGCGGCTGAGGGCGTGGAAATGTCCACCCAGAGCGGGGAAGAGGCCGCGCCGGCCGGCACGGTGACCTCCGTGCCGTCCCCGTTGCGCACGCTGCCGCCGACCGACGGCGACATGGACGTATCCACCGCGAAAGAGCCGCCCGAAGTTATGGAAGCGCCGCTATTGCCCGCGCCGTCCGTAGCGGAGAAAACGAAGACGGCCGTACCGCTGGAAACCAGCGAATCTATGAAGCCGGAAGCCGTCCAGACCCCGGGCGAGGACTGCGCCAGCTGCAGTGTCCTGGCGGGGCCGGAAGCCGGCTGGTAGCCCAGCACCGGGCCGGACGCTATCGCGCCCGCCTCCGTAACGGTGAGCCGCACGGTAAAAGCGCCGCTCTTGAGCGGGGAAGCAGGCGTCAGTTCCACCGCGGCCGTGGGGGCGAGGGTATCCACGCGCTGCCCGTCGGATACGCCAGGCGCGGATTCCGTGCCCTGGTTGGTGCGCGCCTTCACCGTAAAGTAGTAGATCTGCCCCTGCGCCAGCGTCAGGCCGGACCTGGTAACGCTGGTGGCCAGCCCGTTATTGGTCCATCCCACCAGGTCTATGGCGCCGGGGGTAGTGCCTATCCCGTAGAAGTAAGCGGCGATACCGCTTGAGTGCACCGACGCGTTCCAGCGCGCCGATAACGTGGTAAGGGAAGGGACGTAACCGATGTCCGCCCCTGTCCCGTCCGTGACCGGGGAAACGTCGCTGGCGGGGTTCAGATCTATTTTTTGGCCGTTGGAACTGGCCACGCCCGACTCCAGCCCGGAGCCGTTAACGGCTTTTACGTTGAAATAATATGTGATCCCGTCGGAGAGCACCAGCCCCGAGCGCACAACCCCGGTGGAAACCCCGTTGTCGGTCCAGGAAAGCACATCGCCCGCGCCCGCGGCGGTGCCGATGGAGTAATAGTACCTGGCTACGCCGCTCTGCGCGTCCGCGGCGCCGCCCCAGTTGGCGGACATCCGGTACGAGACGGTGGAGTAGGCCACGTCCGCCCCGGTCCCGTCGTAAACGAAGGCAGGCGCGGAGGGCGGCGTATTGTCCGCGGTCTGCCCGTCCGAAACCGCCACTGCCGACTCGGTCCCGGCGGCGTTCACCGCCTTCACGCTGAAATAGTAGGCCTGCCCGTTAACAAGGCTCAACCCGGTCCTGGTCACCGAGGTCGTGAGGCCGTTGGCGGTCCAGGGGATCACGTCGGTACCGCCGGGAGAAGTCCCGGCCGCGTACAGGTAGCCGGTCACGCCGCTCTCCGGGTCGGAGGCGGCGGGCCAGTTGGCGGACAGCTGCGTCAGCGAACCGGTATAAGCGGCGTCGGAACCGGCGCCGTCGTTAACGCGGGCGGGCGCCACGGGCGCGGTAGCGTCCACGCGCTGCCCGTTGGACAAAGTGATGCCCACGGAGTAGAAGCCGGAGCCGTTCAGGGACATGACCGCGAAGTAGTAGGCCTGGCCGTTGGTCAGGCTGAGGCCGTAGGCGGTGGCGGACTTGCTGAGGCCGTTTTCCGTCCAGTTCAGCACGTCGTTGGCGCCGGGGGTGGTGCCAATGGCGTAGAAGTAAGCGCCGATACCGCTCTCCGCGTCCGAAGACTCGTCCCAGTTGGCCGTCAGCTGCGTCGCGGAGGGCGCCCAGGCGATATCGGCGGCGGGCCCGTCGCGCACCTGCGGGACGTCCGTAGGCGGGGTAGTATCCTTGTTGGTGGTCTGGCCGTTTGAGTTGGCCGCCAGGGACTGCAGCCCGGCGCCGTTATCGGCTTTCACACTAAAGTAGTACGCCTGGTGGTTAGCGAGCACCAGGCCCGTCTTTACGGCGTAGGTGCTGAGGCCCACGTCGGTCCAGCCCACCACATCGGTCCCCCCCAGGGTGGTGCCGATGGCATACCAGTAGCGCGCTATTGCGCTCTGTGGGTCGGACGCCGGAGTCCAGTTAGCCGCCAGCCGGTTAAGGGCGCCCGTCTCGGAAATATCCGCCCCGATGCCGTCGTTAACCGTCACGGCGGCCGTAGAGGGAACGGTAATATCGGTAGTCTGTCCGTTTGAATTTCCGGTAAGGGACTGCATCCCGGCGCCGTTCTCCGCCTTGACGGTGAAGTAGTAGGTCACCCCGTTAGTGAGCGAGAGCCCGGTCTTGGTGGCGGAGAGGGCGGTGGAGTTGTCCGTCCAGGCCAGGACGTCCGTGCCGCCCGCGGTGGTCCCGATCGCGTAGTAATACTTGGCTACCGCCGTTTCAAGGTCGGACGCGGCCCCCCAGTTGGCCGACAGGGCGGTCAGCGAATTCACAAAATTCACGTCCACCCCGGTCACGGCGCCGTCCCGCACCGGGGAGGGCGCGGTAGGCGACGTTACTTCTACCATCTGGCCGTTGGAACTTATAGCGGTAGAGGGCATGCCGGCGGCATTCTCGGCCCTGACGGTGAAGTAATAGACCTGCCCGTTGACCAGCGTAAGCCCGGTCTTGGTGACGCTAGTGACCAGGCCGTTGTCGGTCCAGTCGGCCACGTCCCCGGAGCCGGCGAAAGTGCCTATCTTGTAGCGGTAACGGGCCACTCCGGACTCCGGGTCGGAACTGCCGGCCCAGTTGGCAGAAAGAAAGGTCGTAGTGGCTATGTAATAAACGTCCGCGCCTGTCCCGTCGTTGACCGGCGCCGGGTTAGTGGGCGGGGTCGCGTCCACGGTCTGGCCATTGGAGTTGGCCGCCAGGGACAGCAGCCCCGCGCCGTTCTCGGCCGTAACGCTGAAATAGTAGATCTGCCCATTGGACAGGGAGAGCCCCGTGGGGTTGGCCGAAGTCGCCAGCCCGTTGTCGGTCCAGCCCAGCACGTTGGTCGCCCCCGGCGTGGTGCCGATAGCGTACCTGTACTTTACCACGCCGCTCAACGCGTCCGTAGCGGCGTCCCAGTTCGCGGATAATTGCGAGAGGTAGCCGGCCCAGGCGGTATCAGCGCCCGCGCCGTCGCGCACAGCCCCTGGGGCCGCCGGCGGGGTGCTGTCCGGCCTTTGCCCGTTGGAACTGGCCGCGGCCGACTGCAACCCGGCGCCGTTCTCCGCCTTTACGCTGAAATAATAGATGGTACCGTCGGCGAGGGTCAGCCCGGTCCTGGTAACGGAAAGAGCGGAGGAATTATCCGTCCAGGCTACCACGTCGGAAGCTCCTGCCGACGTGCCTACCGCGTACCAGTACTTAGCCACGCCGCTCTGCGCGTCCGCGGCCCCCACCCAGTTCGCGGACAGCTGGGTAAGGGAATTCGTCCAGGCAATATCCGAGCCGGTCCCGTCTTTGACCGAGGAGGCGGCCGAAGGCGGGGTATTATCCGCGATCTGGCCGTTGGAGGACCTCACGGCCGATTGGCCGCCCGCCCCGTTCTCGGCTTTCACGCTGAAGTAGTAGATCTGGCCGTTGGCGAGGGAGAGTCCGGCCCTGGTCACGGAGAGAGAAAGGCCGTTATCCGTCCAGTTGGCCACGCTGGTGCCGCCGGGCGTGGTGCCTATGGCGTACCAGTATTTCACTACGCCGCTGTGCGGGTCGGAGGCCGCCGGCCAGTTGGCGGACAGCTGCGTCAGCGACGTCGCGTAGGCGGCATCTGCCCCGGCCCCGTCGTCCACCGAAGCCGGGGAGGCGGGCGCGCTGGCGTCGGCCATCTGACCGTCCGTGGAAACCACGCCGGACAGCAGGCCTCCGCCGTTCTCGGCCTTTACGCTGAAATAGTAGACGGTGCCGTCAGCCAGGCCGAGGCCGGCCCGCGTTACCGACAGGTTCAGCCCGTTATCCGTCCAGCCCTGCACCTCCGTGCCGCCGGCGGAAGTGCCGATGGCGTACCAGTACCTGGCCACGCCGCTCTGCGCGTCGGAGGAAGCCGTCCAGTTGGCCGACAGCTGCGAAGAGGAATTGACGTAGACCACATCCGCGCCCAGGCCGTCGCTAACGGCGCCAGGGGTGGAAGGCGGGGTAACGTCCACGGTCTGGCCGTTGGAATTTACCGCGCCCGAAAGCAGGCCGGCGCCGTTCTCGGCTTTCACGCTGAAGAAATAAGCCTGGCCGTTGGTCAGCGACAGGCCCGTATGGGTGACCGACAGGCTCAGGCCGTTATCCGTCCAGCCGGAAATATCCGTCCCCCCCGCGGAAGTGCCGATGGCGTACCAGTATCTACCTATGCCGCTCTGCGCGTCGGAAGCCGCCGACCAGTTCGCGGACAACTGCGTCAGCGAGCCGTTCCAGGCGGCGTCGGCCCCCAGGCCGTCGCGGACCTGCGGCACATTTGCCGGCGGCGTCACGTCCACGTCCACATATTGGCCGTTGGAATTGGTAACCCCGGTCTGCTGGCCGGCGCCGTTCTCAGCTTTTACGGTGAAGTAGTAAGTAACGCCGGGGGTCAGCGACAGGCCGCCCCTCAGGACGGAAGGCGTGGTCCCGTTATCGGTCCAGCCCGCTACATCCACCCCGCCGGCGGAGGTGCCGATGGCGTAGAAGTAGTGCGCGACGCCGCTCTGCGGGTCGGCAGCCGCGCTCCAGTTGGCGGCCAGCTGGTTAATGGCGCCGGTCTTGGCGATGTCGGCCCCGGCCCCGTCGTTAACCGCAGGGATAGTGGTTGGCGGGGTAACGTCCACGGTCTGGCCGTTGGAATTCACCTGGACGGTAGGCAGCCCGGCCCCGTTCTGGGCGATGACCGTGAAATAATACGGCTGGCCGTTGGCAAGAGAAAGCCCGGTGCGGGTGACCGAAGTGGCCAACCCGTTATCGGTCCAGCCGGCCACGTCGATGTTGCCGGGCGAAGTGCCGATAGCGTACCAATACCGCGCCACACCGGAATCCGCGTCGGAAGAAACGGCCCAGTTGGCGGACAACTGAGTATCGGACGGCACATAGGTTACATCCGCTCCTGTTCCGTCCTGGACCGGGCCGGGACTGGTCGGGGAAGTGGCGTCCACCTGGGCGCCGTTGGAATTTGTCGCCCCGGACTGCAGGCCCGCGCCGTTTTCCGCCTTGACTGAAAAATAGTAGGTCTGCCCCTGCGTCAGGCTGAGCCCGGTCCGGGTCACATAGGTGCTCACGCCTACGTCGGACCAGTTAACGACTTCGGTGCCGCCCAAACTGGTACCGATAGCGTACCGGTAGTGTGCTATGCCGCTGTGAGGATCGGACGAAGGGGCCCAATTAGCGGACAACTGTGTGGCGTAAGGGGCGTAGACCGAGTCGGAGCCGATACCATCGCTGACCAGTACCGGGGCTGCCGGCGCAGAGGTATCCACGACCTGGCCGTTGGATTGAACGGCGGCCGACTGCAGGCCGGAGCCGTTCTCGGACTTGACCGTAAAATAGTACGCCTGGCCGTCGGCAAGCGTGAGCCCGGCTTTGGTTACCGTGGTATTGGTGCCGTTATTGGTCCAGGCGGCCACGTCCGTCCCGCCGGGCGTGGTGCCGATGGCGTACCAATACTTTACTATCCCGGATTCGGCGTCGGCGCAGGCCGGCCAGTTAGCGGAAAGCTGCGATACGGAACTGGTATACCCGGCGTCGGCGCCCGTGCCGTCGTTCACGGCAACGGGGGCCGAAGGGGCGGTGGCGTCCACCCGCTGGCCGTTGGAACTGATTTCTCCCGAAACATAATACAGGCCGTTGTAGGCCCGCACGCTGAAATAATACATCTGGTTCTGGAGCAGCGAAAGCCCGGCCACGGTGGTAGACGTATTGACGCCGTTGGTGGACCAGTCAATTACGTCGTTGCTGCCGGCCGTGGTCCCGATGGCGTACTCGTATTCCACTATGCCGCTCTCGGGGTCGGTGGCGGCCACCCAGTTGGCTGATAGTTGCGTGGTGGACGTAGAGTAGCCGATATCCGCCCCGGTGCCGTCGCTGACCGCGCCCGGGTCGTTCGGGGGCGTAATATCCACCCGCTGCCCGTTGGAAGTAGTCACATTGGACATCAGGCCCTGGTAGTTCTCCGCTTTAACGCTGATGTAATACATGGCGCCGTGAACCAGCGACAGGTCGTTCCGATAAAAGTAAAGTCCGGTGCCGTTGTTGGTCCAGCCAATGACATCGGTGCCCCCGGGGGTAGTTCCCATGGCGTACCAGTAGCGCAGAATACCGCTCTCCGGGTCGCTGGTAGCGGGCCAGTTGGCCACGGTCTGGGAGGTGGAATCATTGTATTCCATATCCTCGCCTATCGTTGCCCCGTCATACACCGCCGAAACGGCCGGAGGCGGCGTGGAATCGGTAGCGCCGAAATTAAAGACCATCGGGTTGGCGCTGGCCGGGATGCTCTGCACGTACCATAAGAGGTTCTGCCCGGAATAGCTCTTCGAGTTGGGCGTAGTGGCGTCGCCGAAGGTGGCCATCGTGGTGTTGCGGAAATAGTCCGCGTCGTCGCCGCTGTTGGTATTGGCCTCCAGGTCCTGCGTGCCGCTGGCCTCCTCCAGGTCCACCTTGTAATGCAGCTGGTTATCGTTGGCGCCGGTGTCGGAGATGGTCTCATCCACGTGCCAGATCAGGAGGCCGCGGGTGGTGCCGGGCAGGTAAGCGTCGAAGCCATAGGCCTGCTTGTTCTCCATCAGAAAATATTCCGTGCTCGCGAAAGAAGCGCCCTTGAACTTATACATCGCCGTATCGCTGTCTTCCACCCGGGCCAGGCTGTAGTTGCCCGCGGCGGAAAGGACCGTCGGGGTATTCCAGCCCAGGCGGGCCTTGCCGTAGGCGCTAATATGGGCCGGCGCGTTGCCGGACTGCCCCGGGGTGGCGTTCCAGGAACCGCCCGCCATCAGGCAGAAATTGCCGACGCCCTTGCTGTCCCCGCCGTAGTCGTAAAGGTCCGGCAGGCCCAGGAAGTGGGCCGTCTCATGGGCGATAACGCCGATACGTGTTATCCCCCAGGTCCCGGGAGTGGAGTCCCAGCCGCGCTGCTCGGGCTCGGTGTGGTACATCTGCATCTTCATGCCGTCTTTGTAGACCGGGGCGGCCAGCTGCCATTTATGGGACCAGATATAGTCCGTGCTGTTGCCCGAGGCTTCCTGCCCGCGGCCGGAGTGGATAATGGTCAGGCCGTCCACTTCGCCGTCGGCGTTGCCGTCCACGGTGGTAAAATCGAAGCCGGCCGCGTCCAGGGCGTTTATGGCGTCGGTCACCATTTCCCGCACCCGGTAGTCCCTCGACGGGGTGTCGGTGCCGTAATAGGCCATGGTGTTGGGCAGGGTGACCCACTGCGTCACCGTGGATTGCATGGTGAGCTTACCGTAGGAGACCTGGGTGTAATAATCCCTTACGGAGCCGATAGCGCCATCCACGGTGTAACCGACCGTATTGAAGACCGCGTCCAACTGAGCCTGGCTATAGTTATTGGTCTGGTCCGAGAACCTGGCCAGGATGACCAGGTTCTTCATGGTTCCCTGGGTGATAAGGGTATATTGCGGCCCGTCCGCGGGCTGCAGCGTATCGGTATTGGCCGGCTGGTCGCCCGAAACCGAGACCGACGACGGAGAGGACGGGCTGGTGGTCGGCATCGGCGCGAAGGAGGGCCGCGGGGAACTGTCGCGTTCGTTGCGCAGCCTGCGGGCGTTAGCCACCCCTTCGTCGTCCAGCTGGTGTTTGCGGTAGCCGAGCCTGGAGGGATCCGCCTTCCCGACCTTATGCCTGCCTTTTTTAAGTTTGCCTTTGGCGTCTTTTTCCGAATAAACCCAGTCGTTGGTGGCGGTATCCTTGTCTATCGTGTAACCGTTCTCGTCCTCGTTCCAGCTGTAGAACTCGTCGCCCTTCAGCGCTACTTTCACCTTGGAGCCGTCCGACTGGGGCAGGTCCACCAGGTCCGGCTCGGCGGGAACCGCTCCGGCCCTGACGGGGAAATAGAGGGGCAAGGCGGCCAGGAGGGCCGGAAAAAAAAGCGCCCGCGCGGAATGCCGCGTGAGGAACGCCCTGCCTTTGCCGCTATTAATATATCCCATCGTTTACAGGCCCGCAGGCGTAAAAAACCCGCCCCCGGCTTAACGCAAAGCCGGTCCGCAGGGCCTGTGATATCTTCATTAATAGTATAGGGGAGGCCCCTATCAAAGTCAATAACAGTTTTGTTACATCCTCTACTGGGTCAGGAACAGGTCTTTCGTGACCGTGTAGCGGCCCGACAGCCAGTCCGAGACCTCCCGGGCGGCCGCGGAGGTATCGTTCTCCCGGACTTCCAGGAAAGGTTCATAATCCGCTTTCAGCGAAAGTTTTTCATCCGCGGTCAGGACGTCCAGTCCCTTGTCCATGAAAGCGGGGAGGTCCCTTTCCAGCAGCTCGGCCATGTCGTGGCAGGTCACCATGCCCGCGGCTTTGCGGAACGCCTTTACAGGGTCGTAGGCCTCGCCTTTTTCATAAGAGGCCTTCAGGGTAAGCAGCACTATCTTGGACAAGGCCGCCTGGTTCATGGGATTTACGGCGTGGCCCGCCACCCAGTTGGCGATAGCCGGCGGGCGGCCGGTAACGGGCCTCAGGTGCAGGAACTTGCACATGCGCGGCCCGTCGTTAACCGGGTAATTGTCCCAGAGCAGCGGCTTGCGGCCTAATTTTTCCGACACGGGCTTCAGGTGTTCCGCGCTATAGGCCTTGGAGCAGACCAGTTCCCCGGTCCAGAACATATTCACTTTCTTATCCAGTCCCCCCAGTTTTTCGAAGTAACCTTCCGGCATCTTGCCGAAAAGTTTCTCCAGCACCGGGTCGTGGGAATAGTAGGTAGGGCAGAACACCAGCTGTTTGGCCGAAGAACGCGCGGCGATCCAGTTGATTATTTCCAGCTGCCGCTCGGCCAGGCCGGGCAGGTCGCCCTTCATATCGTCCATCAGGATGCCGAATTTGTCCACCCCTATGCGGTTGAACACGTCTATCTTGGCCTGGAGCTGCTTTTTCACCTCGAGGTCGAACGGCGAGAGATAGATCTCGTAAGGGCTGAAGCCCACGCCGAACTCTATGCCGGCGGAGTGGCACTGGCCCGCGAGCTTGGCGAGTTTCTCCTCGTGCGCCTTCGGGAACGGCTCGCGCCATTTCTTGCGCATGTAAGGATCGCCCTTGGGAGCGTAGATGTAAAAAGAGAACCCGTGCTTGCGCAGGAAGTTGGCGTAGTCCGCCCGCTCCCCCCAGCTCCAGGGCTCGCCGTAAAAACCTTCTATCACGCCTAATTGTCCGTTCATGGTTTACCTCGCCAGCAGGCCGTCCAGCCGTTTCTGCGCCTTTTTAGCCGAGGCGTCCTCGGCGTATTTCTGCGTCACGTCCTCGTAATACTTGCGGGCTTTCTCCAGGTCCTTGGTCTTCTCATACACCTCTCCGGCGGCCAGCAGCGCCTTGGGGGCCTGCGGGTCGCTCGCGTAATCGGCGGCGATGCGGTCGTAGGTCTTAATCTCGCCGGCCGCGTCCTTAAGGTCCTTGCGGTAGATCTCGGCGGCCAGCAGCAGCGCGTCTATACCGCGCGCGTCCTTGTACTTGTCAGCCAGGCGGTTGAGCACCGCTATGGCCTCGGCGGGCTTCTTCAGTTCTTCGCGCAGCACCCGCGCCTCGGCCTGGAAGGCCTTAAAAGCCTCCTCCTTGTCCGGGTAGAGCAGGATGATGCGCTCATAGGTCTCCACGGCGAGCTGGTATTTGTCGCGCTTTTCGGCCAGGGCAGGCAGGCGCAGGTAGGCGCTCCACGCTTCCGGAGTGCCCGGATAGGAGTCCACTATGTCCAGGTAAACCTGTATAGCCCTGTCGTGATCCTTCAAATTTTCGGTCAGCGTGCCGGCCAGGGCCAGCTTAGCCTTGGGCGCCAGCTGTCCGGCGGGATACATGGCTATAACCTTGTCGTAAGCCACCCGCGCGGCCAGGTATTCCTCTTTCTTTGCGTGCAGGTCCGCCAGCGCCAGGCGCAACGCCTCGTCGCGGGAATAAGCCGGGAAACGCAGGAAGAACCCGCGGTACTCGGCCACTAGCGCGTCGTAGAATACGTCCCCGGCCTGGGCTGAAAGTTTCTGCAGGAGGTCCGCCAAACCCTCCTCCTTCGAAGAACCCTGCGCTTCGCCGGCCATCACGGTCAGGGCCGGGCGCAGTTTTTTATCGGCTTTCTTATCCAGGATCTCGGTAAAAAGCTTTTTGGCGGCGAACGCGGAGGCGTCGCCGGGATACTCGCGGAAATGCCGCAGCAGCGCCACGAGGGCTGACTTATAATCGCCCAGTTTGTAGTGAAGGCCGGCTTCCAGCTGCAGGGCCTCGCCGGAGCGGGGCAGCGCCGGGTAGACCTTCAGCCAGTCCTCGGCCTGGGCCAGGGCCATGGCCTGCACGTCGTCGTCCTTATCGGCGGCGGCGGCTTTAATGAAGTTCAGTTCCAGCTCCGGGACGGAACCCGCCGGGACCGCGGCTGCTTTCGCCTTGGCCTTGGGAGTCTCGGCCGTATTGGGCGTCACCACCGTCACTTCCGCCGCGGAGGCGGCGGCCTGCATACCGGCCATAGCGTCGGGCAGCGGGTCGGCTTCTGCGGACTCGGCGACTACCGCAGGGGCCTTCTCCGGAGCGGCGGACTGGGCCTCCTGCGCGCTGAGCGGCGCGCAGAACGCGGCGGCGACAGCCGGGATGGCAAGGAAGGAAGCGAGCTTTTTCATAGTACGGGACGTTCTCCTGTTAAGTAAGTTTTCAAGAACCGAGCATCCACGCGCAGAACCTGGCCCAACCGGTATGTTTAGACCAGTTCAGGGCGTTATAAGCCGGGTCCAACCATTTCCGGGGCATGTAGACGGCCAGCCCGTGCGCATTGCTGTACTGGCCGGTGATCCAGCGGTTGGACACGACCAACTCTTTGTCCATAAAATCCGTCAGGGCGCGGCCTTTGGCGGCCACGTCCCGGTTGAGGTAGGGGTAAGCGGTGGTGAGCTGCACCAGGTGGTAAATATCGATATTGTCGTCGTACCAGAACTGCTGCGTCCTGCCCCTGGAATCCGATACGGCCAGTTTCTCGTGCTTCTCCATAACGGCAGCGGTCCAGGCGTCCAACAGCGCCGCGAACCCCGGGAGCGCGGCGGCGCGGATGAGCGACATGGTGCCGTAGCGTTTCACGGCGGTATAGTGGTCCGCGTAAATACTCACGGCGGCATGGCCGAGTTCCGCCGGCGCCGCGGCCGGGTTGCGAGCCAGCCAGTCCAGAAAGAGGTCGTAGCGCTGCCCCTCGTTGGCTATGACCTCTTCCGAGGCCAGGATATAGGCGGCGTTATCCTTTACTTCCCAGGCGACCTCGGCCATCTGCATTATGCAGGCGTCCATGCCGAACAGGTCCACTGGGCCGGCTTCCACCAGCGCGCGGCCCAGGTCCCCGGTAGAAATGGTATGCCCGGTCTCGTCGTCGGTGGAGATGCCGCGCGCGGCGGCGCGACCCTTCCAGCCGTTGCCGTGATTCCACACCACCAGCATGTAGCGTTTCGCGGGGAAATTTTGTTTTCCCCACCGGGCGAACTCGGCGAGGTGGCGCCAGTCGCCCATATCGGACTGCGGCATTTCCGCCAGCACGGGGGAGGTAAGGCGAGCGGGATTGGCGTCCTTTTTTACTAGGAAGCGACGCGAACCTTTCCAATCCCCGTCGGAGATGTCGTTGCCGGCGGAGCGGGCCAACTCCACCACGACGTTAAGTCTGTCGGAAGAACCGACCATCTCCATTTCGTTGACATCGGCGAGGCCGAAAGCTTCCAGGTTGTTCTTGCCGTTCATGTAGACCATGACGGTCCACTCGGCCTGAGCGCGCGTCGGCGCGGGGGCTTCCGCGGCCTGGGCCGGCAGGTCTTTCATGCCCAGGCCTGGCAGGTTGAAAGCCTGAGCCCGGAAGGGAAGGGCAAGCAGGAGTGAAAGGAGGAGGTAACGGGGCATCAGGAGCGGATAACCTTAACACCGTCGTAATCCAGCCACTCGATGGAGAGCGGGCTGAGTATAGCGCAGGCGGGCACGGTCACCGAGCGCGCGCCCGGTTTATACAGCCGCCTGAGCTCGTAGTCGCTGAGGAAGATCTTCCTGACCGGGGCTTTCCCCCGCGCGGCGGCGCCCCCCCCGGAATTGCGGGAGAGGTGCTGCATGATGAGGTCTTCCACTGCGCCCTTTGTGAGCATACGCTAAGCCGGGCGGGCCGCCAAGGTCCGCCCGGCGTTAAGCGCTGAAGGGGTCAGGCCTTAACGGAGATCTTGGCCAGGTACTTGTCCAGGTCGTCGGCGGGGCGCGGTATCACG
>JACRER010000027.1 GCA_016234365.1 Elusimicrobiota bacterium | reverse complement strand
GTGGTCTCCAGCAGGCCGTCGCCGGTGGTATCGCGCCAGATGCTGATCTTCCTGACGTCGGTGACCTTGTTCCAGGCCGGGGTGGCGCCGTTCTCGCCGCCGGTGATCCAGCGGTCCAGCTTGACGCCCTTCCAGATGGCGGAACCCTGGGAGCCGTTGATCTGCATGGTCAGGCGGGCCACGGCCTTGTCCTTATCGTTCTGCGTGACGAACGAAGGCTTGGCGAAGTCGTTAGGCTGCGCCTTGTTCATGTCTATCAGGTAGACCACGTCGGAAGTCGCCAGGAGCGGGATCGTGGAGGAGACGATGGGCTGGAACGCGCCCACCACGCCGTCTATGAGGTTAACGCCGGAGTTTTCGATGCGGGCGCCGTGAGTCATGTCGGGCACCGAATCGGGGCCGAACTCGTAGACTATAAAGTAGGTCCGCGTGCTCACCGAAACGGCCCCGTCCACGCCGGGGTTATAGAACGGCAGCACGAACGTTTCCGGGTCGTTGATGTCGTAGGAAGGCGGATTAAGCGGGTCCGTGACCTCTTTATCGATGCTGGGCTCGAACTGGCCGTTGCCCAGGTCGGGGTCGCCGCCCGAGGCGTCCAGGAACAGGCGCACGCTCTTGAGGTCGGCGCCGGAACCGGTGCCGGTCTTGATGATCTTGAAGGCCTTGATGGTGCCCACAAAGTTGTCCGTCCAGGCCTTCACGGCCAGGAAGCCGACGCGGCCCTGGCCCTGCTCCACATAGTCGTACTTGGCCAGCGTCAGCGTGGTAGTGCCCACCGTCGGCTGCCACCAGGCGCCGATATCGTAGCCCTGGATGCGCACGGTGGCCGGCTGGTTGCGCACCGGCGCGGTGGCGGTCTGGATGGGGAAATTATTGTACGCCACGCCCACGAACGTGGAATTGAGCACCACGAACGACGGGTTATCCATCACCAGCGAGAAACTGCGCGGCGTGGCGGCGATAGTGGACATGCGCACCGCGAAGAAGAAGTTGCGCGGCGTATTGGACACCAGCGCGGCCGTGGAAACCTTGTCGGCCAGGTCGTTGAACGTCCAGGCCATCAGGCCGGTATCGTACGTGCCGGTGGACATCAGGATATCTATGGGCGGGCCGCCCAGCGAATTCTCGCCGTCAAAAGCGCCCAGCTGGCCGTAAGACGGGTTGTCGGCGTACATGCCGATCTCCGTGATATCGGACCAGGCCAGCGTGCCGGAACTGCGGATCTGCACGGAATTCATGTAGGCCGGAGGCGCACCCACCGGCGAGGTCTGCATGGTCAGGCGCAGCATGGGGGTAGGCGCCGGCACCTCGGGTATCACGCCGTCGCCCTGGTAAATGGCGTACTTGCTGATGCCGATGGAGGCCTTGGCCACCGGCAGGGGGTCCTCGGGGGCCAGGTCCGTGGGGGTAATTACCAGGCCCGACAGCACCACGTCCGGAGACGAGGGTATCGGTTTGCCGCGGGAGCCGTCGTTGGTGTAGCCGTAGATATTGGCGGTGTGGTAATCGGTCACGCTGATCTTCAGCGTTTCCACAAAAGTGTCCTGCACCAGCAGCTGGCGTTCGCCGTGGTCGGTGGTGGCAAAGGTGTAGTCCGTGGTGTTGGTGAGCCAGTCGCGCAGGTCGGCCGTACCCTTGGAGTTGGTGGCCATCTTGATCTTGCCGGTATAGTACATGCCGTTCACGGCGTCGCCCGTGGCGATATTGCCGAACTGGTCGCGGGCGCGCAGCGTTACGTTGCCCGGCGTCTGCACGCGCAGCGGGTTGCCGATGTTATACGTGTGGTGCAGCGTGAAGAAAGCGGCCGTGCTGGGCGTTATATACTCGTCCTGCGTGATCTGCGGCAGCACTATGCCGTCGGCCGGTATGGAGGCGTCCCCGATAACGGTGGAGGTGCCCACCATAGTGTCCCAGATATAGATATTGGCGTAACTCTGGCCGGGGAAGATGCTGATATCCAGCGGGTTGGTCTTAAGCAGCTTCCAGGCGGGGTTGGCGGAGATGGTCTGTTCGGACGGGTCTATGCCGCCGTAGATGGTATTGCGCACGGCGGAGAAGCGCACGGTGGCCACGGACCCGGTGGTGGTGGTATTGTCAAAGCGGTCCTTCAGCACCACGGTCACCACGGTAGGCGTGGTGAGGTAGGTGGCGTAGTCGGCGTACTGGGTGGTGCTGCCGGCTATCAGGCGGCGCGGCGCCGTATGGAACAGCACGTGGTCGGGGCGGGCGGCCACCACCACGTAGGAGGAGATGGCCGGCAGCCAGCCTTTGGCCAGCACGGTGTTAAGCGTAAGCTGGTGGGATGGGAACGACAGCTTGGTATCGGTCAGGTAGAAGCTGGTGGCGGATTCGCCCAGCGCCATTTTAGCCAGGCCGGGCCGCACGGTCCAGCTGGAAGTGTCGGGAGCGGCGAATTCCACGTAGCCGGGGGAATTTGAGTCCAGCGTGAACTGTACCCCCTCGCCTATCGCGTCCTCCTGGCCGCTGGCTACCGGGGTGGGGTTGCCGAAGCGGTCCTCGATGGACACCATGAACGGCTGGGACGTAGTGCCGGCCGTTAGCACCTGGCCCGCGTTCTGGCTGACGTTCATGCGGTAAGTGAAGTCCGGGATCACGCGGACGGCCTGCGTGGAAGCGGCCCACGCGTCCCGGTCCTGCACCTTAAGGCCTATGACCGGGCGCAGCGGCGTGGTGGAGCCGTACACCGTGGAAGCCGTGGTGTCGAGGTAATAGAAGGTGGCGAAGTAACCGTCCAGCGGCACGGTCACGGCCGTGGTGGTAACGGCAAAGACCGGCGGGAAGGCGGCCGAGAGCGTAGTAGAGGCGGAGAACGAGAAAGAGTCGTTCACCAGCGACGGTACGCGGGTATTGGTGGACAGCAGCACCTGCAGGGTGGTGGTGGCCAGCGACGGGTTGTCGAACATGTCGCGCAGTTCGGCCTTGAAGGGCTGTTTCGCGCCGAAGTTGTCGGTTATCTTACCCGCCACCAGCGTGCGCTGCGGGTTGCCGAAGGACACCTTGGCGATATCTATAGGGTCCAGGCGCAGCTGGTGGATGGCCGGCTGCATGGAGCCCGAGCGGGCCTCTATCTGCCAGTAACCGGGCCTGCCGCCTTCCCCGGTATTGAGCGCCGGCGAGAGACCGGAGTAGGACGCCGTCCGGTCGTGGTAGCGGAAGGAGACTTCGGTCTGGTTGGGCAGGATGCTGGCGGCCGGCAGGAACTGCGTGTTGCCCATGTCGCGGAAGCCGTAATCTCCGAAAGTGCCGAAAGTGCCCATGGTGCGGCCCAGCGCAGTGTGCACGGAGATCTGCGCGCCGGGAATGCTAAGGAAGACGTCGGTCTGGCCCTGCTTGGTAAGGTTGTCGAAGTCGTCGCGGCGCTCCACGGTGAACGAGGCTCCGGAGCCGGCGACTTCCTGAATACCGACGTTAGCGGCCGGCTGGCTGGAGATGAACAGCAGCTTGGACGGCACGCCGCCGGTGGTTATCAGTTCGCCGCTGACGTTCTGGCGGGCGGCCACGTAGGTGGCGTAGGCGGCGGGGCCGGCTATGGTGGTGGTGCCCATCCAGATACGGGCCCAGTCGGCGGCCTTGCTGGAGACGCGGTAGGCTATCTGGGTGGAAACACCCACCTGCCCGTTGGCGTCGGTATAAACTATCGTGGAGGTACCCATGTTATACCAGGCGGACGCGTTCTCGTACTGCAGCGTGCCGGTGGAACCGAACACCTCGGAGATCTCCACGTAGGCCGGGACGCCGGCGGAAGAGATGTTGTTGTCGAACGCGTCCGACAACTGGGCGGTAAGCGTCTGGCGGCCGGGCAGCAGGATGGAACCGGCGGCCACCTCCACGTCGGTATTGGGCACCACGCGGTAGATGTTGGGCGGGCCGGGCAGCACTTTCACGTCCACCAGCGGCGTAACGTTGAGCGCCGGCGAGAGGGTGTCATAAGCGCCCAGCGTATTGACGCCGGCCTTGCGGAACGTGAACCAGTTGGGCAGGTCCTTGATGCCCTGCTCGGAATACGTGAAGGGCGAAGTAGGGGACACCATGCTCGGGTCCTGGTTCGGATTCACCTGGTCCACCATCGCAAAAGCCACCGTGCTCAGGTACACGTTGGGCCCGGTGGAGCAGATATTCTCGTAAATGTCCTTCACGAACAGCGTGGCCGAGAAGGGGAACCCGGCCACCACGGTGGTGGACGGCAGCACGCAGAGCATGTGCGTGGGCGGGCCGGGATGCACGGCCAGCGTGGAAACGCCGGTCATGTAACTGGCGGCCGAGGCGGCCGTAGTGGCGCCGATCACGGTGTAGGTGCTGAACGACGTGCGCGCGTCGATGGAGAAGACGGCGCTGCCGTTGGCCAGCGTCTGCGGACCAGGGGCGACGGTCTTGAAGTCCCCGGGCACAGCCACGCTCACGGTGGGCATCACGGCCACGGGGTTGGTGTCCTGCGCGGCGTTTATCAGTTCCGTGGCCTTGTTAAAGAACTTGTCCGTGACCACCACCGTGGCGAATAGCGCGCCGGTACCTATGGTATGTGCGGGCGGCGGTATGTTGCGGCCGGGCCAGTTTATGAGCGGGTCGCGGCAGGGCGGGCTGATGTTACATTTACCTTCCGCCAGGCCCTGGCCGGGCAGGATCACTTCCAGCCGGGTAGCGGTGGAGGCGTAAACCTTCATGGAATTTTTGGCCGCGGCGTCGTCGTTGCGGCAGGCGCCGCCGAAGTTGCCGAAGCACATATTATTGTCCGCGAGCGCCACGGGATAGGTCTTCATGCCTGAAGCCGGCTTCTTGGTTACCAGCGTCATCTCCACCTGCAGCGTGCCGTAGTTCAGCGCGGAACTGGAGATGGGAATATCGTAGAGGTCGTCCGTTACGATATACACCGTGGGACCCACGTCCAGGTCGGGATAGCGGTTCATGTACGGGTCCACCAGGTTCACGGTCACGGTGAACGGCGTACCAGCGGTCTGCGTAGAGATCTGCGAGGCCTTGCCGCCGGCGGGATAAGCCCCTGATCCGGGCACCGCGGTCTCTCCGGGCAGCAGCAGCTGCAGGCCCACCGGGTCGGCCGGGCGCACGGTGAAAGTGGAAGACTGCGGGTCCGGGTTAAGGCCGGAAGAACCGAAGTCGATGGCGGTAAGGTAATGCGTGGCCGCCCTGTGCAGGTTGGCGTACATCAGGTCGGTGTAGCCTACCGCCACGTTAACAGCCGCCGTGGCCACCGCGGGCGCGTACAGGTCGCTCGGCGCGCTTACCCGCACATCGGCGGGGCGGCCGGGCACCAGGTTAAAGAAGTCGTCCACCACGCCCACGCGCACGCCGAAGTCCGTGCCGGCCTTCTGCACCCCGGTAACGCCCACCTTGCCGCTCGAAGAGCCCTGGTCGAAAGACTCGCCCGGCATCAGCAGCAGCATCCGGCGCGGGATACCGGGGGAAACAGTGACCACCGAGGCCGTGTCGACGAGCAACGTATAACCCCACGGAGGGACCGCGTTGAGCATTTCGGCGCGGACATAAGTAACGCCGGCGCGCTTGGGCAGCACCGTGAACGTGGCCGAGGTCACTACAACGCGCGTGGAGGTATTCACGCCCATCCCGTCCACGCTGGAGAACGGGTCGTCGCAGGTGATGCGGAGCTCCTGGCTGGTGCCGGGCGTCAGGTTCCAGAACGCGTCCGTGATATCCACCGTAACGGTGAAGGGGAAGCCGGCCTGCTGGGCGTCCACGCCGCCGGTACGGCCGCTGCCATTGGAGCCGGGTACGCGCGTTTCGCTGGGCACCAGTACGCGCAGTTTGTTGGGGCTGCTGGGGCTCAGCACGAGGGTGCCGCTCTGCGTTACGCCCAGGTCGGCGCCGGTGCCGCTCAGGTCGGTGGCGGTTACGGTGCGGAAGCCCGCGCTGCGCAGGGTTATATTGGAAATGGTGGCGCTGCCGTCCGTCATGTTGAAGAAGCCCAGCAGGCCGCCGTTGGCGTTAAGGTCGTCGGTAGTCCCGCGTATATTGGTCTTATCCACGCCGTAGACCCGGTTATAGCGGTTATCGGCGGCATAGACCTGCGCGGTAAAGTAGACGCCGGCGGTCTGCGTGGAGATGGGACCGGACACGCCGTACGGGTAGACGTTCTTGCCGGGCACCAGGGTCTGGGTGGGCAGCAGCACTATCATGCGCGACGCGGGGCCAGGGTTCACCACAACGCCGGCGTCGGTGCTGGTGGAGAGCCGCGGCGTCACGCTGTCGTCGTCGATGGCGCTGATCACCATGTTGTTGGTGGCCGCGCTCGGCACGAACCCGTTGATGATGGCGATGCCGCCTGCCATGGGCTGCGCGGGCGGGTGCACCGCGTAAATATCGTTGGAGATCACGCGCACCATGCGGCCGTCGGAGGTCTGGTTGCCGTACGTGTCCACGGCGCGGATGGTGAGGGTATAGGTGGTGCCGGCGGTAAGCGGCCCGGCGGTGCCGGTCTTCCCCCCCACCGCGCCTTCGGCGGCCACTTCGGTGGGGACCAGCAGCAGCATGCTCACGGCCTGGGCCGGGTTAACCACCAGGCCGGAAACCGTGTCCGTGCTGTACCTGGTACCGAAGAACAGGCCGGTATCCGCCACCTGCACCGACAGGCCCGTGGACTGGTTGCGCGTGACGGGGATCACGGTGAACGTGGTGGCCCCGGCGATCAAACTCTTCTGGTACGGGCTCGGGTGCATGCCGCGGCTCTGGATATACGGGTCGTTAAGGAAGTCCACCTGGATGACCGGGGTATTGGACGACACGGCCAGGTACGGAGTAGTGCCTTTGACCACGTTATAGTAATCGTCCACCAGGTAAACGCTCATGGTGGTGGTAGCGCCGGCCTGCAGCGCGGAAGCGCCGCCTGACCTGCCGCCGAGGGACGGGTTGGCGGTGTAGGGCGGTTTGCCCTGGTCCAGCGCCATGCCGGCGGGCACCAGGTGCAGTTTTGCCGGGCGGTTCCACCAGACCTTTACGGGGTTGGGCGTGAAGTAGGCCGAGGTGGCAGGGGGCAGCGAGGAACTCTCCGCCTTAAGGGTGTGCGTGGAGGCCACCACCGGCACAAAACTGAACGTAGTGGCCCCGGCCACCAGGTTCTGCGAGGCCGGGCCGATATCGTAGGGGTCCGTGGTCAGGTAGGCCGAAACCTGGAAAGCGGCCGAAATGTCGGTGTTATAGAAGGGGTCCACGCCGTAAACCACCACCGAGGTGGAAACACCCGCCACCCAGTCCGCCGGCAGATTCTGCTTGCCGTAAGGCGCCACGTCGAACTTGCCCTGCACGCGCTGCTCGCCCGGCAGCATTATCAGCAGGCGGTCCGCCGTCTGCGCTATCACGGGCACGTTGGTGGACGGGTTGCGCGGGTTGGTGAACAGGCCCTGGCCGGTGGCCGTAACGCCCCAGCCCGCCGGGTCGGCCGACACGAAGGTGCGGTAGATGGTGGTGGAGCCCACGAACACCGCAAAGCCGTCCGGCGACGTGGTGGTATTGTTGGGATCGGTATCCGTTATATGAACGTTAGCCGCCGAGGAAACCACCAGGTTCCAGTACCTGTCGGTCACCTGCAGCAGGAACGGCACGCTGGAACCGGCCGGCTTGGTGCGCGGCGTGCCGGTGCTGCCTTCCACGCCGCTATCCATGCGGCCGGCCATGGGCAGCTGGCCGGCGGGGTCGAAGTCGGCTATCACCTGCACGCGGTCGGGGGTGGTCGGGTTCACCGTCTCGTTATTTGTGCCGAAGATGGCCGGGTTATCCTTGTCTTCGGCGCGCACCACGCGGGTGCCGGCCTTGCGCAGCCTTATCTGGAAGGTCTTCTTCCCGATGTCGCCGGGCAGGAAGGTGTACTGCTGCGGCAGGCCGTTATAGTCGTCCATGACGGCGTTATTATCCATCACCTCGGGGCCGCCGGGCACGCCGTCCGCGTAGAAGTTTATGGTGCCCTGGTAAGCGGAGGCGGTGTTGCCGGTGCCGTTAGGACCGTCCTTCGCCTCCACCGTCATGTTCACGTCGGAGCCGGCGGTCACCGGGTTCACCGCTATGGTCACCAGGAAGCTCTGGGCCGGGGCGGCGATGTAGAACTTGGGCCCCTGGTCTATAATGGTCTCGGTGGTATTGGCGTTGTCGGTAACGCGCGACCAGGAGACGTACGGGTCGCCGCGTACCCAGCAGGGGACGCCGGTCGGGTTGGGGTCCGGGCAGACCAGGCCGGAATACTGCCAGTTGCCCAGGGCGTCGGTAAACTGCGCGTTCACCCACACGGGACCGGCGGAGGCCGCCGCCCAGGTGGAGCCGTTCCAGAAGTAGCCGGAGTTGTCCCACGCGCCGTAGATGATGGGCCCGTTGGAGACCAGGAACGGGGAGGTATCGCGGAACACCAGCGTCTCCACTTTGCCGGAATGCCATGGCAGGGTGGGATAAACGCCGGCGCCGGTGCCGTTGATGGCCGTAGTGAAACCGCTGTCGGAGGCGTTGCCTAGCACCACCTTGTTGTCGTTGTAAACGGCCGTGTTCACCGGGCTCACTACGGAGGACTGCGGCTCGGTGGTGTCGAACAGGAACCTGGACTGGCCCAGGATATTCTGCACGTTGCCGCTGGAATCAGTGGCGGACGACTTCACGACGTAATGCCGCTTATCCACGAAGGTCAGCAAGCCGCTGGAGTATGTCCAGGAGGACGGGTACAGGTTGGAGACCGACAGCCAGGTCTCGTTAGAGTTTATG
>JACRER010000026.1 GCA_016234365.1 Elusimicrobiota bacterium | reverse complement strand
TATAAACGCCGGCCTGTCGCCGGTTAACGCGGCGCTGTCCACGGCGGTATATAATAATGGTTCCTATACCGACCCCTCGTGGATAGCCAGCCTGGCCACCTCCAAGATAAGCCTGAGCACGGTGACCGCGGCTATAAACGCGGGCCTGTCGCCTGTTAACGCGGCGCTGTCCACGGCGGTATATAATAATGGTTCCTATACCGACCCTTCATGGATAGCCAGCCTGGCTACCTCCAAGATAAGCCTGAGCACGGTGACCGCCGCTATCAACGCCGGCCTGTCGCCGGTTAACGCGGCGCTGTCCACGGCGGTATATAATAATGGTTCCTATACCAATCCGTCCTGGATAGCCAGCCTGGCTACCGCCAAGATAGACCTGAGCACGGTTACCTCGGCCATCGCCAACGCCATCAACTTCGGTTCCGCCGGCAACGGCCCCATAACCTTCTCCACCAACGTGGTGGTCGCTGCCTCGCAGCTAAAACTCGGCGTCTTTGCCGGCAACCCGCCCACTAACTTTGGCATGGGCGCGGTTTATTACGACAGCGGCGATGGCCTGCTCCATTATTCCAACGGGGCCGGCTGGACGGCTCTGGCGGCCGGCGGAGCCAGCCCTTGGAGCGGCGGCGGTACCGGTACTGTTTCCCTGGTGGCGCCCACCGATAAGGTCAGCATGACCAGCACGGCGGCTGACGCGCTCAAAGTATCGGGGGGCATCACGGCCGGCTCCGGTAACGTGGACATAGTGGACACCACCGGCAAGATCCCCGCCCTGAGCGCCACTTACATCGCCAACCTGAGCGGCGCCAGCCTGACTAGCCTGACCGCGGCCAATATCTCCGCCGGCACGCTGGGCACCTCTGTAGTTGCATCCTCCGTGCCCGCCGCAAATATCGGCGTGGGCAAGCTGGGCGCGCAGGTTGTGGCCTCCTCCCTGGCCGTTAACAGCGTGTATTCCGGCGCCATAGCCGCCGGCGCCATCACCGCCACCAGCATAGGTGCCGGTACGCTGGGCGCTACCGTTGTGGCTTCTTCCGTGCCCGCCGCCAACGTGGGCGTGGGCTGGCTGGGCGCGCAGGTTGTGGCTTCCTCCATAGCGGTGAACTCGGTGCAGGACAACGCTATCGTCGGCATGTCGTCCTCCAAACTCTCGGGCGCGCTGCCGGCCGTGAGCGGCGCCTCGCTGACCGGCCTGACGGCGGCCAACATCTCCGCCGGCACGCTGGGCGCGGCGGTCGTTGCTTCCTCCATGCCCGCCACGAACGTGGGCGTGGGCTGGCTGGGCGCGCAGGTTGTGGCGTCCTCCATCGCCGTGAACGCCGTGACGGACAATTCTATAGTGGGAATGTCATCCTCAAAGCTTAGCGGCGCGTTGCCGGCTATCAGCGGCGCTTCCCTCACCGGCGTGACCGCCTCAGCGATCGCGGCCGCTAACGTCTCTGCCGGAACACTGGGAGCGCTGGTGCTGGCGTCTTCAGTGGCTGTCAACTCTGTAAATGACGGGGCCATAGTTGGAATGTCATCCTCCAAGCTTAGCGGCGCGCTGCCGGCTATCAGCGGCGCGTCCCTTACAGGTGTGACCGCCTCCGCGGTCGCGGCCGGGAACGTCTCCGCCGGCACGCTGGGAGCTCTTGTCGTGGCGTCTTCCGTCCCCGCGGCTAACGTCGGGCAGGGCATTCTGGGCGCCACCGTGGTGGCCTCTTCTGTACCCGCCGGCAACATAGGCGTGGGCGTGTTGAGTTCGCTGGTGGTGGTTTCCTCCGCCCCGGCCGGCAATGTGGGCCCCGGCAAGCTGGGCGCCGGAGTGGTGGCCTCCTCCATAGCCGTCAACTCCGTGCAGGATAATTCTATAGTCGGCATGTCTTCTTCCAAACTTTCCGGCGCGCTGCCCGCGGTAAGCGGCGCCTCGCTGACCAGCCTTACGGCTGCCAATATCTCGGCTGGTACGCTGGGCGCGCTGGTAGTAGCTTCTTCCGTGCCCGCGGTCAACGTCGGGCAGGGCGTCCTGGGCGCCACCGTTGTAGCCTCCTCCGTGCCCGCGGCCAACATTGGTGTGGGCAAACTGGGCGCGCAGGTTGTGGCTTCTTCGATAGCGGTGAACGGCGTCTACTCTAACGCTATAGCCGACGCCGCCATTACTGACGCCAAGGTTAACGACGTGGCCGGCTCCAAGATAACCGGAGTGGGCAGCATAGTGGCCGACCGGATAGCCGCCGGCACGCTGGGCGCCTCCGTTGTGGCCTCCTCCGTCCCCGCCACGAACGTGGGCGTGGGCTGGCTGGGCGCGCAGGTGGTGGCTTCCTCCATCGCCGTGGGCGGGGTTTATACCAACGCTGTGGCGGACGGCGCCGTGACCGACGCCAAGATCAACGGCATGGCGGCTTCCAAACTGACCGGCACCATTCCCGAAACGGTCTCGCTATTCTCCAACGCCAACTGCGACTCGCTTACCCCCGCGGCCGAGGGCCAGTTCTGTTATGACACTACGGCCCATATGCTGAGCGTCTCCACTAGCACCACTATCGGCGGCTACGCGGCTATAGCCATGGATGTGCTGACTACCTGGTAGTTCTTATGGCCTATATAAGGAGAGGGATATCGTTGATAGCGGTCGCGGCCGCCGTGTTGTACGGCGCGGCGCCCGCTTTCGCGCTCATCGGGCGGCCGGAGACCAGCGCGGTCACCGGCGGCCTGGGGATATCCAGTTCCACGGCCAAGATACTTGAGTCGGTGGTGGGGGAAACCTCCGGCGTTCAGATGACGGCCGGATCCAACAAGATGTTGTCCGGCCACGCATCCAACAGCCACAGCCCCGGCGTGCCCTACGACCTTGTGGCCACCACGCAGCCCGTGGGCGAAGGCCAGGTCCGCGTAGGCTGGACCGCCGTGGGGCGTGACGGCCTGCGCGGCCAGGCCGCCAACGTGGTGGTGAAGATAGCCACTTTCCCGGTGACCTACGCCAATTACGAAAGCATACTCTCCTCGCTTACCGTGGCCGCGCTCAGCACCGGCACGGTGCACATAAGCACTTATTCGCACCTGGTGCCCGGCCCGCAGTACTACACCGCGCTGCGCGTACGCGATTCCGCCGGAATTTATGGCCGTATTTCCTCCACGGCTTCTTTTTATACGCAGGCCACGGCCCCGGACCCTGTGCTTTCCCTTACGCTGCAAACCTCTACCGGCGGGGCCATTACCATGCAGTGGAACATGACCGGCGACGATGGCTCTTCCGGCGCTTTCAGCCCCGGCGTGATCCGCATAGATTATTCCACCAACCCGGCCCATGCCTTCTCCAGCGCCACCTACATGGCGCAGATCACCACCACCTCCGCCGCCGGCCTGGCCGAATACTACGGCCTGTCCGGCCTGCCGGGCAACGTGGCGTACTACGCCCGCGTCTACCTGGGCGACGACGTGACGGTGTACAGCGGCCTCGGCAACCTTGCCACCATTGTCACCATGGCTTACCCGCCCACACCGGCCGGCTTCTCGGACATGAGCAGCGACGGGTTTACCGTGGACTATACCGGCAACAACGCGGCCGGCACGGAATACGATATTCAGATCTCGAGCTACCCTGATTTCTCTTATCTGCATGATTCCGGTTGGATAACGACGTCTTCCGCGGCTTTTTCCGGGCTGGACACGAACATGACCTATTACGCCCGCGGCAGGGCGCGCAACGCCACTCCGGTGTTGACCAGCTTCTCCGACCTCGGCGAGCTGGCGCTCACGCTCAACGTGGCCCGCCCGGCCACGCCCATAGCCACCGCCACCATCTCCGGAACTTCGTTCACCATCTCGTGGAACAGGATCCTTTACGACGTGTACGGCGGCACCACCAGCATAAAGCGCTACGAGGTGTACCGCAGCACTTCGCTGTCCGGCACGCCGTCCCTGGTGGCTTCGCCGTCCAGCGCTACCTTCAGTTATACCGAGGTCACCTCCGGGGACCTGTGGTATTTCGTGAAAGCCGTGGACCGCTACAACCTCAAGAGCGACCCGTCGGTCTGGCTAAAGAACTCCGGGGACCAGGCCCGCGTGCCCGCCGACGACGGCCGCGCCGCCGCGGACATCAGCCAGGAGATAGGCGCGCAGCTCGGGGCGGAAGGCCTGTCACCCAGGCTGGCGCACCAGGCCCAGTACGAGAGCGGCCTCACCATGACCGCCTATAAGCTCTATTACCTTACCTCCGCCGGCGACGAAAAGGTGGGCAGGGACTTCCCGGCCGACGTGACGCTGACCATGCCGTTGTCCCGCTCCGGAGCCGTCACCATAAGCGGCGCGCGGCCCGAAGCCTCCTACTCGGCCTACGACTACGCCGTTTACTACTTCAACGGCGTCGAGGACGTGCGCATAGGCGGCTCGGTGGACCCGGTTACCGGCACCGTGACCGTGCTTACGCGCAAGACCGGCGTCTTCAAGGTAAAGCGCGTGGTGCGGCCGCAGGGTTTCCGCATAACCCAGACCGTCCCGCGCAAGATCTTTACGCCTAACGGCGACGGGATCTGGGATGAATTCAATATTCTCTATGAGAACCCCGAAGGGCTGGAGATCTCCGGCGCCAAGGTGTACGACATGTCCGGCGCGGAGATAGCCTCCCTGAGGCCCGGCAGCTACAACTCCGAGGCTTCGCTGGAATGGGACGGCAGGCGTTCCGGCCAGACGGCGCCGGCCGGCATCTATATCTACCAGTTCAAGGCCGGCGACAAGTACTATAACGGCACCATGGTCCTGGCGAAGTGATTTTTGTGCCCAACGGCATAACTATTAGGTAATATTTATGAAACAGGCGGAAGGTAGAATTGTAACTGTGGCAAAAGCGCTCGCGGTGCTGCTTTCCGTTATGTCATTTATGGCTATGAGGAGCTACGCTTTGTTCAATGATTCGGCGTGCGGGGCCAGGGCCACCGCCATGGGCGGCGCTTTTACGGCCGTACCCGGCGGCGCCGAGGCCGTTTGCTCCAATCCCGCTTCGCTGGTGGAGACGCAGTCGCCCGAGCTGACGGCGGCTTACGGGCGGCTCTATTCCGGCCTTACCGACGAGTCCAAGATCGGACAGGGATATTTTGGTTTCGCCGGGCCCGTAAAGCGCTACCTGCAGGGTTCCGCCGGGTTCGCGTGGAACGACACCCGCCTGAGCGAAGCCTATTCCGAAACCACTTTCGCCGTCAGCTACGCCACCTCCGTGTACCGCGGCCTCGGCACCGGCGTCACGCTTAAATACCTGCGCCGCGGCTATGTGTCCGACAGCTACACCGCCGTGGACCCCGTTTTCAGCGGCGGCTACACCAAGTCCGGCTTCGGCGCGGACCTGGGTTTTTTCTACCGCCCCCGCCCGGCCTATGCTTTGGGCCTGGCCGTAAAAAATATCAACAAGCCGGATATGGGCCTGGCTTCCCCGGATAAACTGCCGGTGGAGATCCGCGCCGGCGCCTCGTACGCGCTGCGCACCAGCCTGCTGGGGCTGGACGCCTCTTTCGCCGGCTCCGACTATACCGTTTCCGCCGGAGCGGAGTACTCTTTCCAGCGCCGCTACGCGCTGCGCATGGGGCTGTCCGCCGGCAACGATTCCCGCCGCAACCTGAACCTGGGCGTCGGGGGCCGCTTCGGCCTGGCGCAGTTCGATTACTCTTTCAGCCTGCCGCTGGGCGGCATTTCCGGCACCATGGGCTCGCACCGCCTCGCTTTTTCCTTCCGCTTCGGCGCGGAGGCCGACCTGGACGCCATAGAGATGCGCAAGGTCCAGGAGAAAGCCTCCCTGCAGGAAGAGCAGATAAAAGCGCTGCAGCAGAAACTAGACGAGTCCGGGCACGGCTCCGCCGCTCCCGCCGCGCAGCCGGATATCGCCAAACAGCTGGAAAACCTGAAGACCGAACTGGAGAAGTCGCGCTCCGAGATGGAGACGCTCAAGGCCAAGCCCGCCGCGAAACCGGCGCAGCCCAAGGCCCCGCAGCCGGGCGCCCGCCGGACCTACGTGGTGAAGGACGGCGACACGCTGGAAAGCATCGCGGCGTCCGTTTACGGCGACCCCGAGCGCTGGCCCGAGATCTACAGGGCCAATACCGGCGCGGTGGGACGCGGCGGCGAGGTGAAGGCCGGCCAGGTGCTGGTGCTGCCCTGAGGCGGCCATAGAGGCGCGGCGAGGCCGCGATAAAGATTATGAACGAGAAATTCGACGAATCCTCACTTAACGAGCAGGCGATCAACGACGTTGAGACCGCCCGCCTGGCCCTGCGCTGGGCGCTCGACAAACTCCGCTCCTACCACGAAGAGGACCTTAAGACCAGGCAGAACCTGCAGGAGAAATCCAGCCAGGTCACTTTCCTAGAGAACCAGCTCAAGGCCAAGAACGCCGAACTGGAGCGCGGCACCCGCGTGCACGAAGAGGAGATGAAGTCCCGCCAGGATTCCCTGGAGTACCAGTTCCGCGCGCGGCTGGAGCGCCTTACCGAGCGCGAGAAGGAACTGGAGGATAAGATCTCCAAAAGCGAGGAGCTGCTCAAGCAGAAGGAACTGAAGCAGCAGGAGGACTACCAGAAAAAGTCCGAGGAACTGCGCGGCCGCTGGGCGCAGGTGGAGGGGGAACTGTGGCAGCTGCGCCAGGAACAGATGGCCAAGCAGCAGGAATTTGAAAAGGTCTACGGAGGCCGCCTGGAGGCGGAAAAGAAGCGTCTGACCGACGAGCTGGCCTCCCATAAGGCCTCCGTGGAGCAGACCTACCAGAACAAGGTGGACGAACTGGAGAAGCGCGAGCGCGTAACCATGGAGGAGCTGCGCAAGCAGGAGGCCGTGCTGAAGTGGGCCAAGGACAGCTGGCAGAAAGAGACCGACGACCGCGAGCGCGCCCTCAAGCAGAAGGAGCTGGAGATAGACAAGAAGGTCCTGGACAAGAACCAGGAGATAGACGATTACAAGGTGAAGGTCTCCCTGCTGGAAAAGCAGCTGACCGACCTGCCCGAGGCCGTGCGCCGCCGCGACGAGGACCTGAACCGCTATAAGGACGCCATCGGCAGCCTCGAAGGCGTGATCCGCACGCTGGAGAGCGAGAAGAAGAACCAGGGCTCGGATTACGAGACGCGCCTGCTGAAACTGGGCGAGGCCCTGGAGACGGAGAAGAACCGCTACAAGGAGATGGAAGTAGAGATCCCCAAACGGCTCAAGATCGCCGTGGAGCACGAACGCAACCGCTTTGCCGAGAAACTGCAGGAAGCCGAGCGCAATTACCGCGAGGACATGGGCAAGCGCCAGGACGAGATAGATTACCTGCAGCGCAACCTGCGCACTTTCGAGGAGACCATAAAAACGCTCCAGGCCGAGCGCGACATGTTCTCCCACAAGGTGGAGCAGACCCAGAACCAGTACAACGTCAAACTGGAGGAATTCTCTTTCCGCGAAAAGCAGCTCCGTTCCGAATACGACGTGCGCCTTAAAGTGGAGATGGAGAAGCAGACCGCCACGCTGCGCACCGAGATAGAGACCGCCGGGCGGATCTACGAGGACAGCCTGCGCCTGAAGTTGGAGGAGATCTCCCACCTGCGCCGCGAGTCCGAAGAACTGGCCAAGGACAAGGGCGTGGTAAAGGAGCAGCTCGCCGCGCTGCGCCGCGAGCTGGAAGTGGCCGAAGACCGCGCGCTGGCCGAGCAGGCCGCGCTGCGCGAGCGCCTGAAGGCCGAGGCTGACCGCAAACTTTCAGAGGAAGCCATGCAGTGGGAGAAACGCGTCTCCTCCGAGAAACAGCGCTCCGCCTCCGAACTGGAGGGCCGCGCCCTGGAGTTCAATACCGAACTCAACCGCAAGGACGAGGAGCTGGGCGAACTGCGCCTGCTGCTGCAGAAGGCCGGCGAGGAACTTAAGATGGCCCGCCAGAAGGCCGGCGAGGACCTGAAGGCCGCCGTGGCCGAAGAGCGCGCCCGCCTCACCTCCGTGTTCCAGGACAAGGGCTCCGCCTACGAAGAAGCCCTGAAGGCCCGCGAGATCAAGGTGCAGGAACTCACCCGCGCCGTTGAATCCTCCCGGATAGAGCGCGAGGAGTTCATCCTGCACGAGCGCGAGCGCCTGCAGCGCCTCTACGCCGAGAAAGAACGCTCGATGGACGAGGAATTCGCCGCCCGCGAGGCCGAACTGCTGCGCACCAAGGAACTGCTCGCCCGCGCCGCCGCCGAGCGCGAGTCCGCGGTCAAGATGCGCCAGGACCAGGAGGAGACCTACCGCAAGACCCTCGAGGACCTGCGCGGCAAGGTGTCCGACACCGTGGCCCGCTTCGAACATATCCAGAAGATCTCCGAGGACCGCCAGGCTATGATAGCCTCGCTGCAGACGGAGACCGCCGGGCTGTCCGCCAGGATCGCTTCCAAGGAGAAGGAACTGCGCGACGTCCGCTCCGAACACGCCGACTACAAGAGCACCTTCGAGTCCGAACTGCAGGAGGGCGACCGGAAATATACGGACGCCATGCAGAAACTGCGCCTCTCCGAGGAGCAGCGCGCGGCCAAGGACAAGCAGCTCGAGCAGATGAAGCGCGAGTGCGAGTTCTGGCGCATAGAGATCTCCCGCAAGGAAGAGGAAAAGACCGCGCTGGAGAACGAGCGCGCCAAGCAGATAGCCGAACTCAAGGACGAGCTGAACACCAAGGAAGTTTCTCTGTCCCAGCTGCGCTCGAAGAGCGACACGCTGGCCCGCAGCGAGGAACGCCTGCGCGGCTATATAGAGGAAGAGAAGAACCAGCGCGCGCTGGCCGAGGTGAGGGCCGAGGAGGCCGTGGCCGAAGCCGCCCGCAAGACCGAAGAGTTCGAGAAGACCCGGCAGCTCGTGGACCAGCTTAAAGAAAAAATGAAGTTATGGAAGAACACGTAAGCCACCTCAGCGAGCTGGAAGGGCTCAACTCGGAGCTCGACGGCTTCCTCGCGGACCTGAAAGGCCGCGAGGAGGGCTATTCCGTCCGTATAGGCGACCTGCAGTCCCAGCTGGACGCGGCCCGCGCGCAGGCCGAGGCGGCCTCCGCCAGGCTCTCCACGCAGGAGGCCACGCTTACCGCCGCGCTGAAGGCGTCTAAATCCGCGCTTATCTCCGAGATCTCCAAGTCCGCCGACCTGCTGTCCGAGCGCGACGCGCTGGGGGCCAAGTTGGAGTCGGTGTCGCGCCTGCTCGACGAGGAAAAGGCGCGCTCTTCGGAAAAAGACCTTTTCATAAAGAGTTCCAGGTCGGCCGTAAAGGACAAGGAGGCCGAGTCCGAGAAGATCTGGCGCGCCATGGAGGAGCTCAAGGCCGAGCTCGCCTCCGAGCGCGCCGCCCTCCGGGAAAAAGAAGACCAGTTGCGCAAGTTCCAGAAGGAGCATGAATCCCTGGAAATGCGCTCCGGCCAGGCCGTCCGCGACGCGGCGCGCGCGGAAGAAGGGTTCCTGCTCAAGATAGAGCTGCTAAAGAAGGAGCTGCGCGAACAGGCCGAGAAGGCGGGGGGGCTGGAACGTTCTCTGGCCGCCGCCAGCGCCAGGATAGACGAGGCCCTGGAGGAAGTCGCGCACAAGGAGCGCGTCCTCTCCGAGACCAGGAATTTGCTGGAAGAAAAAGAGGCGCTCCTCAAATCCGCGGGCGCCAAGATCCGGGAGCTGGTGGCTGAGGCCGAGACCCTGCGCTCCGGGCGCGGCCGCGGCAGCGAGGAGCTGGGCAAGGAGATAGCCGCTTCCCTCGCCGCGCGCGTGCAGGAACTGGAAGACTCTCTCGCGCAGAATTCAGCCGAGAGCCTGGACCGTTTCCGCAAGCTGCAGGCGGAACTGGGCGACGCCAAGGCCGCGCTGCGCAAAAAGGACGAGGAGAACGCCTCGCTGAAAGGCCGTGAAGATTCGCTGCGCAGGGAAGTGCAGGAAGCGGAGGAAAAGTGGAAACTGGCCTCCGCGCAGCTGCACAACGCCGCCGCCAAGATCCGCGAGGCGGACAATGAAAAGGATATTTCGGAAGGCAGGATAAAGACGCTCGAGGCGGAGTGCGAGAGGCTGCGCGCCGCCACCCGCAAGGCGGAGTCCACCGCCGCTTCGCTGGCCTCGCAGGAATCGCGGGCCAGGGATGGCGAGTCGGCCAGCCTGATAGCCGCCCTCGAGGAACAGGGGGCGAAATACACCGAGCTCCTGAAAAAATACGACGAACTGCTGCTCTCGGCCGAATCCGGGGCCATGGACAAGGCTTCCCTGAAGGCGGAGGCGGAGGCCCTGGCCACGCGCCTGCACGCCATGGAGAACGAGGCCGCGGGCGCCGCGGCCACGGAGCGCGAGCGCTACGCAAAACTTTCCGAGCGGATGCACAACGCGGACGCGCTGCTCAAGAAAAAGGAATTCGAACTGGAAGAGGCCCGTGGTTCCCTGGGCTCCATAGAGAAGGAATGCGAGCTGCTGCGCAAGAGCCGCGTCACGCTGGGCAAAAAATACGCGGCGGAGATAGCGGCCGAGGACGAGATGATCGGTCAGGCGCAGGCGCGTATAGTGGAGCAGGATTCCCTGATCTCCAGCCTGCTCTCCGAGGAGATGGCGCTTAAAGAGGAGACCGAAGCCATTAAGAATGAAAAGAACGGCTTCCTGGACCTCGTCCGCAGGAAGACCGCCAAAGACTCCGGCCAGAAGGCCTCCGACGCCGATAAGCAGCTGGCCGAAAAAGAAAAACGCCTGCAGGACCTCGCCCAGGAACTGGCCAAAGTAAAGGCCGAAAGATCCGAGCTGGAAGAGAGCGAAGGCAAGCTGCGCGAGGAACTTCGCGGCAAACCCTACCGCGCGATGCTGCGCGAGTCCGAGGAGAAGCTGCTGATCAAGGAGAAGATGCTCGCCGAGCTGAACTCCAGGATGAAGCGCCTGGACGACGATTTTGAGGAACTCAAGAAGCGCGGCCCCGCCGCGGGCAGCCCGGGCTACATGCCCGAGTTCGAGGAGCTTGTGGCCGGCGTGGCCCACCAGATAGCCAATTCCATAAGCATCATACGCAGCCACGCGGAATTCTGTTCCGATTCTCCGGAGGCCGAAGGCGTAGGCGATTCCCTGCGCGTGATAGTGCGTAATATCGTGGCGCTGCAGAAGAAGATAGATACCATCATGAATTTCTCGCGCCCGGTAATTCCGCAGCGCTCGCCCGAGCGGCTGGCCGCCATAGTTTCCGAAACCTTGGAGGCCCTGAGGGTTTCCGGCCGGATCGGGAAGATGTCCGCCAGGGTGGAGACCGAGGGCGAAGTGCCGGCCATCGGCGTGGACAGGGTGCGCCTGGCGGCGGCCATAGAACAACTGCTGCTCAACGCCTCGGAAGCCATGCCGCACGGCGGGGACCTTGTAGCCAGGATCTCCTCCGCCTCGGGCAGGCAGCGCCTGGAGATCCGGGATACGGGCGAGGGCATAGAGAAGAAAAATCTCACGGCCGTTTTTCACCCGTTCTTCACCACGCGCCCCGGCAAGATGGGCCTGGGGCTCACTCTGGCCCGCAACATCGCCAGGGCGCACGGCGGCAACCTTGAACTTTACGGAGAACCCGGCGCGGGAGCGCGGGCCGTGCTGACGCTGCCAGAGGTCTGAATCCTATGTCACGCATCCTTATAGTTGACGACGAACCGGATATGCGCCTGGCGGTGCGCAATGTCCTCAAGCTCCGCGGCTACGAGATCCAGGAAGCCGGGGACGGCCCCGCCGCGCTGGAACTTGCCCGCGCCGACAGGCCGGACCTGGTGTTGCTGGATATGCGCCTGCCCGGCATGGACGGGATAGAGGTGCTCGAGGCGCTCAAGAAGATGGACGAGAGCGTGCCGGTGGTGATGATAACCGGGTACGGCCACATCCAGTCCGCGGTGGACGTGATGAAACTCGGGGCCAGCGAGTACCTGCAGAAGCCTTTCGAGAATTCGCAACTGGTAGAGACCGTAAAAAAGTTCGCGCACGCGGAAATGCCGCAGAAGCGTTCGTACGAGGTGCCGCTGCGCGAGACTCCGCGCCCGGAGCCCGTGCGCTTCCCCGCGCAGCAGCGGCGCTCCGCCGCCGAGCCGGCGAGGGCGCGTCGGTTCAGCCTGGCCTGGGCGCCCGCCCTGGCCCTGGCCGCGCTGCTGGCCGGAGCGCTGGGGTACGCGTACCTGAGGGCCGGGAAGGCTTCCTATTACCGCGAGTATCCCGGCGTAGCGGCGAACGTTTCCTCCATGCTCTGGCGGGGGGATAAACTGGTGGCCGGGGACTGGCTGGCCCGCGCCGTATATATCTACGCCGTTACCCCGGAAGGTCTGAAGGCGGAAACATCTTTCCCCCTGGAGAAGACGCACATCAGCGGCCTGGCCGTGGCCGGCGATACGCTTTACGTGGCCGACTCGTGGCGCAAGGTCATAGAGGCCCGCGCTATAAAGGAAGGCCTGCCGCTGCTCAAGACCTTCCCTATGCCGGGCAAGGTCTCCGCTATGTTCTATGACGGGGAATACCTGTGGACCTGCGACGCGGACGGCAACGCCATCCTGCGCCGGGCCGATTCTGAACTGACCCCCACGGTGGCTTTCCGCCTGCCGGAGAAGCCGGACCAGATCTTCCGCGACGATAAATATCTCTGGACGGCCGTTTCCTCGACCGGCATGCTCTACCGGCATAAACTGGACGATTCCCTTACTCCCGACGGGGTTTATTCGCTGCGCACGCTCCGGGCCGGGTATCCGTTGTCCGCTTTCGCCTGGAAGGATGGCCGGCTCTGGCTGGCCCGGGACGGGCTGGCCGTGCTTACGGAGGCCGGCAGCGGAGAACTGATCAGGCAGGACTGAAGTCGCCCTGAAATATAAAAGAGCGGCCCCGCCTTGGCGGGGTCGCTCTTTTTTCTCCGTTAAGGAGGGAGCCGGTTAGTCTATCAGCTCGTTGCAGTTCGCGCCGCCGCCGGGGCAGGCCGCGATGGTGACCTGGGGCTTTTCCGGAACGTTGACGTTAAGCGAATAGTTGCCGTAACGGGCCGCCACGGTGGAAGCGTTGGTGTGGCGCGTAAGCGTCAGCACGTAGCAGGGGCCGCTGGTGCAGGTGCCGGCCGATGCGGACGCGCTGTAGAACTTGGAGGACAGGTTGGTGGCCGTCATCCCGGCGTAGGAAATGTCGAGCTGGGTGAAGTCCTGCGTATAGCTGCCGCCGCGCGCGAGGAAGCGTTCCTCGGCCGACTTGACGCTGGAAATGATGGACATGGCCTCGGAGACGCGGGCCTTTTCCACGACCTTGAAGTACTGCGGGATGGCGATGGAGGCCAGGATGCCGATGATGAGCACGACGACGAGCAGCTCTATCAGCGTGAAGCCTTTTCTGTTCTTGTTCATTATGTTACTTCCCCCTTTCTGGGACCGAATATTATTGCGCCCGGCGCGATTCGAACGCGCGGCCACCCGCTTAAAAGGCGGATGCTCTACCACTGAGCTACGGGCGCTCACTTAACTGTCGTCTATTATACAAAATATGCGCGGCGGCGCAACTCGGTGGCGGTGCCGGCGCCCGCCGCCGCTTTAAAATTTAGTAATATAAGCGGAATGGCGCAGAAAAAAACCTACAGGGTCCGGGTCCGCGGCAAGGTGCGCAACCAGCTGCTGCGGCGCGGAGCCGCCGTAGCCGGCGCGACCCTTGGGCTGCTGGCGGCGTCCTGGTTCTTTGGCGCGGCCTTTAAGGCGTCGAAAAATTTCACCGCGTCCCGCCTGTTCTCGTTCAAGCCCGCCTCTTTCGAAGTGGACTGCCCCGCCCCCGCCGCGGCTGAATACGCGCGCGGCCTGGCCGCCGGGACGCTGAACCTCCCGCTTACCGCGGCCCGCTGCGCGGAACTCGCCCAGGACCTGCGCGACCGCCACCCCGGGCTGCTGTCCGTGGACGTAGCGCGCAATTTCATCACCGGGAAACTCAGCCTGAAGGCGGTGCCCGAGGAACTGGTTTCCCCGGTGCTGCTGGCTGGTACTACCGCCTACCTGGGAGTTACAGGCCGCTTCCTGCCTGAGGCCCTTGCTGAGATCCAGGGGCCGCGCGTGCCGGCTTCGGTCGGCTGGCGGGCGGAGAAGGCGCCTGAACTGGCCGGTTTTCTTAAAGAGCTCAATCAGTTCTCCTCGTTGTTCTATTCCGTGCCGGCCGGGCTGGACTGCCCCGGGCGGGACTGGGCCTGCCGCCTTACGCTCGCCGACGGCACGGTAGTGCTTTGGGGCGGGTTTGAATTCACCCGCTTAAAAATATTAAGATTGAACGAAGTCGTGCGCGACGCGGCCGCCAGGAACGGCGCCGCGCTGCGCGTGGACATGCGGTATTTCAAGGAAGGGAAGATCTTCGTTTCGCCGGCCGCCAAAGGCGGCTGACGCGGGCTTTTCACGCGGATTTCGCTTAATTTCTGGAGCTTCATATGGGAAAATCTGAGATAATAGCCGGGCTGGACATGGGGTCCGGCCGCGTGACCTGCGTTATCGCCGAGCGCGACGACGAACACAACAAGATCCGCGTGCTGGCCGGCGCTTCCGCGCCGTGCAAAGGCCTCAAGGGCGGCGTGGTGGTCAATATAGAGGAGACCGCCCGCGCGATAGAGCACGTGATGGACGCCGCCGAGAGCAAGGCCAACGAGGTAGTGGGAGAGGTCTACCTGGGCGTGCGCGGGTCCCACATACAGGCTTTCGACAACAAGGGCGGCTACAATATCGCCCGCACCGACAAGGAGATCACCGGCGAGGACGTGGCCAGCGTGATCGAGAACGCCAAGACCGTGCCGCTCTCCTCCGACCGCGAGATCCTGCACGTGATCCCGCAGGGCTTCTCGCTGGACCGCCAGCGCGGCGTGCCCAACCCCATAGGCATGGAAGGCGCGCTGCTCGAAGTGGGCGTGCACATAGTCACCGCCTCCAGCCCCATCATCAATAACCTCATGAAGTCCGTTTCCAAGGGCGGCTTCCGCGTGGTGGACACCATTTACACGCTGCTCGCCGTGGGCGAGCTGGTGGTTTCCGAAGAGGAGAAAGACCTGGGCTGCCTCCTGATAGACGCGGGGGGCCAGACCACGTCCATAGGCATCTACTCCGAGGGCAGCATCCACTTCTCCCGCGAGATAGCCGTCGGCGGCGACCATATCACCCGCGACATCGCCTACGGACTGGGCACCACCATGACGGCCGCCCAGGAGATAAAGGAGAAGTACGGAGCGGTCTTCTCCAACATGCTCGAGGACGATAAGGTCATCAATATCACCAAGCTCGACGCCAGGACCAAGAAGGAAGTGAAGCCGCGGGAACTGCTGGACTTCATCCAGCCCCGCGCCGAGGAGACCTTCGAGAAGATCAACCAGGCCGTGCAGGGCTCCAACTACGCCGAACTGCCCGGCGGGGCCATCCTGACGGGCGGCGCCGCACTGCTGCGCGGCATGCCCGAGGCGGCGGAACAATTGCTGGACCTCAGCCAGGCCCGCCTGGGGCTGCCGGCGCAGGAACTGCTGCAGTGCCCCGAAGAGTACATGACGCAGCCTTTCCTGGGCGCCGTGGCGCTGGTCTGCTACCCTCACCTCAAGGCGTGGAACACCGATGTGCAGGGCCCGGCCCGCGGCGGTTCCGTGGAGAAAAAACTCTGGCGCTGGCTGAAGGACCTCTTCTGAGCCCGACCATGTCTGAAAACAGGATCCGCTACAGCAACGATTTCCAGGACCGCGAAGCCGTCATCAAGGTGATAGGCGTCGGCGGCGGCGGCGGCAACGCCGTCAACCGCATGGTCGAGGCGGATATCCGCCTGGTGGATTTTGTGGCGGTGAACACCGACGCGCAGGACCTGCGCCGCAGCAAGGCCCCCAACCGCATCCAGATAGGAGAGAACCTCACCAAGGGGCTCGGCGTGGGCGGGGATCCCTCCAAGGGCAAGGACGCCGCGCTGGAGTCCTACGAGCTCATCAAGGAATCCGTGGCCGACGCGGACCTCATTTTTGTGACGGCGGGCATGGGCGGCGGCACCGGCACCGGCGCGGCGCCAGTAGTGGCCCATACCGCCAAGGAGACCAACCCCAACGCGCTGGTGATAGGCGTGGTTACGCGCCCGTTCGGCTTCGAGGGGAAAGCCCGCGCCGACCAGGCGCAGGCCGGCATCCACGAGCTTCGCAACAGCACCGACTGCCTCCTGGTCATCCCCAACGACCGCATCCTTTCCGTGGTGGACCGCGACACCTCCAGCAGCGACGCCTACCGCAAGGCCGACGACGTGCTGCGCCAGGCCATTCAGGGCATTTCCGACGTGATCACCCGCAGCGGCTCCATCAACGTGGACTTCGCCGACGTGCGCAAGATCATGACCAAGTCCGGGGAGGCTCTGATAGGCATAGGCCGCGCCTCCGGCCCCGACCGCCACATAGAGGCCGCCAAGGAAGCCGTGCATTCGCCGATGCTCGAGAGCGCGGTGATAGACGGCGCCAAAGGTATCCTGGTCAATTTCACCAGTTCCCGCGACATCCGCATCGTAGAGCTCGACGAGGCGATGGAGTATATAAAGAAGCACGCCAACCCCGAGGTCTTCGTGAAGTTCGGCCAGGCTTTCGACGAGACGCTCGGCGACGAGATCAAGATAACCGTGATCGCCACAGGCTTCCCTTCCCGCCGCGGCGAACTGGCGGGCGACCTGGCCCGGCTGCGCGGCATGGGCCGCAACAGGCCGCGCCGCCTGGAAGACGATTTTCCTTCGGAGGGCCCGGCTTCCTCCGGGGAACGCAACGAAGACCTTGAAAAGCCGGCCTACCTGCGCCGCCAGAGCGGCCTGCGCCGCCTGAAGTAACCGGGGACCGCACATATGGCCATAAACCTGAACCTGCTGCTGAAAGTGATGGTGCAGAATAAAGCCTCGGATACGCATATCCGCGGCGACTCGCCCGTTTTCCTGCGCATCAACGGCAACATCACCCCGATAAATTCCTCCAACATGACCCAGAAGGAAGTGGAGGACATGGTAACGCCGCTGCTGAACGGGCGCCTCAAGCGTATCTTCGAGGAGAAGCACGAGGTGGACTTTTCCTTCGACGGCGGGGAACTGGGGCGCTTCCGCTTCAACGTCTTCACTCACAAGGGCAAGACCGGCGTGGCCATCCGCCACATCCCAGCCAAGATCCCTACCTTCGACGAACTGAAACTGCCCGCCGATTCGATAAAGAAACTCCTGCAGAACGAGCGCGGGCTGATACTGGTGACCGGCATCACCGGCTCCGGCAAGACCTCCACGCTGGCCGCGATGATAGAACACCTGAACCAGACCTGGGACGCTCATATCATCACCGTGGAAGACCCTATCGAGTTCGCTTTTACCGAGAAGAAGAGCATTATCAGCCAGCGCGAGATCGGTTCCGACACCACCTCTTTTGTGGACGCGCTGCGCGCGGCCATGCGCCAGGACCCCGACGTGATAATGGTGGGCGAAATGCGCGACCTGGAGACCACGCAGGCGGCCATCACGGCCGCCGAAACCGGCCACCTGGTCTTCGGCACGCTGCATACCATGAACGCCGTGCAGACCCTGTCGCGCATAATAGACCTGTTCCCGCCGCACCAGCAGTCCCAGGTGCGCCTGCAGCTGTCGGAAAGCCTGCGCGGCATCATCTCGCAGCGGCTGCTCCCCTGCACCAAGGGCGGCCGCCTGCCGGCGGTGGAGATCATGACCGCCACGCCGCACGTCAAGAAGATGATCTCCGAGAATACGATAGACGCCATTAATCAGGCTATCGCGAAGGGCGGCTTTTACGGCATGCAGACCTTCAACCAGTCGCTGGTGAAGATGCACAAGGAAGGGCAGGCCAAGCTGGAGGATATCCTGCAGGCGGCCTCCAATCCGGACGACGTGCTGCTGGCCATCAAAGGCATAGAACAGGAGATAGAACCCGGCCGCGCCAAGTGACCGGGCCGCAGATTTCGGGGAGAGGGAAGATTTTTTAAGGAAGGTATTTATGTTCGCTGAAGGCTATATCGGCATCGCGGGAATAATCGGCGTCGGCAAGTCCACGCTCACCATGGAACTGGCCAAGGCGCTTAACTTCGAGCCCGTGCTCGAGGAAGTGGGCGGCAACCCGTACCTGGAAAGTTTCTACGGCGACATGAAGCAGTTCGGCACGATCATGCAGATCTGGCTCTTGAACCACCGCTTCCGCCAGCACCGCGAGTTCGTTTCCCGCATCAGCCTCGGCAAGATCCGCGGCGTGGTGCAGGACCGCACCATCTGGGAAGACACCATTTTCGCCCGCATGCTCAACCGCCATCCCGACAAGATCATCTCGGACATGGACTACAACACCTACCTGGACCTGTTCGACAACATGGTCCTGCGCGAGATGGTGTTCCCGCAGCTGATGATCTTCCTGGACTGCCGCGTCGAGACCTCCATCGCCCGCATCAAGTCGCGCGGCCGCAACATGGAGAAGGCCATCGACCCTTCGTACCTGAAGAGCCTGCAGGAGAACTATTACGAATTCATCGAGGAGATGGAAGATGCCGGCGTGCGTATCCTCCGCCTCAACTGGGAAACCTACCAGCCCATCAGCGAGGTCGTGAGGCTGGTGCACGAGTATTCCCTGAAGCCGTCCAATTTCACCAAGTGGGTAAGGCCGCTGCGCAAGATGGGTATGGACAACAAGGACAACCTCCCCAACAAGCCGGCGCTCGTGAAATAATGCGCCAGAAAGGCATAGTCATAGCTATCGACGGGCCAGCCGGGGTGGGGAAATCCACCGTGGGCAAGCTCGTCGCGTCCCGGGTGGGCTACCGCTTTGTCAGCACCGGCAAAATGTACCGCGCCCTCGCCTGGAAGGCGCTGGAAGCCGGGCTTTCCCTGGAAGACGACGGGCGCCTGGTGGAGCTGGCCCGCGCCCTCAGGTGGGATTTCCCGAAAGGCGCCGGCCCCGAGGCTGACGTGTCGCTGGACGGGCGCGTGCTGGCGCTGGAACTTTCCGAGGAGCGCGTAAGCCGGGCCTCTTCCGCCATCGCCAAGCTGGCCGGCGTGAGGCTTTTCATGAAGGAGATGCAGCGCCAGGCCGGCCTCGACGGCGGGGTGGTAATGGAAGGGCGCGACATCGGCTCCAACGTTTTTCCCGACGCCGAGCTGAAGATCTACCTCGATGCTTCCCCCGAGGCCCGCGCGCGGCGCCGCGTAGGCCAGCTCAAAGAACAGGGGCTCCCGGCCGATTACGCCGAGATCCTGGATTTTATAGTAAAGCGCGACGCGCAGGATTCGGGCCGTAAGAATAACCCGCTGAAGAAGGCCGACGACGCCCACTATCTGGATTCCACCGCGATCTCCAGGGAAGAGGTGGTGGAGACCATCGTAGGGCTCTTCGCGGCGGCCGCAAAATAACCAGATGCCTGTATCCCCGGAAAAAACGAGGCCGTTGCTGCTGAGGCTGGTCTATCTTTTTTTCAGGACCGCGCTGCGCCTGATCAGTTCCATCCGCGTGATCGGCCTGGACCGCATCCCCAGGACTGGCTCGGTTATAATCGCCGCCAACCATATCTCCAATGTTGATCCTCCCGCCCTGCTGTCGTCCATAGGCCTGGTCCGCCTGCCCTACATCATGACCAAGAAGGAACTTTTCCGCTGGCCCTTCGGCTGGTTCTTCCTGAGGTGGGGGGGGATCCCGGTGGACCGTAAACGCGAAGGCGGGGACCTGGGGGCGCTGCGTGGAGCCGTTTCCGCGCTGAAGGACGGCGGCTGCCTGGCCATCTTCCCCGAAGGTACCCGGGCAAAAGGGCGCGACCTCAAACCCAAGCTGGGCGTGGCCCTGATGGCCCATAAGTCCGGCGCTCCGGTGCTGCCGGTGCGATTATTCAATACCGATAAGTTCTTAAAATTAGGTAAAATAACTGTTAAGTACGGTAGCCTCAGGTATTTCGAACCGCCCGCCGACGGGGACATGAAAGCCGCGTACGCCAAATTCTCGGAAGACGTGATGACCGACATTTTTTCAATAACAGAGGAGCAGCAGCCCCATGGAAATTAACGAGACCCCTCACATTGAAGAGCAGGACGAGGCGCCGAAGCCGGCCGCAGAAGGAACCGCGGATGAGATGTCCATGGCCGACTTGCTGAAGGCGGAAGCCGCGGTCTCGGAAAAGATCTACTCCCGCGACGTGGTGACCGTTAAAGTGGTCCAGGTCACTCCGGAACTGGTGCTGGTGGACATCGGCGAGAAAAAAGAAGGCGCCATCCCGCTGGCCGAATTCCAGGACGAGAAGCCCCCCGTGGCCGGCGACGAGGTACAGGCCGTGCTCGAGAAGAAAGGCGGCGAGGGCCGCTACACCATCCTGTCCCACCGCCGCGCCCGCGAACGCGCCGCCTGGGCCGCCGCCAAGCAGCTCTTCGCGGCCAAGGAGCGCGTGAAGGGCCGCGTCACCGAAATAGTGAAGGGCGGCTACATAGTGGACATTTCCGGAATGCGCGGCTTTATGCCCCTGTCCCTGTCCGAGCTGGGCGGGGCGCACCGCCACTACCTGCCGCTCAACGCCAAGATCAAGTTCTACATAACCGACCTCAACGAAAAGGACCGCAAGGTGGTGGTCTCCCGCCGGCAGGTGCTGGAGGAGGACGAGACGCAGCGCCGCGGCGAGGTGCTGACCGAGGTGGCCCCCGGCCGCGTGGTGCGCGGCGTGGTCTCCAAGGTGACCGAGGAAGGACTGCTGGTGCGTTTCCAGGGCATAGAGGGCCAGGTCAAGCTGGAGGACCTCGCGTGGAGGGACGCGGCCGAGGCCCTGAAGAGCTACAAGCGCGGCCAGCGCGTGAAGTGCAAGGTCCTGGCCGTGGATAAAGAAAAAGAGCGCATAGCTTTCGGCATGAAGCAGCTGATGCCTAACCCCGTGGACATGCTCAAGCGCAAGTTCGCCCGGTTCGCACGCGTGAAGGCGAAGGTGGTTTCCGTGGCCGCCGAGGGCGCCGTAGTGAAGATCGGCGAGCACACCGAAGGCTGGGTCTCCGCCGAGGACTATGGCGCCGAGGGCGCGCCCAAGGAAGGGCAGGAGCTCAACGGCGTAGTGGTGGCCATTAACCACGACAATTTCCGGCTGGTCCTCTCCGTCCGCAAGGCCGAGGAGCAGGAAGACCGCAAGCGCATGGCGCAGTACCTCAAGGGTTCCCCGTCTCTGACGCTGGGTCAGATACTTATGGAGAACTCGGAGGACGAAGGTGAGTTATGAACACCGCGCCCATGCGGTAAAGGGCGCGGCCAGCAGGATCCTGCACTCGTACGGAGCGTCGCTCGGCATGCTGTTGTTCTTCGCGCTGGCGGCGCTCTACGTTTTTACCGGGCGCACCGGCGGTATCCAGAAAGACTTTCCCAGGACGGCGCCCGAGTTCATGCAGGCGGCCAAGGCCGAGCGGCGGCTGGCCGAATTGCAGCCGGCGCTGGCCGCAAGTCCCGACGACATGCGCGCCCTGGCCGAGGCCGGCCGCCTGAAGTTCCAGTTGGGGCAGCCACGCTACGTGGAGGCCATAGCGGACCTGGAGCGCGCCCGCGCGCTGGGCCTGGCCGACGCGCGCACCTTCTACTATCTGGGCGTCATGTACCAGGCCGTAGGCCTTTACGAGTTCTCCGCGCAGGAATACCGGCGCTTCCTCAATAATTTCCCCGATGACCGCGAAGCCCGCATGCTGCTGGCCAAGCTTTCCTACACGGCGGGTGACTTTCCCGGCGCCATCCGCGAATACGAGGCGCTGCTGAAAGCCGGGCAGGACCCGGTGCTGCTGGAGAACCTGGTGCTGGCCCGCTGGAAGAACAAACAGGATTACGCCCCGGCGCTGGCAGGGCTCAGGGCCCAGGGCGGAGCGGGAGCCTTCCTGGCCGATTGCGCCGAGGGGCGCATAAATTACGAGCTCAAGGATTTCGCCAAAGCGGCCTGGCCGCTGAAGAACGCCGCTGGTGCCGCGGAGGCTTCCGGCGGTTTTGTGGACCTGCCTGAATTGTTGTGGATGGCGGCGGACGCGGCCAACAAGACCAAGGATACGGACGGGGCCTACGCGCTGTTGCAGCGGCTCATGACCGTTAACCCGGACCACGTCGAGGGGCGCAGCCTCTTCGCCAAGCTCGAAAAGGCGCGCGCCGCGGCCGAGAAAGTCCGCGTTGCCGCGGAGAAAGCGCGGGCGGCCACGGCGGAAAAGGCCCGTATCGCCGCCGAGAAGGCCGCGGCCAAGGCGGCATCGCAGCAGAAAAAGAAGTAACGCGCGGGGGCGCGGTCAGCCTAAATGCGGATCCCTTTACCTATCAGGACACTCGCTCTGACGGCGGCCTTACTGGCCGCCGCCGGCCCTTTGTCCGCCCTGGAAGAGAACAAGGTCGTAGTGAAGGATTTCGAGTGGAAGGTCTACGCTACCCCCCGCTTCGACATCTATTATTACCCGGGCTCGGAGCCGTGGCTGCAGTACGCCTCCGGCGTGCTGGAGGCGGCCTATAAGCGCGAGGGGGCCGACCTGGCCCCGGCGATGACCAAGCGCATCCCTTTCTTCCTCTACGGTTCTATCAACGACATGGAACAGACCAGCGTCGCCGACGTCTCCGACGGCATCGGCGGGCTGACCGAGCCTTTTAAGGACAGGTTCATGGCCTGGTCCGACGGTTCCAAAGGCTGGCTGAAGAACGTTATAGACCACGAGTTCGCCCACGAGGCGGAGTTCAGCGTGCTGCTGGACGGCTTCTGGAAAAGCGCGCGCATCCTTAAGACCTTCATCTACCCGCTGTGGATGATGGAGGGCATGGCCGAGTACGAGACCGGGCTGCAGGACTACGCCGTGGAAAAGATGTACGTGCGCGACGCCGCCCTCTCCGGCGGCATGATCGCGCTGTCGCGCCTTAACCAGTTCGGCCACCTCAAGCCGCACCAGACCACGCTGGCTTACAAGACCGGCGCCCAGGCCATACGGTTCCTGGCGGAGCAGTACGGCACGGACAAGCCCCGTAAAATGCTGGAGCTTTTCCGCACCCGCTACGAGGCCACCTCCGTGCTGAACCCGCTGATAGGCACCGACCTGCCTTCTTTTGAGAAAAAATTCGCGGAATACACGGAGTTGAAGTACCTTGCCGAGGCGCGGGAGCGGAAACTGCAGGAGCCGGACCTCTACGGCCCGGCGCTGACGCGGGGCTCCGAGAAGATACCGGAGTTCAATATGAGCCCGGCCCCGTCCCCCGACGGGAAGGCGCTGGCCTACCTTTCCACCCGCCATGGCCACCCGCCGGAGATACGCGTGCGCAACCTTGCCACCGGCCGGGAACGCCGCCTCACCGCCCTGGCCGCCGGCGCGGAGAACGTGCCTTACGGGCGCTTTACCAAGCCCCTGCGCAGCCTGGGCTGGTCTCCCGACGGCCGCTGGCTGGCCTTCAGCGCTCAGAAGAACCACCGCGAGTACCTGTGCCTCTACGACCCGGCCTCCGGCAAAACGAAGCGCGCTTCGGTGGAAGGGTTTACCGAACTGCGGCAGCCGGCTTTTTCCCCGGACGGAAAAAAACTTGCGTTCGTGGGCATGCGCGGGGGGTTTAACGATATTTACGAGGCGTCGGTGGACCGGCTGGCCGAAGGAGGGGAACTGCCCGTCGCGCAAGCGCTGCCGCTTACCTCCGGGCCAGAAGACGAAGCCTCTCCCGCGTATTCCCCTGACGGGGCGACGCTGGCTTATTCCTGCGAGCAGGATTCCTTCAGCGGGCCGGTGCGGGGGCTCTGCCTGCTGCCGCGCGGCGGCAAACCACGCGTAGCGGCGGTTCCCGAAGGCAACGTTTACGACCCGGTCTTCTCGGCGGACGGGACTTCGGTCTACTACGTTTCCGACGCGGGTTACGACTTCGACCTTTACTCGCTGGACCTGGCGTCCGGGCTTTCCCGGCGCCTTACGCGCACTTTCGGCGGGGTCTTCACGCCGGCGCCGGCGCCCGGGGGCACGGTATATTTTTCCGCCTTCCGCCGCGGCGATATGCACCTGCACGAGGCCCGGCCCGAGAATTTTCTGTACGAGGCCGCCAGGCCCGTCCCGCCTCCCGACGGGCAGTTCTCGGTAACCCCGGCCACCGGCACGGTTAACCCCTACAAGTTCAAGGCTTCCACGGACCTGTTCTTCCCGGCGTTCATGTTCTCTTCGCCGGGCGGGCTGTTCTGGATGAACTACTGGCAGGCTTCCGACATGCTGGGCAACCACAACCTCAGCGCGTACCTCAACTACAACTCCGGCTCCAACTTCCTTACGCTGCAGACCAACTATTCCTACGCCCGCTACCGCATGCCGCTGTTCCTGCAGGCCACCGCGGTCACTTACGACGGGGCCATGAACGCGGACCGCCTGGAGTATAACGAGCGCTATGCGCGCTACGCGGCCGGCACGGCCTGGCCCTTCGACCGCTACAACCGCGTGCAGGCCTACGTCATTTCCAAGAACGAGACCCGCAAGTATACCGACATAGATTTTACCGACCGCATGCGGACCCGCGCCCTGCAGACCTCGTATGTGCGCGACACCGTGGACGGGCTTTACCTGACCGCGGTGCGCGGCTCGCGGACGGAGGTTTCCTGGACCAAGGCGGCGCAGGTTTCCGGCGGCAACCTGAAGTATGACGCCTACGTGGGGCAATACCTTAAATATTTCCCGCTCTCCAAGCGGGCGGCTTTCGTAAATAATTTCACCGCCGGACGCAGCACCGGCCGCGACAGGCGCGTCTACGGGTTCGGCGGGCTTGGCGGCGTCAGGGGCTTTTCCGGGGCCTCACCCCTCATGGAAAAACCGGGTTTCGCCGTGGACAACGCGGAACTGCGCGTGCCCCTGTTCAAGGACCTGAACTACTACATGTGGTATATGTTCCCGGATTTTTATTTCAAATCCGTCTACGCTAAAGTCTTCGCGGACTGCGCCTACGGCTGGGACAAGTCGGCCGACCTCAAGCGTTTCGGGATAGATTCCGTGGACAGTTCCGTGGGCGTGGGCGTAAACGTGCACACGTTCGTGCTGCAGGCTTTCCAGCTGGTGCTCAGCTTCGACTACGCGGTGCGCACGTCCGACGGCGGGAAGATCTTCTATTTCTACCTGGGCCCGCTGTTCTGACCGGTTTTGACGGATATGGAGGAATATACTAGAATTCAGATTATGAAAACCACTAAAACCACGCTTTTAACCGCGGCTATGGCGCTGGCGCTCCTGGCGCCCGCGGGCGCGCAGACAACCGCGCCCAAGGCCGCGAAACCGGCGGTAAAGAAGGCTGCCGCCGCCCCCGCGGCCAAGCCCGCGGCCCAGCCCGCCAGGCCCGCCGCTGCCGCCGCAAAGCCGGCCGGCACCCCCGTGCTGTCCGTCTTCGACGAGGCAGCCGCGAAACTCAAGTCCAAAGACCCGTCCGTGCGCAGGCAGGGCGCGGACTTTCTCGGGGCTAGCCGCGACCAGAAAGCCGTGCCGTACCTGACCGCCGCCCTCTCAGACGAAGCCGCCGCCGTGCGCGCTTCTGCCCTTGACGGGCTGTGTCAGCTGGTCTACCGGCCGGCGGTGCCGAAGATAGCCGACATGCTGGTTCAGGATAAAGACCCCCTGGTGCGCCAGCAGGCCGCCAGTTCGCTTTCCTACATGGCCGACATGACGGCCGGCCCCGCGCTGGTAAAAGCGCTGGGAGACGCCGTTGCGGCCGTGCGCTACGCCGCCGCCAATACACTGGGCGCCATGAAGTACGCGCCTGCCGAAGACAAACTGATAGACCTGCTGGACGACGCCGCCATGCGCCGCGTGGCTATCTCGTCCCTGGGCCAGCTGCAGTCTAAAAAGGCCGCCGCTAAAATATTCGCCCACCTGGCGGACCCGGACAGGTACACCCGCCTGGAAGCCGTGCGCGCCCTTGGCACCATAGGCGATAAGACCGCCGTTAAAGAACTACAGAAGCGCCTGGACCGCGCGGAAGACCCCGCCGTGCGGGTAGAAGCCGCCCTGGCGCTGGCCAAGATGGGCCAGGACGACGGGCTGGTGACGGCTTATGAATTCGTGAAGTCGCCCGACCTGAGCCTTAAGAACCAGGCGCTGGAAGTTATAGGCGCCGTCGGGGACAAGCGCAGCCTGCAGTTCGTGGAAGAGCTCAGCGCCGGGGAGCAGAACCCGGTGAATAAAAGCATGCTGGAATTCACGCGCCAGCGCCTCTCCGCCCGGCTCAAGGGCCAGGCAAAGCCCTGAGGGGCGGGCCATGGCCAGAAAGCGCAAGGGCGACGGCGGCAAGCCGCTAAAGCGCCCCCCGGAAAGTCCCGCGCCCCGGGCGCAGGCGTCTTTCCCGGCGGAGGATCCGGCCGGGGAGGGGGAGAAGAGCGCCCTGGCGCCTTTTTTCTGGGCGGCGGCGGTTATCCTGATAGTTTCCGGTTATCTTTTCCTTAAGAAAGCGGATCCGGGGGGTAGTAATGCCTGGTCCGTGGCCGCTCCGGCCTGTCTTTTGGCCGGTTATCTGCTCATAATCCCCGCCATCATCGTTTCATACCGGGGAAAAGGCTGATAAAGCCTCTTCCTGGTTTATTTTTAACCGGCCACGCGCTGTTTTAAGCCGCGGCCGGCTTCTTTTTGCCTCTCCTGGGCTTTTCCGGGCGCGTTTTTGCCGCTTTCCCTGGGTTTCTCCCACCACCAAGAGGAACCTTCACGGGCCGGTATGTGTTTCTATGCTCTTCGTGGTGTTTTTTTGCCTCCTCGTAAAATACTGATCCGCCTCTTTTCACCCTTCGCCGGTCCCTTTTGGCCGTTCCAGGGCTCTTCATGGTATTTTCAGGAACGCCAAATCCCTGGCGTTTTTCAGCTTTTTGCCCTCTTTGGTCCTTCATGGTATTCTTAAATTCCTTAAAAGTTGGCTGATTTTCAGCCTGTTTTCCGGCAGCTGCCGGCCCTGGTCTTAATGGTATTTGGGGCGGGGGGGGGTGGTTTTGGGGGTATTTTGGCCTCCAGGGGGCCGTTTCAGGGCGGTTGCCCTTACCCCCGGTTAACGGTTTTTTGAAAGTTGGCAATTTTTCGGATCTGCGCGGCCTAGCGTTTTTGGCTGCCTGATGGTATTTTCAGGAAGGGGTGGTTTTAGCTGAAATCCAGGTCTGACGGTCTTTGGATCGCAAAAAAGTTGGCAAGTTTTTGACTTTGCGGATCCAAAAAAACCGGCGGGAGCCTGATTCCGGGAACGAACTGTCCTGCCAATTAAAAAAACCTATAAATGGTGTTTGGTATTTGTAAATAATGATTGAAAAATAAGCATTATTTATAAAACATTGATAATGTTTATCGCATAGGGCTATAAATCAAAGGGGATTACTTGGTTAACATAATATATCTTATCGTAAGTTATATTCCAGCGCCGTAAGGCGCCTTGTGATGCTGCGGTTCTGTGGTATTTTGGGCTGCGCCCTGGCTTCTGCTCCGTTTGCGGCCTGGCGGCCGCGGCTTTGCATTATTGGGGTCGGCTCGTTCTTCCTCTAGATCAGCTTTCTCGCTTCCAGCCAGGCCCTTTCCAGACCCCTGTCGGTTATCTGGTAGGCCCTGTTGCGCTTGGTGCCGGAGGCCTTTAGCAGGCCTTCCCTGTTGGCCTTGGCGAGCAGTCTGTCTATGCGTTCCGGGGCATAGCCGGAGGCTTTTATGGCCTTGGATAGGGCTATGGCGCCCACCGAACTGGTCTTGTTTAGCAGTTTTTCCGCCGCCAGGATCATCAGGGCCGCGTCCCCGGCTTTAAGGCTTTGGTGCTTGTTGCGCAGTATTAGCAGGCCGCCTTTGGCCTCGGCCAGGGTGTCCCAGGCCGGTTCTCCTGCCTGTTCTTCATGATGTTTTGCGGCCTCTCCGGCCTGTCCGGCGGCGCTTAGCCCGCGCAGAAAGCCGTTCTTTTCGGCCTGGATGAACTCCGCCGGGCCTTCGGCCTCGAATTCTGCGCCTGACGGGTGCTTAATGCGTAATTTGAAGTTCATAGTTGTTGTCTTTGAGTCCTGATATGTCGCTATTGTAGCGTATAACTGCTTATATGTCAATATATGGCAATCATATGGCAGGCATATGTCAACATGTGTTAATAACCTGTGGATAACGTCGGGGCCCCGTGGCGGGATATGGCAACTTTTTGAGGCGTGCGGCAGGTGTTCTGGCGTTTTTTTAGCTGCCAGGAGGGGGATATCCCCCCGCCCAAAGCAAGCCCCCCGGGCCTATTGAGGCCGGGCCTCGATAGGGGGAGAGGGCGTGGAACTATGGGCCTGGGGCGGATTCTCCCCCCACCCCCCCCGGCTCCAAAACCAGCTTTCAGAGCCCTGTATTGGGTCCGTTTTGGCTGGTCGACCTATTGAGGCCCGGCCTCGATAGACTTTTTTGGCGGGTGGAAAGGTAGTGTTTCCCGGTTTAGGGCCGGGTTAAGCGGTAAAAAATAACGTGGGACAGGCTAGTAGGCCTAGAAACGGGCCGCGACAGCCCCGCTGATGAGTTTGGCCTGCTTGGACGAGGGGTACGCCCCAAGCGGGGTGAAAATGGCGTAAACGGCGTTTACGCTGAGGTTGTCGCCAAAGGCGTAAGTGGCTTTCAGGTCGAACTCGCTGGCTATCTGCAGGGTGCCGCCGCTGGAATTCTTGGAGGCGCGGAACTTGTACAGGTCCGCGGAGACGATCATTTTCTTGTAGGGCAGGTCGGCGCCTATGTTGATGATGTTGAGCCCGGACATGCCGTAGGGCAGGCCGTTGAGCGTGGAGGACGTCTTGACCATGTCGTACAGGGACGCGCCAGCTATGGCGCCGTAGCCCTTGCGCTCCAGGCCATTGTACTTGCTGCCGAAAGCGGGGAAGAAGGCCTTGTCGGTGGATGAGCCGGTGCCCGGGTTGCCGGAAGAGCGGCCGTAGCCCAGCCGCACTTTGGACTTGCCGAAGAAGGAAATGTCCTGGGTCCAGGCGCCCTTGAGCATGAAGGCGTGGGCCTCGTACTTGCCGGTCCCCCCCGCCGCCAGCTTTGCCGAGCCGCGCTGCACCACGGCCTCGCCGTCGAAGGACAACTGGCTCTGCGTCAGCACGTAGCGCAGGCCGGTGAACTTCTTGGTCTTGGAAGCTGTATTGAAAAGAATGTCCTGGCCGCCGGCGGTGTCGTCGGCTTCCCAGAAGTGGTAGGCCTGCCAGAGGCCTTCGCTGGCCGGGTAGTAGGCCGTGCCGCCGTAGACCTTTATGTAGCGGTCCCCGCTGAAAGGCCTGAAGAAGAAGAGGTCGCCCTTGATGTTGTGGTAGAGCTCCGCCATTTCCAGGCGGCCGCCGGGCAGTCCCAGGTCGCTGCCGGAAAGGGTTATGCCCTGGCCCAGCGTGAAATCCTGCCGGCCGAAGGTGGCGGTGATGTTGGGCCGCATGAACTTGTAGATCTTTACATAGGCGTTGCGCACGTAGGGCGTGCCGTCGCTATGGGGCAGGCGGGCGGACGCGTCGGCGAACTGCGGGTTGCCCGAGACGGTGTTGGAAGAGGCCCCTGTGCCGATGCTCTGCAGCACTATGCCCACGTCCATGGTGGCTTCCGGCACTTTTTCCAGTTTTATGTTCTTGATGACGAAGCCCAACTGGGCGTTCTCGGTATAGAGGGCCTGGGAGCGCAGGGTGTTGCCGTAGGGCAGGTGCTGGTAGTTGACGGCGGACACTTCCACGTCGGAAAAAAGGTCCAGCTTGGTGGCGCCCGCGGGGGCGGCGGCCAGCAGCAGGCAGAGCGCAGGGAGGTAAACCCGTCGTTTCATCGCATTTCATTATAACAAAAAAAGGTAGCTGCTACCTTTTGGCAAATAAAAACCCCGGGGTTTTGAGGCCCCGGGGCTCTTATCTCTATTAACCGTTAGGTTATTAGAACTTCACGTTGACGGCCGCGCCCATCATGGTCTCGGCGTCGTCGGTCGCTTTGTTCTTCTTCTCGTTCTGGAACATGGCGTAGTAACCCTTCACATTCACGTTGTCGGAATGCGTCCAGGTCGCCACCACGTCGGTCTCGGTGCCGATGTGGGTCTTCACGAGATTGCCCTTCTTGTCGGCCGAGAAGTCGTAGTACTTCGCGGCGATGTTGAGCTTCTCCAGCTTCTCGTAGGTCCAGTTGGCGCCCACGTTCAGGGTGGTGTTGCCGGTGCTGGTGCCGTTGATGCCGGTGACGAAGCCGCCGCCCATCATGATGCCGGGGCGATAGTCCCCGTTGATGGACTTGAAGGCCTTGTCGCTCTTGTCGGTGGCGTTGTTGTCACCGGTGGCGAAGTAGTACTCCGCGTCGAAGCCGAGCTTGCCCATCAGGTCCATGCCGTAGTCGGCATTGGCTTTGTAGGCGAAGCCTTTGTGCTTCAGGCCGCCGTTGGTCATCTTGCCCATGTTCATGGCGTACTCACCGGCCACGTTCAGGTTCTTCACCATGGGGATGGCGTACTTGGCCTTTATGCCGGCGACGTCCAGGTAGTCGGCATTGCCGGCGCTGGTGTTGTTGTCGACCTTCTGGTAGACGTAACCCTTCAGGTTGACGTCGGCCACTTTGGTCATGGCGTTGAAGCCGGACAGGTTGATGTCCTGCTTACCTTCCTGGCCCACGGTGGCGGACTGTTTCTGCTTGGCGATTATGGCGCCGAAGTCCCAGTTGCCGTACTTGTAGGTGGAGGTCCAGCCGTCAATCGCCGGGTTGAGCAGCGCGATCTTGCTGGGGTAGGGCCACATCGCGGGGCCGTAATACACGACCATGTCGCCGGCTTCGCCGTAATACTGGCGGCCGAGCTTATGATCGAGGCCAATGACACCCTTCAGGTTCAGGTAGGCCTGCTCGAAGGTGAAGATGTCGATGGTGGCGCCGGCGGGCGTCTGGGACGCCGTACCGTACTGCCTGTCGCACTTCACGGCCGATACGACGGCGCTAACATCGTCGTTCAGGTCGAAACCGGCGTTGATCATAACGCGGGTATCGGTCTTGCCGCTTTTGTCGTTCACTTTCTTGTTGAAGTCCGCGTTGTTGGTGTTGTACGCGTTCACTTCAACCTGCCCGTTCGCTTTGAAGTTCTTGAGCAGCTCGGCGCTGGCGAAGTTGCCAGTGAACGCGAGCAGCGCAAGTATACCTATTACTTTTTTCATTCAGTACTCCTCCTTGCTTTGTCGTAAGCCCGTTTCCGGGGCTTAGTTCCGGTGTCCTTTCGGGTCCGGTACTACACTCTTCCTGCGCGGCCTTCCGGCTTTGCAGTCAGGGCCTGCCCCTTACGGGGCCTACGGCCTTGCTGGTTCCCTTGCGGGTCCCTTAGGAGAAGCGCCTTAAATTGGCGCTCCGCTTCCCCCCTTTAACCCCGGGGTTGGCGGACCTTCTTTTTTTGACTTTGAAGGCCTCCCTACAGAGCAAAAGAATTATTACAAAAACGTTACGGCCTGTCAACTATATATTTATATATAGAGTCCTATATGTCACGGCATGGCAAATAACTTGACATATATCAGGCCGGCGCGGGCAATAAAAAACCCGGCCCACGTCGGGCCGGGTTCTTTGCGCGGCTATGCCGGCGCTTACTTTTTGGCCGGCTGCGGGGCAGGCGCGGGGCCGGTAAGCCGGGCCTTGGCCTGCATGGCCCAGGAAGTGTCCGGGTAAAGCAGCACTATCTTTTCGTAAGTGGTCCTGGCCAGGTCTTTGGCGCCGGCCAGTTCCTGCGTGCGGGCCAGCGAGCCGTGCACTTCCGGGGCTATGAAGTGTTCCGGGTACTTGGCCAGGAAGTCGGCGTACTGCGCCTGGGCGCCGGCCAGGTCGCCGGCGGCTTCCTTGCTCTTGCCCAGGTTGTAGACCGCGAAGGGGCCTATTTCTTTGTCGTTAAGGATCTTGGCGTACTGGTCGCCGGCTTCCTTGAACTTACCCTGCGCGAAGAGGATGTCGCCCTGCGTCATCACGGCGTACGGGGCGGCGCTGGTGTTGGCGTAGGAAGTCTCTATGGCCGCCAGCTGCTGCTGGGCCTGCGGCACGTTGCCCTGGTAGCCCACCTGCTGAGCTATGAAGAGGTTCTTCCACGCGGCGTCGCGCAGGTCGCGGTAGTGGATGAAGAAGTAGACCGCGAAGAGCGCGGCGCCCAGCAGTATCACCACCGAGCCTATGAAGGTCTCGCGGTTGTTCTTTATCCAGGCGAGGGCCAGTTCCGGTTTGGACGGGCCTGTATTTTCCACCTTGCCGCCTGCTATCCACGTTGTATCGGGCATAATTCTCCTTGGCTAGATCTGGTGCCCCCGAGAGGAATCGAACCTCTATTTGGAGTTTAGGAAACTCTCGTCCTATCCGTTGAACGACGGGGGCGCGCTGCGAACTAATATTTTATCAAAGAATGCACTTCGTGGGCGCCCAGTTTGGCGCGGCCTTTGAGGAACTCCAGCTCTATGAGCATGGCCACTCCGGCCACTTTGGCCCCCAGCTTGTCTACCATCTCGCACACCGCGGCGGCCGTGCCGCCGGTGGCCAGCACGTCGTCCACCACCAGCACCTTCTCTCCGGGCTTTACGGCGTCCTCGTGCATTTCCAGCGTGTCCGTGCCGTACTCCAGGGCGTAGGTGGCACTGACGCGTTTGTAAGGCAGCTTGCCCTTCTTGCGCACCGGCACCAGGCCGGCCTTAAGTTCCAGCGCCAGCGGGGCCGCCAGCAGGAAGCCGCGGGCTTCTATGCCCAGCACCTTGGTAACGCCGGCCTTGCGGTAATGGTCGGCGAACGCCTTCACCAGTTCGGTGAAGGCCGCGTGGTCGGCCAGCAGCGGCGTGATGTCCTTGAAGATTATCCCCTTCTTGGGAAAATCCGGCACGTCGCGGATGATGCTCTTCAGTTTTGAGGCCAGGGCCTCGGCTGTTTGCGTCATAATACCTTCTTATTTCTTGCCTTTCTGAGGCTTGCGCGGTTCGTACGGTTTAGTGGGGATGGTGTCGCCCAGAATGTCCGTCTTTACCTTGGGCTGGTGCCAGCCGGGCTGCAGGTTGGTGTGGTCCGGTCTGCGGCCCAGCTCTATCAACCCCATCTTGGCGGCCGTGCGGCGCAGGCGCAGCAGCGCACGCTCTTCTATCTGGCGCACGCGTTCGCGGCTGAGGTCCAGCTTCTTGCCTATGTCGTTCAGGGTCATGGGCGTCTGGCCGGTGAGGCCGTAGCGGTATTCCACTATCATGCGCTCGCGCTCGCCTATCTCCACCAGCGCGTCCTTGAGCTCGTCGTGCAGGCGCAGGATGGAGATAAGGTTGTCCGGCGTGGAGGAATCGGCGTCCTTAAGGGTGTCGCCCATGGTGTCGTCGGAATCTCCGCTGCTGGACATGGGAGTTTCTATGGAGGAGAGGCCGGTCACGATCTCGCTGGCGTTCAGCGCGGTGCGCACCTGGTTGGCGTTCCAGTGCATGTGCTTGGCCATCTCGGCCATCGTCGGATCGCGGCCCAGCTTGCCGTGCATGGCGTCCCACTGCTTAAGCCACTTGCGCAGCGCGGTCCACGCGTGCGGCGGGATGCGGATGGTCTTGGAATTCTCTTCCACCGAGCGGCGCACGTACTGCTCCACCCAGTAGGAAGCGTATGTGGAGAAGCGGTAACCCTTGCTGGGTTCGAACTTGTCTATGGCGTGCAGCAGGCCCAGGTTGCCTTCTTCCACCAGGTCCATCAGGTCGGCGCCCTGGTACAGGAAGCGCTTGGCTATGGGGATCACCAGCTTGAGGTTGAGCTCCATGATGCGCTCTTTGGCGCGGCGGTCGCCGCGCTTTACGCGCTTCCACAGGTCGTGCGATTCCTCGCGCGAGATCTTGTGGTCTATCTGGCTGATCTTGCGGATGTACTGGTTGGTGGAATCGATGTTGATATCGCTGAGCTTTTCTTTGGGCTTCTTCTCAGCGGCGGCGGCCTCCTCTTTGGGGGCTCCTTCTTCTTTTTCCTGATCTTCGGTTTCGTCGGCCATTGTTCCTTCTTACGCGGTTGGTTTAATATGAAAATCTTTTTCCGCGGCGTCCTGGTCCAGCATTTCCTGCGTTTCGGCGTTCTCTACCGCGGCCCAGGGGTGGCCGGTCTTCAGGTCTTTAAGAAAGCCGTCTATGGAGGGAATACCGCCCTGCGCCTCCCCCTCCACGGCGCCGTCCGCCAGGTTGCGCACCCAGCCGGTGACCTTGTGACGCTCCGCGGTCTCTTTAACGAACCAGCGGTAACCCACGCCCTGCACCCTGCCCGAGATCCTGAAGTTTAAACGCATAAGTAATTATAGTAACCGGCTTAAATAATACTAAAAACCATATAGGGTGGCAACAGGTATTGACAAGGCAACACCGCCGTAAAAAAGAACCCGCCGGAAGGCGGGTTCGCAACGTGCGGAAAATTGGGATCGGGGCGGTGAGATTTGAACTCACGGTCTCTCGCACCCGAAGCGAGCGCTCTAGCCAGCTGAGCCACGCCCCGATAAAACCAATGCTCCGGGATTTAGACTACACCGCTATGTTAGCAAAAAATCGTTTTTAAAGTCTATGCGGGGCCGCCGGTCAGGGACTCTATAATGCTCGCGGCTATATCGCGCGCGGCGTGCGGGCGGGCTTGCTGGGCCATTGCGCGGCCGGCCTGCACCAGCGCGCCCGGGGCGGCGGCGCAGCTCTTTACCATGGCCGCCAGTTCTTCCGGGCCCGACGCCGTTTCGGCCAGCTTGTGGCGGCGCAGGAAGGCGGTGTTGCGTTCTTCCTGCCCGGGCAGCGGCGAGTAGATGATGAAAGGTTTGGCCATGGCCATGGTCTCGGCTATGGTAACGCCGCCGGGCTTGCCCACCACCAGGTCCGCGGCCGCGTAATAGGCGGCCGGCGAATCCGTGAAATCCACAAAACGCGTAAAGCGGGAGGCCAGCGTTTTTTCGGCCTGGCGGCACAGTTTGCGGTTGTTGCCGCAAAGCACTATGGCCTGCAGTTTTCCCATCAGCGGCTTCAGCGCCGCCGCCGCCGGCAACAGGTCGCCCAGGCCGCGGCTGCCGCCGGTAAGCAGCACGGTGAATAGATTTGGCGCCAGGCCCAGCGCGCGGCGCGCGGCGGCCTTGTCCGGAGGCGCTACGGTGAATTCCTTGCGTACCGGTATGCCGGTCTGGAAGATCTTTTCCGCGGGGGCCCCTTTGTCGCGCAGCGCGGCCGCGGCGGCGCGCTCCGGGCAGAAGTACGCCGTCACCCCGGAGACGGGCCAGTAGGCGTGCGCGCAGAAATCCGTAAGCACGGAGAACAGCGGCAGCCTGGCCAGGCGCCGGTTCTTGGTGAGCAGCAGCGAAGAGAAGGCCTGCGTGGACACGGCGGCCCTGACGCCTTTCTTCAGCAGCAGCGTGGCCAGTTTCTGCGACGAGAACGGCAGGATGGTCTCGCGCAGGGCGCTGGCGGCGAAGGCCACGAAGTCGTTGTCGTAGACGTAGTCCCAGACGGCCGGGGTTTTGCTGAGGACCTGCAGGTAGGTGCGCGCCACGAACGGGCCTAAGTCCGGGTACACCTCGGAGAGGTCCACGAAGACGGGCTCTATAATGCGGGGCGGCAGGAACTCGGCTATGGCGCGCGCTGCGGCGTAGTGGCCCGAAGGCCGCGAGCCGTAGATCAGCGCCACTTTAAGCGGGTATCCCTGCCCGGCGTTCTCCATAAGGTGATTATACTAAAGCGAGCGGGCCAGGCGATCCGAAGACGCCTGGCCCGCTATCTCTCTATCACTGCCGTTTTTGCCCCGAAGGGCAAATTTATTTCAACGCCTCTCCCACTTTGCCCACCAGCGCCTCGGAGGGCTTGAGCGTTTTCTCGCCGGGCTTCCACTTGGCCGGGCAGACCTCGGCCGGGTTGGCGTAGGTGTGCACAAAGGCCTTCATCTTGCGCACGAGTTCCTCCATGTTGCGGCCCACGTTGTTGAGGCTTATTTCCGCGCCGGCCAGCACGCCGTCGGGATTTATAATGAAGGTGCCCCGGTAGGCCAGGCCGGAAGCGTAATCGTAGGCGCCCAGCGCCTGGGCCAGGCGGCCGCGCGCGTCCCAGGCCATGCGGTACTTCACGGCTTTCAGCAGCCGCTCCTGCGCCTGCCAGCCCATATGCGTGAACTTGGTGTCGGTGCTTACGGACAGCACCTCGGCGCCGAGTTTTGCCAGCTCGGCGTGCCGGTCGGCCAGGTCGGCCAGTTCCGTGGGGCAGACAAAAGTGAAGTCGGCCGGGTAGAACACCAGCACGGTCCACTTCTTGTGCTTCAGGGCGTCGGCCAGGGTGAACTTGCCGAACTTCACGGCCGCCGGGTCGAAAGTTTCCAGTTCGAAAGCGGGAACCTTGTCCCCGGTGGTTATTACCTGCGTTTTTTCTTCTGACATGATCCGTTCTCCTTTTTGGCGTTCCTGCGCCCGCAGTCCGGGCACACTCCGTAAAACTCCACGTTAAAGCGGTGTATCTTGTAGCCCCTCGGCGCGCCGGCGGGTTTAAGGCGGGGCGGGGCGGGCAGGTCCGCTATGGCGCCGCAGGCCGTGCACAGCAGGTGGGCGTGGGGCTTAAGGCCCGGGTCGAAGCGGGTGCGCTGGGAGTCTATGCGCACCTCGATCAAAGATCCCCTTTCAAGCAGGGACTGTAGGGTGTTATAGACCGTGGCAAAAGACATGCCGGGGAATTTTCTTTTAAGGCGGGCGTAGATGTCCTCGGCGGAAGGGTGGGTCTTGTTGCCGTCGAGCAGGCGCAGGATGCCGGCGCGCTGCGGCGTCATCCTGAAGTGTTCCGGCCCCTTGGTCTTTTTTTTCATATTAGAATGGTTCCTATGTAATAAATAATACCAGATTAGAATAATTCTTGTCAAGTCCCCGCCCCGGAGGTATAATATAAGGAAGGAGGCCGTATGAAGACCATCATTAAAATAAAAGGCATGTCCTGCGGGCACTGCAAAGCGTCCGTGGAGAAGGCGGCCCTGGGTGTGCCTGGCGTGCTGGCCGCGCAGGCCAGCCTGGAAAAAGCGGAACTGGCGGTGGAGTACGACGAAAAGAAGGCCGCCCTTTCCGACATCAGGGCGGCCGTGGAGAGCGCCGGTTTTAAGGCAGGCTGACCCGGGCGGGGCTAGGCTCCCGGCGCCGGGTCTTCCATCCTGCCCATGAACAGGATCAGCCCGGTGGCGGCGTCTTCTATAAAGAACAGGAACGGCCTGTCGGCCCGGAACAGCGCAAAGCCGAGGTTGATGGATTTTAACCCCATGGCCACGCCGGTAGCGGCGGCGGCTTCCGTCCCCTCTTCGTTAACTTCCACAAAAGTTTTCTGCACCGCCTTCTGCACGTAGAGGCGCCTGCTGCCGTCCATCCCGGAAAAATCCGCGGCGTCGGTGAAGGCCAGCGGCATCCCCAGGGCGGCCAGGGTGCCGTTCAGCTCGAACGAGGACCCGAAGGAGAACCGCGGCAGGAAGACCTTGGTTTTCTGCTCGGAGAGGGCCGAGCGCATTTCCGCCAGCCTGGCCGCGGAAAGGCCCGCCGCCGCTTCCGAAAGTTTCTTGCCGTCCCTGGGCAGCGCCAGCAGCATGGAAAGCCCGCCGCCGGCGTAGGGCAGGCGCACCAGCTGGAACGCGTCCGTCTCGCCGTACGGCAGGTCCCGGTTGGCGCCGAAGGTCATCATGTTCACTTTTATCTTCTGCCCGTCCGCCCGGGTAAAGTCCGCGGGCCCGGTGAGCGCCTTGTCGAAAGGCGAGGCCCAGGTGCCCTTGAAATACAGCGCGTTCACCAGCACCAGTCGAGTAAGCGGCGTCAGGGCGCCTTCCGCGAAGAGTTCCTTTATCTTGCCGCCGGTGTGGTCTCCGGTCCAGGCGTTTATGGCCCGGCGCGATACCTCTACCGCGGTCTTGAAGTTGGCGGGGCGCGCCTCGGCGCCGTAGTACATGGAGAGCACGCCGGTGTAGGCCGGCAGGAACCTGTAGGTCTCCTCGGCCCAGAAGGCGTTGGCCTGCGCCAGCTCCGCGCCCTTGGCGGAGACGGCCAGCTTGTCGCGCAGTTCGGCCACGGCCGAGCGCAGTTTTTTTGTTTCTTTGGGAAAACCGAACACGCCGGCCATCTCGGCCGCGGTCTTGCCTTTTGCCCCCTCGTAAGCCATGGCGAAAGCGCTGTGCAGGCCGTAGGGCGAGAAGAACAGGTTGCCGGGCCGCGCGGCCTCTTTGGCGTAGAACCTGAAGGCTACGGAGTTGGCCTTCTCCGCGGGGGTGGCGTCTGGTTTCTTCTGCGCCGCCGCGGTGCCGGCCAGCGCGGCCGCCAGCGCCGCCGTAAAAATAAGTCTCTTCATCATATGTTCTCCTTGGCTAAAAAAGAAGCCGGCCTTGCTTGGCCGGCTGCCGCGGTTCAGCCCGCCTCATCGGGGCGCCGGGAATTGAACCCGGAGTCTTTCGCACCCCAAGCGAACGCTCTACCATTGAGCCACGCCCCGGTGACGAGGGCAGAACCGCGGAAACTATTATAGCAAAAAAATAAAAGGCGACCGGTTTTAAAGCTCTTTCAGCAGCTGGCGAAGCTCTTTTTTTATGCCGTCCAGCAGGTCGTCCTTGGCGGCGCGCGTGGCCACGGCCGGCGCGGCGGCAGCCGCTTTCTTAAGCCGGCGTTTGGCGGCCAGCGCCTTGCGAGCCCCGTCCAGCGAATAGCCTTTCACAAAGACCAGGTCCTTGATCTCGGCCAGCGCGTCCACGTCGGCCTGGGTATAGCGGCGGTGCCCGCTGGACAGGCGCAGCGGCCGCAGCAACCGGAACTTGAGCTCCCAGTAGCGGATGGTGTATTCGGGGACCTGGGTGCGCCGCGAAACTTCGCGGATGGTAAGGTAGGTCTTCTGCTGCATTACATCCCTATGGTCAGTTTTTTGGACGGCTTAAAGCGGATACTCTTGCGCGGCCCCACCATTACGCGGGCGTTGGTTTTGGGGTTGCGCATCTGGCGCGGCATGCGTTCCTTCACTTTGAACGTGCCGAAGTTGGAGATCACCACCTTGCGGTTGTCGCGCAGGGCCTCGCACATGATCTCGAAAGTTTTGCAGACGGCCAGTTTGGCGTCTTTCTCCGTGGTCAGGTGCTTGGTGAGTTCCCTTATAAGGTCAAGCCTGTTCATCGTCTTCCTCCCCCTCTTCTGCGTCCTCTTCCCCCCCGTCGGAGTCTTCCCTGGGGTCCTGGCCGGAATTGCTGGACAGCCCCCCGCTGGTGATCTGCCCTATGATGTCGTTGGGCTTAAGATTCTTCAGGTCTATCTTGAATTTGGCCACCTCGTCCTCGGTGATGGGTTTGCTGAGGACCTGCGTTTTGTTAAAGACGCGCTCGTTTATAAAGATGGGGCAGCCAAAGCGCACCGCCATGGCCACCGCGTCGGAGGGACGGGCGTCCACCAGGCGCACGTTGCCGCCGCCCGGCTCGGCCAGGTGCAGGTGCGAGTAATAGGTGTTCTCCACTATATCCGTTATGGTGACGCGGCTCACCGTGAGGCCCATGGTCTTGATGACGGAAAAAACCAGGTCGTGCGTCATGGGGCGCGGCGACGGGTAGCCGGAAAGGCGGATGGCTATGGCCTGCGCTTCCATGGGGCCTATCCAGATGGGCAGGATGCGCGTGCCTTCCATTTCGTCCAGGAAAATAATGGACTCCGTCATGCTGGTGGCTATGGAATAGATGCGCACTTCCACGTCGTTCTCGGAGGGCGTTTCGGGCGTCATTGCTTTCCCCCTCCGTCCGGGCCGCGGTGTTTAAAAGAAAGTTCCGCGCCGGCGAGTATGCGCCTGATGTTGGCGATGTGCGTGTAGATGATGAGCAGGCAGACCGTAAGCGCCAGCAGCGTGAACGGCCGCTGCGCGCCGGTGGCCAGGAAGTAGCAGAGAAAGGGCAGCGCCACGGCCGCGGACATGGAGCCCACCGAGATGTGGTGCGTGAGCGCCACCGCTATGCCGAACACCACGAAGGCGGCGGCGGTGGGCACCGGCAGCAGCGCCATAAAGACGCCGGCCGCGGTGGCCACGCCTTTGCCGCCGTGAAAGCTCAGGAATACCGTCCAGATATGGCCGGCTATGGCCAGCGCGCCGGCCGTGACCGGGATCCACCAATGACCTTTGCTGAAGTCCATGGAGCCGGGGATGTAGAAGTAATGCATGGCCACCATGGCGGGCGTAAAGCCCTTGAAGAAGTCCACCAGGAAAGTGAGGATGCCCGGCCCTTTACCCAGCGTGCGGTAGACGTTGGCGGTTCCGGGGTTGCCGGAGCCGTGCTGGCGGATGTCTATCCCTTTAAGGCGGCCGATGATGTAGCCGGTAGGAATGCCGCCCAGGAGGTAGCTGGCGATAAAAAGAAGGCCAATCTTGGTGTTTGTCATCTTTTAGATTATATAAAAAACCCGCTTAAAGGCCGGCGGCTTTTTTCTTGAGGCGCGCGTAGTTTTCCGGTGTGGCCTTGAAACTGAGCACCGCGCCCTCCTGGCCGTATTCCGCGCCTTTTACCAGGCAGCAGGAATAGACTTCCTTTATAAGGCCCCTGGCCCCGGCCGGCACGGTAAGCTGGTAGTCCCCCCAGCGCCGCGCCAGCGCGCGTTCGCACATCTTAAGCAGTTCCGGCACGCCCTTGCCGGTGAGGGCGGACATGAACACCGGGCGCAGGCGGTCGGGCGCCCAGGCGGACACTGCCGGGTCACTCACCGCGTCGGCCTTGTTAAAAACGTTCAGCACCGGCACGCCCTGCGCGCCCAGTTCGTCCAGCGTGGCCTTCACGGCCTCATGCTGTAACTTCGCCTCGGGCGAGCTCAGGTCGTGCACGTGCAGGATCAGGTCGCTGTAGCGGATCTCCTCCAGCGTGGCGCGGAAGGCCGCAATGAGCGCGTGCGGCAGCTTCTGAATGAAGCCTACCGTATCCGTGAACAGCGCCCAGCCGCCAGAAGGCAGGCGCACGCGCTTGGTGCTGGGGTCCAGCGTGGCGAAAAGTTTATCGTCGGCGTAGATGCCGTGGCGGTTGCCGGTAAGGCAGTTGAGCAGCGTGCTTTTGCCGGCGTTGGTGTAGCCCACTATGGACACCTGCGGCATGGGCACGCTGTCGCGACGCCCGCGCTGGGTGTCGCGCTCGCACTTTATGGCCTCTATCTCGCGCTCCAGCTCCGTTATCTTGACGCGCAGGGTGCGGCGATCGTAGTCTATCTTCTTTTCTCCGGAGCCCTTGCCGCCTATGGCGCCATGCTGCTGGTCCATGCTGCCGCCCTTGCCGGCCACGCGCGAAAGCTGGTAGGAAAACCTGGCCAGTTGCGCCTGCAGCTTGCCTTCCCGCGTGCGGGCGCGCATGGCGAAAATTTCTATGATCAGCCGCGGCCGGTCTATTACGGTCACGCCCAGTTCTTTTTCCAGGTTGCGCTGCTGGGCCGGGCCTAGTTCCTCGTCGAAGATAACGGCGCCGGCCCCCAGTTCTGCCGCCCGGGCTTTCAGCTCTTCCACTTTGCCGGAGCCCACCAGGGTGGCCGGGTTCCAGGCCTGCACGCGCACCATTATCTTTTCCACCGGCTCCATGCCGGCCGTCTCGGCCAGGCGCCACAGCTCGTCCAGCGAGCTTTCTCCGGTGTGCTCGCGCTTGCGTTTAAGTTCCGCGCCTATGAGGAGGGCTTTCATGCGTTCAATATCCGTTCGGCGATGGCGCCGGGGTCGTAGTCTTCGAATTTGTTCAACTCTATTCGCAGCGCGTTGCGGTAGCGCCCGAACCAGGTGTTCTGCCGCTTGGCGTAAGCCATGGACGCGGCGGTGATAAGGCGTATGGCCTCCGGCTTGTTAACGCGGCCGGCCAGGTAGTCCAGCGTCTGCGGGTAGCCCAGCGTCTTAAGGCCCGGGCAATCCTCGGCGTAGCCTTTCTCCAGCAGGGCGCGCGTTTCCCCCGCCCAGTCGTCAAAGCGCGTGGCCGTGCGGCGCTTCACGCGTTCGGCCAGCAGGGCCCTGTCCCATTTAAGGAAAACGAATTTGCCCTCGTGGGCGGGCAGCGCGTTAAAGAACTTGCCGCTCCACAGCTCGGACACGGGCCGCCCGGCCAGGCGGCTTATCTCTATGGCGCGGATCACCCGCTGCACGTTGCCCGGCGGTATGCTGAGCGCGGCCTGCGGGTCCAGCGCGGCCAGCTCGGCGTGCAGCGCTTCCTTGCCGGCCGCCAGGGCCAACGCCGAAAGCTGTTCGCGCAGGGCCGGGTCCGCCGGGGGCAGTTCGTCCATGCCGTTCCAGAAAGCCTGTATGTACATGCCGGTGCCGCCGGCCATAAGCGGCACCTTGCCGCGGGCCCAGATCTGCGGCACCAGTTTTTTGGCTTCTTTTACAAAGGCGCCCGCGTCCCAGGTGGCGCGCGGGTCCAGCGTGTCCACCAGGTGGTAGGGGATACCCTCCACCAGGTACGCGCGTCCGGCGGGAGCGTCCGTCCAGGTGCCGCGCGGCTTGGCGGTGCCGGCCTCCATGAGCTGGTAGACCTGCTTGGAATCGGCCGAAATTATTTCCCCGCCCAGCCGCCGGGCCAGTTCCAGGGCTATCTCGGTCTTTCCGGAGGCGTTGGCCCCCATCAGCGTTATAGGTTTAAGCGGTTCTTGCGGCATTCTCTAATTAAAGACCGGTAACAGGCGCGCAGCCGGTTACCGGTCGTTCGGCCGTAGGCGGCGTTAATTACTTCTTCTTGAAGAGCGGTTCGTCCTTCTGCGGCTTGTTGCACAGGCAGTTGGCCCTGCAGGTTTCCACGCAGACTTCCGGCAGCTTCAGCGCGTAGCGCGTGTCGCAGTCGGCGTAATCTTCGGCCATTTCGTTGATGCGCTTGCGGTCGTCCGCGCTTATGCCGGAGAACGAGATGCCGTTCATGAACACGCCGCCGCGGTCTTTCACCCAGGAGATCTTGCCGGTAACGGGGATCTGCCTTACGCCGGCCAGCTTAAGGATTATATTGAGTTCCTTGGTGTGGGGCGGGGCCATGAAAGTGATAAGGCGCATGCCGCCCGCGCTGAGGTCCGCGAGGATGGCCGGCTGGGGCACGGGCTTGCCCGTGGAGTCCTTGGTAAAGAACTCTATCTCCACCGGTTCCAGGATGCCGTGCATGATGGGCAGGCGCACGTGCTGGCGTCTTTCTTTAAGAACCTTGCTGGTTTTTTTGGTCATGGTAGTTTTCCGTTCAAAGTATTTTTTTCCGCCGAGGCTATAAGCACTTTTTCAAGCCGTCCCGGCGCCGCCGCTGTCTTCACCCTCACCGCAAAATTACCCGAGGCGCGGCCGTAAGTTTCAGTTTCAAAAAGAACTTCCTCTATTTTACCAATTCTTTCCTTTAATACAAGCAGGGAATTGGTTTTGACCGCGGCCAGCAGGCGCTCCAGCCGTTTTTCCAGTTCCGCTTCGGGTATGTCCGCCTTCATTTCAGGCCGGTCCGTGCGCGGCGAGTACTTGAAACAATAGGCCATGGAGAAGCGCCCCGCCGCCACCAGGGCCAGCGTGGCCTGAAAATCCTCCTCGGTCTCTCCGGGGTAGCCCACTATGAAATCCGTACTGACCGCCAGTCCCGGCGCGGCCTGGCGCAGGCCCGCTATAAGGGCCAGGTATTCTTTTGCGGTATAGCCGCGGCGCATGGCCTTAAGGATGCGGTCCGACCCGCTCTGCACCGGCAGGTGGATGTGGCGGGCCAGTTTGGGTTCGGCCTTAAGGATGGCGGTGAAAGCTTTGTCGAAATAAACAGGGTGCGGGCTCATAAAGCGCAGTCTCGCGAGCCCGGGCAGGGCGAGGACTTTTTTTAAGAGTTCAGCGAACGTGGTCTTGCCGTGGCGGTAGGCGTTCACGGTCTGGCCCAGCAGCACTATTTCCTTGGCGCCGGCCTTAAGTTTTCCGGCCGCGTCCTTAAGAATGGCCTCCGGCGACAGGAACACCGCCGGGCCGCGCACGGCGGGCACAATGCAGTAGGAACACTTAAGCGAGCAGCCGCGCATAATGGTGACGTAGGCGGTCTGCGGCGAGCGGTAGATGTTCTGGTGGGAAGTTTCGGCCTCCGGCGAGGGCCCGAGCTGGGTTATCAGCGCGTCTTCGAACTGATCAATGGCTTTGGCACCCACCACCTCGTCCACGAAGGGGAAGCGGTTCTTCAGGTACTTCCCCCCCAGCTTCTGCGCCGCGCAGCCCACCACAAAGATATTTCCCTCCGGGCGCTTTTCCTTCCACACGCGCAGGCGACCGATCTGCGAAATGGCCTTGTCTTCCGCCTTCTGCCGCACCGTGCACGTATTAACTACCACCGCGTCCGCTTTCTTTATCTCGTCGGTAAGCGCATACCCGCGCCGGCGGAACGCCGCCGCGATCGCCTCCGAATCCGCCTCGTTCATCTGGCATCCGAAAGTAATAATGAATACGGCCTTATTCGGGCGGCTCCGTGGGTCCCCGTTCTGCGGTTTTTCCGGTTTCTGCATTTTATCGCTCATTCTTTTAGTCGTGAAAGGATCTGTTCTGCTTCCGCAAGAAATTTGCTCAATTCAGCTTCATTAACAGAGTTATTCTGTTTGCGGTACATATCGCGATATGCTGCTATGGCTTCCGGCCTGTTTCCCTGTATAGTCAGGGCATAGGCATAGAAATAGTTGATGTTGTGCCAATTCGGGTCGATTTTCTCGAATTCGTGGAAAGCTTTAATTGATTTTTCCGCCCAGGCCGCCGCGCTGTTCTTGTCATTAAGTTCTAGTAGGCATTTTTTTGCCATGGCCGAGGCCCCAACGCACATGGAGTAATAGCCGCGCTGTTCTCCAGCCGCTACCCGCTCCTCTCCTAATTGGTACTGCTGGCCGTGGAGTTTGTGAAACCAGAAATACTCGTTCTTAGCATGGGAGCTGAACTCAAATTGCGGCAGATCTTTATGCTCGTAAACTTCTTTGATCAGGCTTTTGGCAGTTTCACGAAGTTCTGTTCTCATTTCTTCCGGCAGTGAAATGTCGTCGGAAAAGTCACCGGCCATTGCTGCGTATAGATACTTGGCCAGGATGGTGCCTGGGTGAGCCGCATAGAATTCTTTCGCCTGGTCATAGGCTTCTCGCATCTTCCCGCTGTTATAAAGAGCCAGCAGGTGCTGCCGAAAAGTCCGTTCCTCCGGTGTGAGCATTATAGTGTGCGCTTTATTCTCTGTCATTCTTCGTATATGGTAACAAACAATTTACGGTGGTGCCTGCGCTTTACATTTACCCGGTCGCTACGATAGGGAAGATAACATGCTTTTGATGCGTTCCACACGGCCGGCGGTGCCGGCTGGCGAGCGCAGATTTCCTTCCAGACTTTCAAGGAATCTCTCGTCGCGCAGGAACTCACTAAACTTCTCTGCCAGGTGCTTCTTCACTTTTGCTGGCGCACTTGATATTTTCGCCGCCGCCGTTTCCGAACCGTCGAGCACGGTGATTATATCTTCCATGTCCGGGCTGGTCAGGAAATCCCCGTGGCCCCTATCGGAGAAGGCCTCTATTTTGGAAGCCAGGAAGTAGGGCAGCGAAAATATGCGCACTTGCTCTCCACCGGGTAGCTTCACAGTTATAGCGTGTTCATAGCCGTCAGGGTACCAGCTGTTCTTGAAATTAAGAACTGAGCCTTCGGTGGGCATTATGTCGGCGGTAAGCCCTTTATAACTCCAACGGCAGATAGGCGCATCTTTCTCGGTAACGTGGCGAAAGCCAAGTTGCTCAAGTTCGGTTTCTAGTTTATAGTACTGCCCGCGCGAGAGCACCTGTATCACGCAGTCCACGTCTTCGGTGGGGCGCACAGTGGCGGCGCCGGGGTCGGTGAGGTAGAGTGAAACCGTGCTGCCGCCGACAAATACGACCTTGTCCTTGAGTGGGCCAAGGCCTTTCGCTATATGTGCCAGCATTTCAATACTGTTCATTTGTCCGCCTTCCCAAGGCGCGTCTCAAGTTCACGGACAGCCAAAGCCTGTTCGCGGGCACGGCCGGCCCTGAGGGCGTCTACGATGGCAAGTAGCTCGTAAAGCTCGGCGTCTTTTTCCGCAGCCAGAGGGGCTTTAGGATAAAGAGGCTCAATGGCTTGACCGCGTGCCCGACCTCTGTCGCTGGGCCACACGTACATATCTGCATCGGAGGATACGATCCGTGATGCCAGCGGGGCTGCGGAATGGGCCGTGGGCATACCCCGTGAAACGGGGCCCGGCCTGGCAGGGAAGACATACTTCAGTCCATGTACCAAGAATTCCAGTAAGGCCGTCTTCATGACTTTCTTTTTGGCTGAGTCGAGGAACCCGACTGTGCGGCAGCGGTTCAGGGCGAAGCTGATTTCGGTCTGGGAGAGGCACAGCGCTGCTACCAGGTCCACATGCCGCCACTTCTTGTCGCCCAGTGCTACCAGTTTCAGGAGAATGGCTATATCCTGCGGTTTAATGCCGTTAAAGGGTCTCATGCGTATAGTATAGCAGAAAGTATTACATATTGCAATATGCAATATATGGATGGTGACAAATTAGTAGGTGTGCCTACTAACTTGTAGAAGGCACCGATAATTGAGGAAAAAAATCCTGCTTAAATCATAGAGTCATGCAAATTACTCAAGTGATTGAGTAATTTGTAAATGCCAAACAGTTCGCTGTTTCCCCTTTCCCTACGGGGGCTACATAACCATTAACAGAAAAGCCCGCCAGGGCGAGCGAACAGCGAGCCTGGGCGGGTTTTTAATAAACCAAGGTGCCCCCGTTTAAATTCTTTCTTTCCGGTGGCCATAATTTAAAAATAAAAAAAATTAAATTCTGCGCTGTACGGCCTGCCCGGCAGGCCGGGAGCGGCCCGGCCAAGGCCCACGTTTATTGGGCCGGCTGGCCGCGCATTGGAGGTTGTTATAAGATGCAGCCTACCGGCGGAGCAAGAGCGAAGGCGCGTAGTGCCGAGTCTTGCGAACCCGCTTCTCGCGGCAAGGAGCAGTGCGGGGCCGCGCTGCGGCCGTCTGATGCGCATAGCGCCTGATACGGCACTGGCATAGCCTTGTGGC
>JACRER010000029.1 GCA_016234365.1 Elusimicrobiota bacterium | reverse complement strand
GCCTTCCTTGGACTTGTTGATCAGGTCGGCGAACTTCGGTATGGCGATAGCCGCCAGAATACCGATGATGGCGACGACGATCATCAGCTCGATCAGGGTGAAACCTTTCTTCATGTTCTTCATTAACTCCCTCCTTAACTTACCCCCATGGATGATATATAAATAATGCCCGCGGGGTTCTGGTAAATTTACCTTAATCGCCGGTGCGTGTCAACAGCAACTTTTTGCCGGAATCAAAAAACCCGCCAAAGCGGGTCTTCAAACAGGGCGGAGTCTCAGGATGCAAGTTCGACACTACTTTGCCTCACATCCTGCGGATTCTCTATAAATACCGCTCCCCTGTCGTCTTTTGGAAGCGGTAGGCCGATCTTATCCGCGAGATGCCGCACGGTCGGCCACGCGGCGCGGCCGGCAAACAGCTCAGGAACGGGCGGGATTGACTGGCAGGTTTGATTAAGGGTAGTATTTCCTGGTAATGAAGCTGGCTGTTATTTCAATTTTTCGCAAGACAAGCTGCGCGCTGCTATTGGGCGCTTTTGCTTTCGGCGTCGTCGCCGACCCGATCATCGACCTGCTTTTCCCGCATCAGGGCTCGTGCGAGGTCTGCGCCGCGCTTGCCGGCGGGCATGGCGTGGTGTCCCCTGTTGCCGGACCCGCGCTGACTTGCGATTTTACAGTAATTGCGGAAGCTTTCGGGAATGTGTATATTCCGACGCTCCGCGTTTGTCGTCCTATCTTTTTAAGCCGGGCACCTCCCGGTCCCTCTTACATAATATAACGCCGAGCCGCTGTGCGGGCGTTGTAATCACCCATAATACCGATATATAGGCGGAGCTCTTGCGCTCCGTTTCAAAGGAGAACGCATATGTTTAACGTACGCGTGATTGCAGCTTTCTGTTTTATGTTTTTTTTACTGGCAGGTCCCGGGGGGCTGCGCGCCGGGGTGGTCAATCCAGATATTTCCGTGATCGGGCAGGTACTGTATAAATACCACGACGCCAAAACCGCCGCGGACGCCCACAAGCCGACGCTCGAACTTGGCGAGACTGAGATACAGATAGATTCCTACCTGAACCCCTACGCAAAAGGAGTTTTCGTGTTTTCCGTGGGCGACGAGGGGCTGGGCACTGAGGAGGCGTACATAGACGTTATAAAAGGCCTTCCCGACGGGCTTGCTCTCAGGGGCGGCAAATACCGTTTAGGGTTCGGCAACCTGAACCCGCTCCATCCGCACGCCTATCCGTTCAACGAGGCGCCGAGGGCGCTGGGGGCCATGCTGCCGGGAGAGGACGGGTTCAACGATGTCGGCACGCGCGCGTCCTACCTGCTGCCTACGACCGGAAACTGGGCCTCGGACATTTCGGCGGACGTTATTAAAGGCGCGTCGTTCCACCCGGACGAGACCGCGGCGGCGGCCGGCTGGGTGGCGCGTTGGAAGAATTCCTTACTATTGGGTGATGTTGCACCGCTGGATATCGGCGTGTCCGCGACACAGGGGACTAACAATGTGCAATGGGGCACGAAGACCGCGGTTTATGGCGCGGATATCAAGACCAAGATCCCGTTCTCCAGCCTGACCAGTCTCACATTGCAGGGCGAGTATTTCTATAACAACAGCAGCGTGGTCGTGGATACCACCACCGGCGACACCAGCCATATGGGCAGGCAGGGGTTTTTCGCCTTCGCCGACCTGAAATTCAAGCAAAGGTGGAACGCCGGCGTTATCTACGACCAGTATAATCCGGTGGAGAACAAGAACCTTACGAATAGCGCCATAAAAGGTTTCTTAGGATACTCGCTGCTTGAAGAGACGACGCTGCTCCGGCTTACCTGTGAGCGTTTCAAACCCGAGAATAACCCCGCCGTGCACACCGTCATGCTCCAGGTGCTGTTCAGCATGGGGCCGCATAAGGCGCATCAGTTCTAAAGTACTGAAAAGGAAAATTATGAAAAAATATCTTATCTCTTTGGCTGCCGTAGTGTTCGCTTCCATACTGCCTTTATCCGCCGCGCCGCTGAAGATCGCGGCGGCTTTGCCGGACCTGGGGTCCATAGCGGCGTATGTCGGCGGCGACAAGGTGGAAGTATTCGCGATAGGCCGGAACAACGCGAATCCTCACGCGGTGGAGGTGCTGCCGTCGTATATGATAAGGGTATCGCGCGCGGCCATATATCTTAAGGTCGGGCTGGCGCTGGACCAATGGTCCAACGCCATAATAGACGGCTCGCGTAATAATAAGCTGACGGTAGTGGATTGCTCCAACGGAATACAGACCCTGCAAAAACCGGCGGGGAAAGTGGACGCCTCGATGGGCGACGTGCACCCCGAGGGGAATCCGCATTACTGGCTGGACCCGGCGAACGGCGTGATAATTGCCGGGAACGTGCTGGCCGCGCTGACGAAAGCCGACCCGGCGAACGGCGCGTATTACCAAAAGAATTACGAACGTTTTAAGGATGAGACCGAAAAACGCCTGCCTGGCTGGAAAGACGCTATGGCTGCGGTGCCTGGGAAAAAGGTCATAAGCTACCATTCCTCCTGGGTCTATTTCGCTGCCGCATTCGGCCTGGCGGTGGCGGGGAATGTGGAACCCCTGCCCGGCATCCCGCCCACGGCGAAACACCTGGCCGAACTCGTGGACCTTATAAAACAGGACGGGCTAGCCGTGCTTCTGCAGGAAATGTATTTTCCGGACGCCGCGCCGCAGTTCCTGGCGAGGCAGACCGGGATAAAGGTTTATAAATTCTCGCCCTCCTGCGAGAACGTTAACCCTGATTCCTATTTCAGGCATTTCGACGAGATCACGGCGCGGATCAAAGGCGGGAAATAACATGCTTATATTCCAGTATCACTTCGCGGCGATAGCGCTTCTGGTCTGCCTGATCCTGACCGGCATACATACTTACATGGGGTATCACGTGGTCAGGCGGGGTGTTATTTTTGTGGACCTGTCTTTGGCCCAGGTGGCGGCGTTAGGTTCGAGCGTGGCCATTCTCCTGGGCTGGGGCGAGCGGTTCCCGGTACAGAATTACCTGATGTCGCTGTCGTTCACGCTTATGGGTGCGCTGTTGTTCGTGGTGTTCCGCAGTAAGCGCGAGAAAGTACCCATAGAGGCGCTTATCGGCATCACTTATGCCGGGTCTATCGCCCTGTCGCTGATAGTGCTGGAACACGCCGCGACCGGCACCGAAGAAATAAAGGAGATGCTCACCGGGTCGCTGCTCACAGTGTCGCCGAAAGAGGTCGGGTTTATAGCCGTGCTGTATTCCGTGATAGGTTTCATCCACTGGCTGGCCAGAAAGAAACTCTTGCTGGTTACGGAAGCCCCGGAAAAGGCGCGGGAGAAGGGCATGAAACTCTGGTGGTGGGACTTTGTTTTTTACGCCACCTTCGGCCTGATAGTGACCTCTTCGGTGAAGGTCGCCGGGGTGCTGCTGGTGTTCGCCTTCCTCATTATCCCGTCCGTAGCGGCAATGACCTCGGTGGAGGGGACGTCGCGGCGGATAATGTTCGGCTGGCTGTTCGGGATCGTCGGCTGTTTCGGCGGACTAGAAATGTCGCTGAGGCTGGACTGGTCCACCGGGCCGACTATTGTAGCGGCTTTTCTTGTTCTGCTGATAGGCGTCTGGCTTACAAGGACAGCGGCGGCTGCAATTGGCAAACCGGCAGCCTAAAACAGCCCATCCCGTACGGAGCGCGCCGTTTCGCAGATGTCCACTTTGCGGCAGCGCACTGCGGCACAAGCGTTTGATGCGCTCCGTGTTCCCCCCCTTTTTTTAAGCGGCACAAAGCTCCCCTTGCAATATATTATAATTGAAAAAGTTCGACATACACCGTCAGGGGCGCACACATGAAATGCTTGCTTAACATCCGGTTCTCGCGTTCGCTGCTCGCTGAAATAGCGGCGTTTTACGTTTTCCTGGTCGTCTTTTTCGCCGCCAGTTATCTGCTTCACACCAGGATGCAGAACGACCTCCTCTCAACCGCGCCCTACCTGGATATGGTGGGCCGCCAGCGTATGCTGACGCAGCGAATAGCTTTTCTCGCGCTTAAGGTGCAGAGCGGTTCGGACGCCGACCGCCCGGAGCTGAAAAGCGCCTTGGCGCAATTCGACGTCGCCCTGGCCTCACTTCAGGGAAAAGACTTCGCCAAAAAAAGCGTCAGCGGCCCGCTGGGCGAGGCGCTGGAGAAAGAGGCGCTTGCATGGAAGCGATATAAGGCATCCGTCCTGGCACTCGCTTCGCCCACAAGGCCGCCTGTCCCTGCGGCGGGGGCGGCTTCCCTGGAAGCCGGCTCCTCCGAAATGCTTCTGCTGTGCGAGAATGCTGCGCTCCAGCTCAGGCTGCTCACCGAAGCAAAATTAAAGTCCTCGCGCAGCGCCATGTCCTATTTTCTGCTGCTCAGTCTTGGCATAACGCTCCTCGCTATCTATCGCGTGCAAAAGGGTCTTGTGGCCCCTATCCGCGCCATAGCGGACCTGACAGCCGAAATAACCGCGGGTAAATTTCCGGAGATCCATATCCCCGCCCCCAGCAACGAACTCGGCGACATGATCCGCAACTTCAGCACCATGCGCGATTCCATGAACAGCAACCTTCAGATAAAGACCGCGATAAATTCCCTTCTTTCACTTTCGCTGGAACGGCTGCCGCTGGACACCCTGCTGGACCGGCTTCTGGAAAACATGCTTTCCACGCCCTGGCCTGGACTGGCCGCCAAAGGAGCCATTTTCCTGGCGGACCCGGAAACCGGAGCATTGCACATGAAGGCGCAAAGAGGCTTGCCGCCGCCCCTGCTGGAGAAGTGCGCCATGGTGCCTTCGGGGCACTGCCTTTGCGGCAGGGCCGCCGCCACTAAACAGGTGGTCTTTGCCGACGGGCTGGACGAGAGGCACGAGACCAAATATCCGCACATGCCGCCGCACGGGCATTACTGCGTGCCGATAGTTTCCGAAAAAAAGACTTTGGGCGCTTTTACGATCTATACCGGCCAGGGGCATAAAGAGGATAAAGACGCGGTCTTTTTCCTGCAAAGCATGGCGGGCATTCTTTCCGGGATAATCCAGCGCCGGCTCGCCGAAGACGAAAAAGCGCTGCTCTCGGACGTGCTGGAGCAGGCTTTCGACGCGGTCATCATAACCGGGACCGACGGCAAGATCAAGTACGTCAACCGCTCGTTCGAACGGATCACCGGGTTCACAAGAGCGGAATCGCTGGGAAAAACGCCGAATATCCTTAAAAGCGACGAGAAGCCCAGGGATACGGCCCGAAGCCTCTGGAGCGCCATAACAGGCGGCAAAGTCTGGTCCCAGCGGGTGACCAACAAGAGAAAAGACGGCTCGCCGCTTAAAATGGATTGCGTCATTTTCCCGGTAAAGGGCGAAAACGGCGACATAAGGGCTTTCGCTTCGGTGCAAAGGGACATAACCGAACAGTCTATTCTTGAGACCCAGCTATTGCAGGCCCAGAAACTGGAAACGCTCGGGCGCCTGGCGGGCGGCGTGGCCCACGACTTCAACAACGTCCTGGGCGCGATACTCGGCTACGCCGACATGCTGCTGCGCGGCAACTACGGCGGCACGGAGCTTGCGGCGGACCTGGAAGAAATAAAAAAAGCCGCGCAGCGCGGCGCGGGCATAACGCGGCAACTCCTGACTTTCAGCCGCAAGTCGCGCCCGGAGATGAAGGTGCTGACTCTGAACCCGCTGATCCTGAACATGCAGAAAATGCTCTCCCGGCTGACCGGCGAGAATATAGAATTCCAGCTGGACCTGCTGCGTGATCTTCCGCACGTGTACGCCGACCAGGTTCAGATAGAACAGATAGTGATGAATCTGGTAGTGAATGCAAGGGATGCCATGCCCGGCAGCGGAAAAATAACCATAACCACCTCCGTTGCGGCGGCGCCCGACCTGCCGCCGACCATCCCCGCAGGGGAGATGGTGGTGCTCTCGGTGCGCGACACCGGCGGCGGCATGGACGAGGCCGTGCTCTCTAAAATATTCGACCCGTTCTTTACCACCAAGGGAGAAGGCAAAGGCACCGGGCTGGGCCTCTCCGTGGTTTACAGCATCGCCAAGCAGCACGGCGGCGGGGTGACTGTTTCCAGTTCCCCGGGCAAAGGCAGCATGTTCCGGATTTACCTGCCGGCCCGCCCCGCCGGCGATATCGCGGCCTCGGCGCCCGCCCTTGCCGCGCCCCCGGCGAAAGGCCGCGGCGAGCGCATATGGCTGGTAGAGGACGACGAGCAACTGCGCAACCACATTTCAAGGTTATTGCTGGAGTATGGTTATCGTCCTTCGGTGTTTTCCAGGGCCGAGGAGGCGCTGGCCGCCAATTCTTCCGGCGAACCTGCTCCCGACCTGCTGATCACCGACGTAACTCTGCCCGGGCTTAACGGCTATGAACTAGCGGAGAAGCTTTCCTGGAAAAATAGCGGGCGGGTGTTGTATATTACCGGTTATTCGGAACCCGTGATCCCCGGACATGCCGGGAAGCCGGGCGAAACCGTTCTTTTGCGTAAGCCTTTCGAGAACGATACGCTTTTGCTCGCAATAGGAAAGATCTTTAACAATTCCTGACCGCTGTTTTGCCGTGGAAGTCCGGCAACACGCAGTCCGGCCTACGGCGCCTGGCAAGCCGCCCCCCTTACCGCCTGCGGCGGTAAGGCCCGCGCCACCGACCGCGGCCCTGTAAGAATAAAACTTTTCGACTATTTCTTCTCGATCAGGTCCATTCCGCACTTGGGGCACTTGCCGGGCTTGTCCCCCCGGTAGTCGCCCATAGGGCAGACATATATTTTAGCCTGGACCGTCTGCTTTTTGGGCAAATACTTCTCCGGGTTTTCAAGAAAAGGCTTATCGCAAGCGGGGCAGCAGAAATAATAGATCTTACCCTTGTAGGAAGCAGAGCCGGTCTCAGCGGTCACCTTGAACTTGTCCCCGGTTACGGGACAAACCGCGTCTTTCCCGACTTCCTCTTTGGTTACCTTGCGCGCGGTTGCTTTTGCGGCCTTTGTTTTTTTACCGGGTTCCACCTTTTTCACTGTTCCCGTGCTTACACTGGGCATATTCTCCATCTTCATTTGGTGCGCAGGTTCGCTTCCCGTATTCCTGCTTTCTCCAGCAAAAGCTGGAGAACTGCCGAGTATCAGCGCGAATGCGCATAGCTTTATCACTTTTTTATTCATTTGTCCCTCCCAGTAATTTCTGTCACAAGCCCTTTAAATCCGGAATCAGCTCTCTGATTCATTCCTATTCATCTCCCGGCTTTTCCACCGGTACCCAGCGCCCACATTATCGGCACCAGGCCCAGACAGAGCAGCATGGACACACCGGTCTCGGCGTCCAGAGATCTTCCCAATTTGACCGAGGGGCGTTTTCAAAGAGCCTGTCCTGCAAAATCGGTGATACTTTCATCGTTCTTCCGGCCGCAGAACGGCCGCTCAATCTGTGTCGCGGCCGAACTGACGGAATTCGCCGAGATTGCTGAACTCGCCCCAGGCAAGATACTGGTTGGGGGCATTGACGAAGTCGTAGATGTTCTGCAGGATCTCGAAGTGTTTGTGCTCCTCGCCCGCAATGCGCAGCAGGAGCCCTTTTACGCCCTGATCTTTCTCTTTCGCCGCCGCTTCCTCGTAAAGCCGGAAGCTGTCCGCCTCCAGCTTTATGGCGTAGCGGTAGGCTTCCAGGTCGCCTTTTACCGGCCCGGCGGGGTCCTTCTGCGCGAGCAGGTCGCGGAATATGGTTTTTGCCTGTTCCAGGGCGGGAGTGTCCGCCATTGCCGCCTCCCGGTGCTGGGCTTTCAGAGCTGAAAAGATCTTGTAATGCTTTTGTTCATCAGCGGCAAGCTGTGAGAAAATGCTCTTCAGCCCGGCGTGGGGAACGCCCCGGGCCAGCTTCTCGTAGAACTCCTGGCCGGCCAGCTCCATCTTGATGGCGAACTCGAATACGTTCATTACAGCCTCCTGTTATGGAAACAGTTCCTTAAGTCTAAGCCGGCCACGGGGCCGGCGTGAAGGCCCCGCTATTCCTTTACCTGGGTGGCCAGGAACACCGGCAGGGTCATCTGGCTTACCTGGTCCTGAAGTCCCTCTATTTCGTCTATGTGGCCGTCCTCGTCGTTGAGGATCTCCTGCAGGAAGTCGCGGGTGGCGTGGTCTTTAACCTCTCCGGCCTGGATCAGGGCCTCGTTGTAAGCCTTGATGGCCCCGGCTTCCGCGGCATGGTCGTTGGCGAGCTGCTTGGGCACTTCGGCGCCGATCATTATTTTCCTGAGGTCGCTTACGGTGGGGGTGCCCTCCAGGAAGAGGATGCGCCCTATCAGCTTTTCCGCGTGCTTCATCTCCGTTATGGCCCTTTTCTCGAAGTGCTTATGCAGCTTCTGGTAGCCCCAGTTCGCGCACATTTCGGAATGCACCATGTACTGGTTTATGGCCGTAAGTTCGTCGGCCAGCAGCGAGTTCAGCGTTTTTAACAGTTCAGGATTCCCTTTCATTTGTGCCACCTCTCCTTGATAGCTAGGCCCGGAAGACGGGGCGGCGCTCCCCGTTCGCTGGAACTACGCGCCGTATCCCGCATCTTCCGGACCCTTAGCGTTGCAACCGCAAACCCCGTTCTCAAGCGGGGCGTTTCCTGGCCATCTTTTTACCGCAGCAGACCAGCGCGGCCGCGGAATCACAGCCACAGCCGCACGGGTCGACTTCTATAACGGTGCCGCAGACGCCGCAGCCGTATTTAGCGGACGCTTTCCCGGCGGTTTTTTTAGCCGCATGTTTTACCTGTTTCATTCTTCCCCCTTTACCGTTCAACTTTTCCTATACCCCTCGAACCTCCGGCCGGAAAGAGCCCGCAGGGGGGCTCTCCCTTGGCCGGACGGCCCGGGGGGGTCACTTCGGCCAGCGCTTGTCCACCTCGTCCCAGTTTACCACCATGAAAAAGGCTTCGATATACTTGGCCCTGTCCAATTGGTAGTCGGTCAGGTAGGCGTGCTCGAATACGTCCAGTACAAGCAGCGGAGTGCAGCCGGCCAGGTGCCCTCCGTCGTGCTCGGTGATCCAGGCGTTGAAGAGCCTGCCGGAGGTGTTGTCCCGGTAAAGGACCGTCCAGCCGACGCCGCGCATAAGACCGGTGGCCGTGAAGTCCTTTCTCCAGGCCTCGAAACTCCCGAAGTCGTCCTGGATGGTCTTGTATGCCCGGCTGCTCTGCCTGGGCGCGCCGGCCCCGCCCAGGTTGCCGAAATACAGCTCGTGCAGGCGCATGCCGTTGAACTCCCAGCCGAAGCGGCGCTTGAGCTCCGCGTACTCCGGAGTCTTCTCTTTGCCTTCGGCAAGCAGGGCCGCCAGTTTCTCCGCCAGGGCATTCGTGTTGTTCACGTAGCCCTGGTAGAGTTTCAGGTGGCTGGCCATCAACTGCCCGCTGAAGCCGGGCATTCCGGAAAGGTCCGGATAGGCCATTGCTTTGTATGTTGGTAGTGTTTGCTGCATATTTCCCCCCTTGTTCTCGGTCTGCTGGGCGCACGCGGTAACGGCGTACAGGAACCCCGCCGCTGCGGCGAGCGCGATCACGTCCTTTTTCATCACTTCCCCCTAACCCAATTTATAAAACATTTCGCAGAAAGAAAGCAAATGAGCCTGGCCGTAAGGGGGCTTTCTCCCTGTTATTGAAAGTCCGTAAGGACCGGGGCAATGTCTATGCCGGATACCTGCGCGTCCGCCAGCGGCGGCAGGCCGTCCAGGCCGCTGAGCTCCTCGTAGGAGGGTTTTGCGCCGCTGTAGACCACGCCTATGGGCAGGCGTTCCCTCAGGGCCGCCAAAGTCATGGCGGCGGCCCTGTCCGCCGCGTCGTGTTCCGGCCCCACCTTGTAGACCCGCCCGGCGTACCAGTTATAAGTGTTCAGCTTATTGAACGATACGCAGGGCTGGAGAACGTCTATGAGCGAAAAGCCCTTGTGCCTTATGCCGGCCAGGATAAGTTCCGTCAAATGTTCCTTTTCGGCCGCGTAGCCGCGGGCCACGAAGCCGCAGCCCAGCGCCAGCGCGGTCTCCAGCGGCGGGAACGGGGCCAGTATCACCCCGCCGGGCTGGATCTTGGTCTTCATGCCCGGCTCCGAAGTGGGAGAAGCCTGGCCCCTGGTGAGGCCGTAGATCTGGTTGTCGTGCACTATTACGGTCATGTCCACGTTGCGCCTGATATTGTGGATGAAGTGATTGCCGCCCTCGCCGTAGCAATCACCGTCGCCGGTGGTCACTATTACGGTCAGGGCGCGGTTGGCGATCTTGGCCGCCGCGGCGGCGGGCAGCGCCCGGCCGTGCAGGCCGTTGAAAAAATTGGCCTTGATATAATGCGGCATTTTAGCGGCCTGCCCTATGCCCGAAACCAGCAGCAGTTCCCGCGGTTTTTTGCCCAGCGCGGCCAGCGCGGCTTTCAGCGCGGCCTGTATGCCGAAGTTGCCGCAGCCGGGGCACCAGGCCACGGGGTCGGCGGAGTCGAAAGTCCTCGGTTCCATATTAGCTATCCCCTTCCCGCGGGCGTCAGCAGAACGCCACTGCCGGCGGTCTTGTTCATGTCGCCTGGTTGTTGCACGCGCAAGCCAGCTTCAGCCGCCGGCCCCGGCGTCCCTGTCCGCGCTGGGCGCGGTATAGGCGGCGTAGTGCAGGTCGGTGCCGTTCTTATAACCAGCATAAAATTTAGCCGCTATAAAATCCACCAGCGGGTCGGTGGCGGCGTTGAGGAAAGCGTAGCTCACGTTGTCCTGGAGATGGTGCCTGGCGTGGCGCCGCTTGTCGAGCAGCAGGCCCGCGCGCGCCAGCGCCGCCGCGGCCGGGGATACTGAATTGTGCGCCAGGTAATGCGAGACTTCCGCCACGGAGGACAGGACCCCGGCGTAAATCAGCGCGCAAAGCAGCCAGGGGTTCACCCCTGGCCGGCCGGCCAGCCAGGCCAGCGCGCAAAGGCAGGGGAGCAGCCACACCTTGGAAGCGCTCTCGTTAAAATACACCAGCGGCAGGGGACTGTCCGTATAACGCGGCCTCTTGTGATGCAGGTGAAAATTGGCTATAAGCGGCCCGCCAATCGACTCATAGTCGTCCATGCTGTCCGTGTGCATGTGCACCAGTCCGTTCACGAAGTCGGCCAGCAGCCAGGCCGCCGCCAGCGCCGCCAGCCGTCCCCAGAACCCCAGGGAAACCGCGGCCGCGCGCCACAGCAGGAAGGCCTGCAGCGACACGTTGCCCGCCGCCACCAGTTTGCCGAAGACCGCGTAACGCCGGCGTTCCGCGTAAAGGGCCATCGCGGAGTTGAATTGCCGCTGTTTAAGTTCCAGGTCCATGGCGGTTTTACACCTTTTTCAGCGGCCTGGCGCGCCGAAGCCCGCCAGCGCGGCCGCCACCTCGTCCAGCGCGAAAGGCCGCCCGTCGTATTTCAACACCGAGCCGTGCGGCTTAAAGCCGGTTTCACGCAGCAGCAGCCGGGCCAGCTGCCCGGTGGCGTTGTTCTCCACCGTAAGTACGCGCCCGGCCCCTTTCAGCGCGGCCAGCGTCGCGGCCGCCGGAAAGGGCCAGATCTGCGGGTAATGTATGAAGCCGGTCCCGTTCGCCGCGGCGCAGGCCTCCCTCATTACTCCCAAAGTCGAGCCGAAGCCGCAGAGCATGGTGCCGGCCCCGGGATTGATCACCGTGGGCGGCAGGATTTCCTTCGCCAGCCCGGCCAATTTCAGTTTCAGGCGCTTCTCCGTCATCTTTATCCGGGTCTCCGCCAGCTCGGTGATATGGCCTTCCGGGCCGTGCTCGTCGCTGTCCGCTACGGCCAGGGCCTCCGACCTGCCCGGGATGGCGCGGGGCGAGACCCCGTCGGCGCTGTACTCGTAGCGGCGCGTGCCCGGCGCAGCCCCGTTATCAAGGATGAGGCCCCTGTCGGGCGGCTCGCCCGCCGTATCGGGAAGCGCGGTATTGGTGAACGACTCGGCCAGGTACTGGTCCGACAGGATAAGCGCCGGGACCTGGAAGCGCTCGGCGGTGTTGAAGGCGCGCCTGGCGGCCAGGAAGCATTCCTCCGGCGAGCCCGGCGTATAAACGGCGCGCGCGAATTCCCCGTGCCCGGCGTGCAGCGCGAACTCCAGGTCCTCCTGGGCGGTGCGGGTGGGAAAGCCGGTGGCGGGCCCCGGGCGCATTACCAGCGCTATTACCAGCGGGATTTCCGTCATGGCGGCCAGGCTGAGACCCTCGCACATCAGCGCAAAGCCTCCGCCGGAACTGGCGGTCATGGCCCTCACCCCGGCGAACGAGGCGCCCGCCGCCATATTGACGGCGGCTATTTCGTCCTCGGCCTGTTCCACTATTATCCCGTAGCGCGCCGCATAGTCGGCCACGGTATTCATAATGCCGGTGGAAGGGGACATCGGGTAGGCGGTGTAGAACTTGCAGCCGGCGGAAATGGCCCCGAGCGCCAGCGCCTCGTTGCCGGCCAGCAGCAGGCGGCGCGCGTGCGGGGCGGCGGCCAGCCTGAAGGCGGCGGTCTTGATATTTTGGGAGGCGTACTCGTAGCCCTTGCGGGCGGCTTGCGCGTTAGCGGCGGCCGCTTCACCGCCTTTGGCCGCGAACTCCCGGGCCACCGCTTTTGCGGCGTCGTCGAAGTTGCCGCAGGTCAGCGCCGCCAGAATGCCCAGCGCGACGGAATTGGCGTAAATGGGGCCGCCGGCTTCCTGGGCCAGGGCGTAGACGGGCGCATTGAGCCAGCCGTTCCCCAGGTCCTTTACGCCGAATTTATCCGCGTCGAGCAGCAGTACGCCGCCGGGAGCCAGGGCGGCCTTGCCGGCGTCCACCGCTTCTCTGTCCAGGGCCACTATGATATCGGCCCGTTCCACCGGCGCGGCTACCGGGCTTACCGCAGCGCGCACCTGGATGAAGTTATTGCCCCCGCGGATGCGGGACATGTAATCCTGTATGGCGAAAACATGCCGCCCGCTGTCCTTATACAGGCGGGCCAGCATCATGCCGGCGGAGATTATCCCCTGCCCGGCTTCGCCGGTGATCCTTACGCTGATCTCGTTTTTCATCGCCCCCCCTGCTCCCACCCTGATTACATTAAAACCGGCGGAGCCTGTCAAGTGGACAGGGCAGCGCTCAGCTCTTTATCAGGCCGGCCAACAGACCGACATTTACCGGCTTGGACAGGAAGTCGGAGCACCCAAGCTTGCGGCAGATGTCCATGTCCGCGGGGTCGTCGGTGGTGGAAACAAGTATTACCTGGACGTTCCGGATGTCGGGAGAGGCCTTTAACAGCCGCAACAGCTCTATGCCGCCCATATTAGGCATACGCAGGTCCAGGAGCAGCAGGTAGCGGCTCTCCGCCTGAAGGCAAGGGCTGCGTTTGCAGGAAATAAAATCCCAGGCCTCGGCGCCGTCCTTGAACCTTACGACCGGGTTGCGCAACCCCGCTTCTTCCAGGCCCAGCCGTATCAGCCGGGCGTGGCCGTCGTCGTCTTCCGCGATAAGGATGTTAAGCCGTCCGTCGATCTTCATAAGGTGCTATACCGGCAGTTCGATAAAAAACTCCGCCCCTTCGCCTTCTTTTGATTCAGCCCAGATCCTGCCGCCGCTCAGCGTAACAATGCGCTTTGCGATGGTCAGGCCTATGCCCTCGCCCGCTTCGCCGGCGGGGGAGCCGGAGGGCACCCTGTAAAACAAGTCCCAGATCTTTTCCAGGTCGGACGCGCTTATTTCCTGCCCGTTGCTGCGGACCGAATACAGCGCGGTATTCGCGTCCTTCAGCTTCCCGCTCACGGCGATCTCGAGTTTCCTGCCGCCGTCGCGGTATTTGATGGCGTTGCCGATAAGATTGACGAAGACCTGGTTTATGGCTCCGGAGTCGCCTTTGCAGCCGGGCAGCGCGCCGACCTTCACCGCGGCGCCGTTCCTTTCCAGATCGAAAGCGAACGTGCTCAACACGCTTTTGAGCAGCGCGTCCATATCCAATGGTTTCGCGTCGAATTCCAGCCGGCCGACGCGGGCGACTTTGATGAGCGCGTTTATCAGCCGGTTCATTTTCCGCACTCCGCCGGTTATGTACCCCAGGGCTTCGGGTATTCTTTCCGCCAGGAGCCGGGAGACTTTGGCCTTCGCCTCTGGGGGCGCGGCCGCCAGCGCCGGGGTTTCCCGGAGATCTTTTATGTATTTCTCCAGGTATTCGCTGTATCCCTGGATATTTACCAGCGGGGCGCGCAGGTCGTGGGTGGCGGCGTAAAGGAACTTCACTATCTCCTGTTCCTTTTCCTCAAGCGCCGCCACCAGGGCGTCTTTCGCGGCTTCCTCCCGCTTGCGCTCGGTGATGTCCGTGTTGGAACCGAACCATTTCACGGCCTGTCCCTGCGCGTTGCGAAGCCGCACGGCCCTTGTGTCGAACCAGCGGTATTCGCCGTCGTGGCGGCGTATCCTGTACTCGGTCTTGAAATCCGCGCCGGAAGCTACGGCCGCCTCCCACGCGGCCACGGCAGGCGCGCGGTCGTCCGGGTGGAGCCGCTCCAGCCAGCCGTAGCCGAGCTGCCCGGCCTCCGGCACGCCCGTGTATTCCAGCCACCGCCGGTTGAGATAATCGCAATGCCCGTCGGGCTTGGTAGTCCACACCAGCTGCGGCAGCCATTCGGAGAGTTGGCGCAGGCGCGACTCGCTCTCCCGCAGCGAGGCGAGCGTTTCCTGGAAGCCGGCGGCCATTTTGTTAAAGGCCAGCAGGACCGCGCGCAGCTCGGGGCTGCCGGTTACCGCAACGCGCACGGACAGGTTCCCCCCGGTCATGGCCCGGCTGGCTTCGGCCAGGGTCAGCAGCGGGTTTAAGGATGTGCGCAGAACGATCCAGATGCTGAACAGCACCAGCGCAAAGGAAGCCAGCGTCACGCGCACCAGGTACAGGTAATCGGCCCAGGCCTGGTTGATGCTGTTGTTAGGCGACATGGAAAGGGAAAGCAGCCCGTAATACACCCCGTCGGCTATGATCGGCCTGTTGAGGTCGATAATTTCCAGTCCGCACCAGCGGGAAAAGAATAACGGCGCGGTAAGTTCAACCTCGAAGGCCCGGCTGAAAACGGACACTTCCGAGGTGTCCTGAAAGCTGATCTGGCTTACGTCCTCGCCGTACCTGTAATTTGCGAATACGCTCTTTATGCGTTCCACGCTGAAATCGGCGCGGTCCTTGCCGTCGGCGAAGGCCGCGCTCATGGCGACGGACTCCAGTATGTCCATCTGCCGGTTGTATTCAACCGTCAATCCCAGCTGGGTTTTGCGGACTATCCGGCGGGAGGCTTGATATGCGGTGCCTATCGCGGTTAAGAGCGTGAACAGGGCCACTATCAGCGCTAAGCGCGCCTGCAAGTTCAGCCGGTCCCAGAAGTGCGGTATGAGCCAATTCATATATCAACGCCCCCGGTTCGGCAGCGCTTCCGGCGTAAAGGTCTGGGGCGGGAACCCGCCGGGCTTAAGCCGGTAGCCCATCCCCGGGTCGCCGAAATGCTGGATAAGGGTGTACCTGTGGTCCAGCAGATCGTAGGCCCAGTAGCACCTGGCCAGGGGCATCTGCGCGTCGTAGAGCGGGGTTTCGGCCATGAACATGCCCTTGCTGAGCTGGTCGTTGCGGCTATAGGCGTCGCTCATGCCGGCCCCGCTCCAGTCCTCGTCCAGGTAGAATACCCTGCGGGACAGCTTGTGTTTTTTTCCGGGTTTACGGGCGGCCTCCACCACCCAGACGCGGTGCAGTTCCCACCTTACGAAGTCCGGGCTCAGGTGGTCCGGGGTCAGGACCTGCGAAGACTTGGCCTGGAACACCAGTTTGTAATCGTTATAGGGGATATACATCTCCCGCTTGCCGAGCAGCTTAAAGTCGAACATGTCCAGCCTGCCCAGGAATAAATATCCTTCGTCGTAATTGGTTATTCCGCCTTGCGAGGCTATCGGCGTGTCGTAGCTAAAGTCCGGCGAAAGCCGCGTGCGGCGGGAGGCGGCAGAATAGCTCCAGGCGCGGCGCGGCTGGGCCACCGGGTCCAGGGTATCCACGGAATAGGCGGCGTTGCCCGCCGCGTTGGGCGGAGCGGTGAAGTTGTAAGCCGCCTCGAAAAAAGAATTCCCCCTCGTCTTCAGTTCTTCGGGTCCCGCTTTCAGGGTGTAGTATTTGCTCTCCAGCGATACCCTCAGGTCCCCGGTATTGACGGCGCGGCCCCTGCTGTCCACGTACCAGTTGCGCCCGCGGTATTCGGCCGGATAGCCGTTGTAGACCAGCATATGGTTCCACATCGCCTCGTTGCCGTTCTTCGGGACGGGGAACGGGATGCCGCCTGCCGCGCCTTCAAGCGCCAGCCCGTTCCTGGCCAGCCGGGCGTTCACGGCGTTCTTCAGGATATTCTCCAGCACCCGGTCGGGATAAGCGACGCTTCGGTGGCTGGGATAGACGTCCATGCGGTATGAGGGGTACTGCCGCAATAAAGCCTTGCTGGTTTCGCTGAGTCTGCCGACATACTCGCCCATGTTCTTTGCGGTGATGGAGAAAAGCGGCTTTTCCCCGGCGAAGGGATCGGTCCAGCGTCCGGAGTCTTTCTGGAAATCCGCGGGTATGTCGGCGGCCTGCAGGCCGCCGGTGTAAGCCGGGATGCTGCCCTCGCTGTTGGCGGCTTTTTCGGCGCCGAAAGGCGTAAGCGCGCCGCCGGGCCGCAGCGCTTGCGGCAACCCGCCGGGACCGGCCGCGCGCGTAATGCCGGCGAGGAACAGCGCTAACAGCAGCGGCGTTGCGTATTTCATAATGGTCACAGGTTTTCCCCCTCTTCAGAAAGCGAACTGATAGGTAAATGACAGCCAGCCCTTGTCCTTGTAGGGCGCGCCAAGAACCCTGGAGCCGAATACGGAATCCGGGGCTTTCCCGATTTTCTGCCAGTAGCCGGTATAGGCCAGGTCGAATTGATGGCGGGCGTAGGCCTTGGCCGTAAACCCGGCCTTATAGGCGGTGAACCCGTCGCTGCCTCCCCCGTTCGAAGGGGCGTTGCCGAAGTTCCTGGAAAAGAACAGGGGCATGTCCAGGTCCACACCGGGATACACCTGCAGCCAGGTCGGCACAAAGGACAAAGCCAGGCTCATAAATTCTTTATCCGCGCAGCCCCGCAGGTTGGAACTTGTATCGCAGGAAGCGAGATAGCCCCTGGCCCTGTAGAGTTGCGGTTCATGCGTTACGCGGCGCAGCCCGGACCAGGCGACTTCCGCTGAAAGCACGGACGTATCAGAGAGCGGGCCGGGGCCGAAACTTTTCACGGCGTTGAGGAGCCCGTGCCAGGTATCCCCCCTTGCCCCTTTATAACCGCCGGCCGCCCCGGCGGAAGCCGCGGCGTCGCTGACCAGCGGGTCCCCGCTGCGATGGGAGAACTCGGCGCCTACGGAAGCGCCGCCGATGAGCTTGGAAAGGGTCACGCCCACCAGCCCTATATCCCTGGCGTAGACCGCGCGCGTCAGCCCCCCGCCGGCCGCCTGGGCCAGCCAGCCGCCTTTATCGTCGAAGCGGCGCACGTAGAAGCCCAGCATGCCGTCCAGCCAGGCCGGCCGCAGGTAGAGTCCGAGCCCGGCGTCGCCGCTGCCGCCTTTTACCGGGGAGAGGCGGTTCACATCGGGGCCTTCATTTACGCCGTCGCCCGCTCCGAAAAAGGTTCCGCCTTCGGCGATGCGGTTGGGGCGCCATTCGAACCCCAGTTGGGCCGCAACGGAAAGTTCGGGGCTGAGCTGCGTCTGCAACGACACCTGGTTCAGCGGCAGCGCGGTTTCTTTGGCCGACGCGCCCGGGCTGGCCAGCGCCTTCAGGCCGTCGCTGGGCGCCTGGGAGTAGGAGACCGCGTGCGCGCTGCCGAACAGGGATTCGCCCCAGACCAGGGCGTGCCGCCCCGCTTTAACGCTCCAGACGGTCTGCCCGGCGTCGAACGAGCCAAAGACAAAGGCGTCAAGCAGTTCGCCCCAGGGCCCTTTGTAATAGTGCCTGACGTAGGGGGTGAACCTGCCGTCAACATAGCTCGAAGGCGCCGCGCCCGCTCCCAGCGCGGCGGGGTTGTCGCGGCCATGGGTCCCGTACGCCGTGTCATACCAGGCGGCGCCGGTGACGCGCAGCCCGTACCGTTCGCGGTAGCTCAGGTCGAACTCGCTGAGAAGGTCGAGCCGGCTGCTGATGGCGGCGTAGCGGTCAAAAAGCGCGTCGCCCTGGTCATAGGCCGCGTTGCTGGCGATGAGAGGGTCGCGTTTCTGCATTCTTACCGCGCGGTTGCAGCGCAGGGAATTGTTCCAGCTTATGCGCACGTCCCTCCCGGCGGGAACAGGAAAAGCGCGGACAGGCTGCGTGAACAGGATCAGTATAAAAGCCCATTGAAACAAAGCGGTTGAACCGGCCTTAAATCTTATAAGGCACGCTGATTCCAGCAGATCAATTGAGACAGCGTAGCTGAACACGAAAACGCCCCCCTATGGACCATAATAATATATAAGTCGCAGGGAAGCAACATCAACCTCCGGTCCGGCCTTTTATCTGAGAGGCCCCGCGCCAGTGGAGGTAAAGAATTTAACAGCGGAGAAGAGGATTGCGCATTATACCGGGCTGCCCCGCTTGACGTAATACAGAATATCTACTACGATGTTCTACATATGGAAGACAACCTTGTTTTCAGGGAAGTGACGGCATATGGCACTGCGGTAAAGGTGTCCGCGCACCCTTTTGATGAAGACGGGGCGAAACCCGCTCTATTCACACATCCCGACACAAAGCTGCTTGCCACACCGCCCCCGCTTTAATCCACCACAAATATACCCCTGTTGTTAAACGCGGATCAACGCACAAAACATGTCCTAAACAAAAACAAGGCGGTCGCATTACGGAAAATTTGATATATTGGAGATATCCAACCGGCTTTAAATGGAGACGTTATATGCTGGACCTGAACAGTCTTGAGAAAGCTTGCAAGGCTTTTAAATTATCACTGGAACTTTACGAGAAGAGCGCCCTGGCGCCGGAAACCGACGAGCGCGTGCTGCTGCGCGACGGGGTCATTCAGCGTTTTGAATTTACCTTTGAGCTTTCCTGGAAGATGATAAGACGCTATCTTGACATCTACGGCCTGGAAAAGGCCGACAGCCTGAACAACAAAGACCTTTTCCGCGTAGGCCACGAACTGGGGCTGATCAAAGCGCCGGAAAACTGGTTCCACTACTTAAAGATGCGCAACCAGACCAGTCATATTTACGACAAAGAAAAAGCTGCGGAGGTGTTCGCCGCCGCACAGGAGTTCCTGCCTGACTGCCTGTATCTTCTGAAGAAACTAAAAGAAAAGCAAAATGACCGGGATTAAGCCGGAGCACATGGTGATCATCAAAAGGATACTTCAGGAGTTCCTGCCGGGAGTGGAAGTACGCGGATTCGGGTCGCGCATTCACGGGGTGTTTCAAAGCTGGTCGGACCTGGACCTGGCCATAGTGGGCAAGTCACGGCTGGAACCCCGGGCCATGACGCAACTGCAGGCTGTTTTTGAGGAATCGGATCTGCCCTACCGCGTTGACCTGCTGGACTGGCACAACATCTCCCCTGAGTTCCGCGAACTGATACAGGCGCATTGCGAAATAATCCAGCCCGGCACAAAATAACCATACCTTACGCCGCCCGCGTCATTTACCGCCGCACTCCTTAAGTTTTTGCGGGAACCAGCCGTTATCCTCATATATGCACGTTATATACATAAACAGTTTACCGCCTGTGGGCTTTTCCACGTCGCCGACAAGCCTATAGCGGCTGCCGGTTTTTACGGGAGTGAACTGCGATATATCTGCGGCATTTTTTAATTTATCCGTCATGCATTTAGAGAAGGTCCCATCCGGAGTGGCTACGAATGTCTGGTTTAAGGCTTCACTATACGGCCCGATCCTCTGGATAACGCGAGGCTGGTCATCCAGCAGGTATAACATGGGACCACTGGATTCTACAGTTTGCGCCATTTTCACACTAATAACGGTTCCAGGAGTGTTGGTAGTAAAAGCAAAAGCGGCGCTTGGGTATAGAATCAGGCCCGCGCGGGTCCGTATATCCGGTCCCCACAAGTCCGCGGCCGCATTGCATAGTAGAACGCATGGCAAGAACACCCCCTCCGTAAGTTGCGCGGGAGGGGAGAGGGATATTGCCCGCTGTATCCCCATTGGATACCGGAACAAGCGCGCTCTGCGGCGCCAGAGAACCACCGCGCCTGGCCGAGGATGGCCGATGCCCGGAGGATGAAACGGCCTTTGCCGGCGCCAACCGCTCACCCGCAGAGATCCCGGCGCCTCCCAAGGAGGCGCCCTCTTCGGCAGCTCCGCCATCCGTTGACTCCGTAGAAGATTCATCAGAAAAGGATGGGAGCGCCCGAAGCTTTGGCCCGGCCTCTGCCCGGGCGGCGGCAAAGAGCAACAGAAGCGTAAAAAGTATTTTATTCATAGTCCCCTCCTTCCTTTGCCCCGCCAAGCAATAATCCCTAACGCGCTTAAAACGCATCCAGAACTAATTTGAGTCAGTCCGCTGTGCCGCATCCGCCGGGTCCACGCCGCCGCCGATCACAACACTGGATTGGACTCCCGCGCCATCTTTATCGTTCGAAGTGGCAAAGGGAGTAAAGTTGCCTCCGCCGGTTAGCTTTTTTGCAGACGGCTCAGCCGCCGGGGTCGAGGAAGTACCCGTTGAGGACGGAACCGCGCCTGAGCCGCTGGGGGTGAACTCGGCCCAGGAGAGGGGTTTTTTATTGGAATTCTTTTTAAACTCCTCATCACATACCACCGGCATTTTTTTGCCGTTCATTATGATCTCGCATTGCGCGTCTTTGCCGTACTTACCACCCCAACAGCCAGTACCGGAACACCTATACCGCGGCAACGTATGCAGATATGCCCGATATAGAAGATTGTCATCAAGACATTTATCCGTGCGCGCAATACGGTCTTTAATGTTTCCATATTTTACCGTACAATCACCCGGCAGATGGCAATCGATGTTCGTCTCATGGTAACACCCGCCCCTGAGCCCGCGCCTGGCGAGCAAATCCTTTGCTCCAGGGTAAGGCCTTTCATTTGCAGCGTCCCATAAGTCAAGGTTTGCCAGGGTTGGGTTCCAGCCATTGGCGCTAAGCCTCCCCCACATTTGAGAGGTCTGCTGATACTGCTCCTGCCCTCTGGCTGCTACAGTTTTATCTTCAGCCGTAAACTCCGTATAGAATTTCCCGTTCTTCTCTATGCACCCCCTGGGCACCAGTTGGCACTCCGAACCCCGGACTTCAACCAGCTCCGCACGGGCTACCATTACAAAACCCAAAGCCAGCCCTGTCAGAACAAGAAAATTCAGCGCATAGAATTTTAATTTCATATAGCCTCCTAGCAAACTAATCCACTCCTCAGCTGCAATAGCCTAACACACCGTAGTTAAACGCTGGTTAAAGCGTTGTTAAATGCCCGCTTTTCGTTTCACCCGTTTTTTGGCATGGTATTTATCCTTCTGGTCAATTCCGCTATTAATTCTTCCTGCATCAGCCTCCTCCGGTCCGGCCTTTTATCTGAGAGGCCCCGCGCCAGTGAGGTAAAGAATTTAACAGCGGAGAAGGGGATTGCGCATTATACCGGGCTGCCCCGCTTGACGTAATGCAGAATATCTACTACGATGTTCTACTTATGGAAGACAACCTTGTTTTCAGGGAAGTGACGCTCGCCTTCTGGAAAGTGCACATACTCCACCACGCCGGCAAGGAACCCATATACGGCCAGTGGATAATAAACGAACTGCGCCGGCATGGTTACGAGATAAAGACCGGCACGCTGTACCCGCTGCTGCGCCGCATGGAGAAGAACGGCTGGCTGGCCGCCGAGAAAGACCCGGACCGCGGCCCGCGCGGCCGCGTCAATTACCGGCTGACCCGGGCCGGACGCGAAGTCCTCTCCTACCTGCGCAAAAAGGTGCGGGAGCTGCACGATGAGGTGTTTGAATAAACCATGAATACACAGCTGCCGATCCCGGCGGTCCCATTTCCGCCGCCGCCCGGACTGGCCGTGATCAGGCTTGCCGGCGGCGGTCCTGGAGCCGGGCGGACGGGTTGTTCTTCGTGCACGCTGTACCTGGTCAGGCTCTGTTACGGGCGGTCCTTCTGGTTCCCGCTTTTCAGGGAGCCGCTGGTCCTCGGGATAAAACTGTTCGGCCGTTTGCATGGCATAGACTATGCGGCCGTCGAAGGCCAGAATAAGGATTGTAAAGGCTGCCTGCGGCATTTAAAGAGCCGCCTGAAAGAACGTTCCCCGTTGTTTCGTTTTATCAACGGCCTGGCGAACCCGGTCTTCAACCGCCTGCGGGATTCGCAACTGGCGAAAGATGATAAGATCACCGCAAAGAGTTTCGCCGCCGGGGGATGCCCTTCGCCTTTTTTGAGAAAGTAAATTATGGAATACTTTATCATCTGCGCCGCGGCTCTTATCGCCTCCGGGCTTACGCTTTTCTCGGGCTTCGGCCTGGGCACCGTGCTTATGCCGGTTTTCTCTATATTCTTCCCGCTGGATATTTCCGTAGCCATGACCGCCATCGTCCACTTCCTCAACAATCTCTTTAAACTGACGCTGCTGGGCAGGAACGCGGATAAAAAAGTGGTGCTCCTTTTCGGCGGGCCCGCCATGCTGGCGGCGGCGCTGGGAGCGGCCTTGCTTTTAAGGCTGGCCGGTGGCGCGCCGCTGTTCGTCTACGAGCTGGCCGGCCGGCAGTTCCAGGTTATGCCGGTCAAAGCCGTTATCGCCGCGCTGATCCTGGTATTCTCCGCCGGCGAGACGCTGCCCGCCGTAGAGAAGCTGTCCTTCGATAAAAAATACCTGCCGCTGGGCGGTATCCTAAGCGGCTTCGTCGGCGGGCTTTCCGGCCTGCAGGGCGCGTTGCGCAGCGCCTTCCTCATAAAAAGCGGGCTTCCGAAAGAAGTTTTTATCGCCACCGGCGCGGTAATAGCCGCGCTCGTGGACGTGACCCGGATAACGGTCTATATCCCGCACTTCAAGGCTTCCGTTCTGGGCGGCCACTGGCCGCTTGTCGTTCTCGCCGTGGCCTCGGCCTTCCTCGGCGCGTTTCTCGGCAGCAGGCTGGTGAAGAAAGTGACCATGCGCGCGGTGCAGCTTACCGTCGCCGTTATGCTCTGCGCCGTGGCCCTGGGCCTTGGGCTCGGGTTGATCTAGGGACAGGAGGAACTACAATGATGAAAGTCGGGATAATACGCTGTCAGCAGACGGAAGATATGTGCCCGGGCAGTACGGATTTTAAGGTGGCGCGCGAAGGTAAATGCGCTTTTGAGGCCACCGGCCCCGTTGAAATAGTGGGGTTTATCTCGTGCGGCGGCTGCCCCGGAAAGAAAGCGGTAACGCGGGCTAAAATGATGGTGGAGCGCGGTGCGGAAATTATAGCGTTCGCTTCCTGCATCAAGAACGGCAACCCGATAGGATTTCCCTGCCCACACGCCGCAAAAATGATAGAGGCAGCGACGAAGAAGCTCGGGCCGGAAATAAAAGTTCTGGACTGGACCCATTGACCATGGCGGCGCCTGACCTGCTGGTAATATTCGGTGCGACGTATTTGTTCCTGGCTATCCCCGCAGTCGCGCTTGTTTACTTCCTGAAACAACCCCGGGCAGAAAGGAGACGGCTGCTCATTCTGGGGGCGATCTCGCTTCCGGTCATATATGTAACCGCAAAACTAGCGGGGGCCTTATGCTGTAACCCGCGCCCGTTCGTGCTGGGCGATTTTACCCCCCTTGTTCCTCATTGCCCGGACAACGGCTTCCCATCGGAGCACACGCTGTTCAGCGCGGCAATTTCCGCGGTTGTCTGGGCGTTCGGCCGGAAGACCGGGGCGCTATTGTGGGGATTGACGGCGCTGGTGGGGCTGTCAAGGGTTCTCGCGGGGGTTCATCACCTGGCAGATATCTGCGGCAGTATTTTGATCAGCGGAGTGGTTGTCTGGATAATTTACGGCCTGCTTAAGCGGCGGGCATTTTTTACGGGCAGTTATGGACATTAGCCCGTGGGTGAAAGCATGCAGACTTCGCACGCTGCCCCTGGCGCTATCCTGCACCATCACCGGCTCCTGCCTGGCGGCTTCCGACCATAAATTCCGCTGGCCGGTTTTCGGCCTGGCCGCCTTAACTACGCTGCTGCTGCAGGTCCTGGCCAACATGGCTAACGACTACGGTGACTTTATCAACGGAAAAGATGGGCCGGGGCGTATCGGCCCGAAACGCATGGTCCAGTCCGGAGAGATCTCTCCGGGGGCTATGCGCGCCGGGCTTGCGGCCGCCGCCGCACTCTGCGCCGTTTCAGGTGTGGCGCTTATCGTAACCGCCACCAGGGGGCGCTGTCCCGCGTTAATGGCGGTCTTCGGAGCGCTGGGGCTAGCCGCCATGGCCGCCGCGGTAAAATACACTATAGGGAAGGCCCCCTACGGCTACCGCGGCCTTGGGGATATTTCCGTGTTCGTCTTCTTCGGCCTGGTGGGAGTTGCCGGCACCTATTTTCTGCACGCGTTCTCGTTGCGCCTGAACGTCCTGCTGCCCGCCTCGGCCATCGGTCTTTTGACCGTTGGCGTGCTGAACATCAACAATATGCGCGACTATGAAGCTGATAAGAGCGCAGGCAAGCGGACCGTGGTGGTGAAACTGGGGCCACGGAAGGCAAGGTATTACCATCTGGCCCTGCTGGCCGGGGCCGCGGTTCTTTCAACGGCTTATGCTCTGCTGTATGCGCGGTCCGCCGGGCAGTGGCTTTTCCTGCTTTCGTTCCCGCCGCTGTTCCTGAACGGCAAGGCGGTTATCAGCTACAAGGACCCGTCGGAGCTTTCCCCGGAACTCCAAAGATTATCGCTGACCACCCTGCTCTTCTCGGCGACGTTCGGGGCAGGCCTGCTACCCTGGGGATTTGTCCGGTAAAAGAGGGCTCCGGGCCTTACTGCCCCGGTGTGAACTTCTCCAGGATAGCTTTGAACAGGGCCGCTTTCTTGATCGGTTTGCTGAGGTACGAGTCGCAGCCGGCCGCCAGAGCTTTTTCCACGTCTTCTTTCAGAATGGAGGCCGTGAAAGCCAGGATCGGCGTGTGTTCCAGGTTCTTCTCTTTTTCCAGGTTCCGGATAGCCCGCGCGGCTTCATAACCGTCCATCACTGGCATTTGTATGTCCATCAGGACAAGGTCGAATTTTCCCGAGGCGAAGACCGCCACGGCTTCTTTCCCGTTTTCCGCCGCGGTTACCCGCACCGGTGTGCCTTTGAAATAAGCCTGCACCAGGAGCCTGTTGTCCGCGGAGTCATCCGCCATTAAGATCTTCATCGGCGGCAAGTCCTCCTTGGCCACGGGCCTTGCGGCCGCCGGCTGCGGTTTGGTTTTGCCGAGCGCGCCCAGCAGCGCTTCCAGCAGCTCGGCTTTTTTCACCGGTTTGACCAGGTATTCGGAAATGCCCATGCTTTTTGCCCTGGTAACATCCGTGCCGCGGCTGTCGGAGGTAAGCATCAGGATTATCCCGCTGAACAGTTCCGGCCGGCTTTTTATCCTCGCCGTCACCTCAAGGCCGTCCATCCCCGGCATAAAGTAGTCGAGCAGAATAAGGTCGAACGGCCGGCCAGCGTCCACGGCCGCCTTTATTTTTTCAAGGCCGGCGGTGCCGCTTTCCGCTTCTTCCGCATGCAGGCCCCACTTGGCCAGTGTTTCCGTCAGGATCATCCGGTTGGTCTCGTTGTCGTCCACTATAAGCGCGTTCATGCCTTTAAAATCCGCGGGCGTAGCCGGCGGCGCGCAGACGAACGAAGCCTTGGCTTTTTTGAAGGGGGCGGAGAAGAAGAAAGTTGTTCCTTCGCCCAATTCACTTTCCACGCCTATATCCCCGCCCATAAGGTTGGCCAGTTTTTTAGAGATGCTCAGCCCCAGGCCCGTTCCGCCGTATTTGCGCGTAGTGGAGGAGTCCGCCTGCGTGAACCTGTCGAAAATAGAGGCAAGCTTGTCTTTCGGTATGCCTATGCCGGTATCCTTTACCATGAACAGCAGCGTCGAAGACTCCGGCGCGTCCTCGCGGAGCGACACCCGCAGGAAGATCTCGCCCTTCTCCACGAATTTTATGGCGTTGCCGGTCAGGTTTATCAGGATCTGCCGCAGTCTTGTGGGGTCGCCGTTCACCGCGCACGGCACACCTTCCTCCAGCTCATAGTTGAATTCTATCCCCTTTTTATGGGCGCGGATGGCCATGAATTCGCAGGTTTTCTCGACAAGTTCCTCAAGGTTGAAGTCAGCCGCTTCCAGGTCTATCCTGCCGGATTCGATTTTAGAAAAATCGAGAATGTCGTTTATTAAACCAAGCAGGCTTTCGCCGGCCGATTTGAAGATGCGCACGTACTGGCCCTGTTCCTTGTTGAGCGGTGTTTCTTCCAGCAGTTCTCCCATGCCGATGATCGCGTTCATAGGGGTGCGGATCTCGTGGCTCATGGTGGCTAGAAATTCGCTTTTTGCCCGGTTTGCCGCTTCGGCGGCGTCTTTGGCCCGCAAGAGGGCGGTTTCGGCTGCCAGGCGCTCGCTGATATCCTTGAAAGCCACAACGACTCCGGTAATAACGTCGTTTTCTTTCACCGGGGTGGCGGTGTACTCAACAGGCACCGGGACAGCGCCTTTTCCCCAGAATACCTCGTCAGCTATGCGGCGCACTTTGCCGTCCTGGGAAGTGGCGTAAATATGGCAGTCGTGCGCCTTGTACTCCGCGCCGTCCGCCCTGGCATAATGGAACAGCTCGTGGGAGTGCTTACCCAGCATTTCCGCGGCGCTGTAGCCTATAAGGTCCTCCGCGGCCTTGTTTACGAAGATAACGTTGCCGGCCAGGTCCATGCCGTAAACGCCTTCCCCCACGGTTTCCAGGATCAGCTTGCTTCGCTCGTCCATGGATTCCAGGGAATAACCGGTTTTCATCCTCCCCGCGTATGCGCTGGAAAGCAGCGCGTATATAAGCGGGGCCGAGAACGCGCATAACAGGCCCAGGTTCAGTATTAAGGCATATCGCCCGCCGGCCGCTCCGGAGAATTCGAGCGTAATTGTCGCGGCCAGTTCCGCGGCAAGGACGGCCGCCGCCAAAAACGCGGTTGTTTTAAGCTTGCTGTTCATGCTGTTCTCCCGTTGTTCCCGGCGGTCAGTTTTTTCGTGGTTCCCGCGTGTTCTTGTTCTCGTCAGGCTGCCCGTCTTTGAAAACGCGAATTGCGTAGCGTCTGACATTGCCCGGAGTTTCTGCCCCTTTATTCAGAAGCGTCATTCAACCCCTCAAAAATACGGTAATAGCGCTAATTTATCATATTTCGGTTGGACTTTCACCGGGGCAAACTATCCAATCCCGGTCCTCCTAATTCTCAGGGGCGTGTTCCCGCACTATTGTATAATTAAGTCAAATTAAGGGGACTTATGAAGATACTTATCGTTGACGACGACAATAGTTCACTGCAGCTTACACGCCTGCATGTGGCGCGTTGCGGATATGAACCCGTAACGGTTTCGGACAGCACCAGAGCGCTAAAAGTGGTAAACGATGAAAATATACAGGTGGTTATCAGCGACTGGGTCATGCCGGAACTCAGCGGGTTGGACCTTGTAAGAGCTTTGCGCGCCGACTCAGCCAAACGCCCTTACGTTTATTTCATGGTACTGACCGGGACAAGATTGGGGAATATTAATTTTATGGAGGCCATGGATGCCGGGGCCGACGATTACATGGAGAAACCGCTCAATAAAGACCTTTTAAAGGTCCGCCTGCGGGTGGCCGAGAGAATACTCAAGCTCGGCACCGAGGTGAATACCCTTAAAGACCTTATCCCGGTCTGCTCCTACTGCAGGCGGGTGCGGCGCGACGACCAGGCGTATGAAAGCCTGGAGCGCTACATATCAAAAAATTCCTCTGTCAGGTTCTCCCATGGCATTTGTCCCGACTGCCTTGCAAAGCATTATCCGCAGTACAAGTGAGGTTGTCCAGGCAGGCATAAGAATTAGGGAATTATTTGTGCGAGTTCGAATCCCGCATTGAAACGGGCTTCGGTTACCGCGGCCAAAAAATTTCAAACTTAAACGGTTTTTCAAAGTATACCGCAGGGCGTTGTCCCGGCTCGAGTTCCGCGACCGAACGTGTTGAAAAACATGCGCTTATAGATGTTAAGCATGGTCTTGTCGTCGTCGGCCACAAGTATACTTCCAGGCATCTTGTCCTCCCCTTGTCCCGGCAGGGAGCCAATCGGTTCGAACTTCCGTATAGGCAGGCGGAGGCTTTCCGTCGAGTTCAAAAAACCTTGGGAATTACTACTTAATTTTAATTCTGCGCGCGCAGAAAAGAATTTTTTTTCGGCAGAATTTTTTAAAAGCAAAAAAGTTCGGAGAGGAAGGGATTCGAACCCTTGATACCCTTTAGGGGTATACAGACTTTCCAGGTCTGCGCCTTCAACCGCTCGGCCACCTCTCCCTAATTGCGCGGCAGGAATTTCCCCGCGGTTTTATAATTTTAGGATATTTGGTAACATGAAACAATGGCGAAGACGGAAAAGCCCGACAAGATAGAACCCGTGGCCACCAACAGGAAGGCCCGGCACGACTATTTCATCACCGACACCTACGAGGCCGGCCTGGCCCTGGAGGGCCCGGAGGTAAAGTCACTGCGCCTGAAGCAGGCCACGCTCATGTCCTCCTTCGCCCGGGCGGAAAAGGACGGGCTCTACCTCTACGGCCTGCACATCGCCCCCTACGCCTACAACACCCTTACGGAAATAGATCCCGTCCGGACGCGCAAACTGCTGCTGCGCGCGCCCGAGATCCGCAAACTCACCGGGGCGCTGGCCACCAAGGGCATGTCGCTGGTGGCGCTGGAGGTCTACTTCAAGAACGGCTGGGCCAAGGTGCTGCTGGGGCTGGCCAAAGGCAAAAAGGCGGCCGACAAGCACGAGACCATAAAAAAGCGGGACATAGACCGCGAGATGCGCCGCGAGTACAAGGATAAATTCAAAGGCTGAGCGCCCGCTCAAAAAGCGCAAAAAAGGGGACAGGCTACTTTTCGCCGCGAAAAGTAGCCTGTCCCCTTTTTTCCGGACGGGCCTTAGAACCTGAAGCCGGCGCTGGCGTTCACCAGCGGCCTGTCGTGAGTGTAGGTGAACCCGGCGGCGAGGTAGCCCAGTTTGAGCTTGGCGCGCAGCCCGGCGGTGAAGCGGGGTTCGGCCACCGAGACTTTCTTGCCCGAAAGGGCGGGATCGCCCGTGGCCTGCGCTTCCAGGCGGGTCAAGTCGTAGGCGGCACCTATATACGGGGAAACCACCGGGACGTTAAGGGAACAGACCAGGCCTCCGTTGAAATGGACCGCGTAGAAGTAGCGGTGGGCGGCCATGTTGCCCATCGCCACCAGCATGGCGTTGATATGATACTTCTCGTCGGAAACGTTCCAGAGGCCGTAGCGCAGCCCGCCGCCGGCCACAGCCATCCCCTCGTAGGCGCCGCCGCGCACGAACCCGTCCACGCGGTAAGGCATGCCGATCTCGGCCTGAATGAACCCGAGCCCGAAAGTGTTGTCCTTCTTAAGGACGGTATCGCCATGGGAAGGGTTGAACTGGGCCGCCGCCCGCACGCCCACGTCGAAGCCGGAAAAGCCCAGAGGCCTGGCCGTCTGATTGGAGCCGGAGCCCAGCAGGCCGCCCAGGTCGCGCGCGAAAGGTTTCAAGCCGGGGGCCATAACGGTCCTGAAGGCGTCGAAACCCGCCGCCCCGGCGGTGCCCGGGCAGGCGGACAGCAGGAGCACAAAAACAACGGAAAGCGGTTTAAAGGACTTGGTCATAATTTATTCTTTCTCGGCCGCGCCGCCCAGTACTTCTTTCACGGTAGTAAGGCCCATCAGCACTTTTTCCAGGCCGTCCATGGCTATGGTGCGCATGCCGTTCTTCATGGCGATCTCCTTTACAGGGATCGCCGACGGATCCTTCAGCAGCTGCAGGCGGATCTCGTCGTTAAGCACCAGCAGTTCGTGCATACCCACGCGGCCTTTGTAGCCGGTGTTCTTACAGATATCGCACCCTTTGGGGCGGAAAACCTTGGCGCCGGCCGGCACCTTCACGCCGCCGGCTTCGAAAGTGGCCAGTTCCTCGGGGCTGAGATCGGCCTCGGTTTTGCAGTCCTTGCAGAGGCGGCGCGCCAGGCGCTGCGCCAGCACGGCCTTCATGGTATTGGCCACCACGAAGCGCGGCAGGCCCATCTGCGTAAGGCGCTCCAGCGCGGAAGGAGCGTCGTTGGTGTGGATGGTGGAGAACACGAGGTGGCCGGTCATTGCGGCCTCCAGCGCTATGTGCGCCGTTTCCTCGTCGCGGATCTCGCCCACCATGATGACGTCGGGGTCGAGGCGCATGAACGAGCGCAAGGCGCTCGCGAAGTCGAACTTTTTACCCTCTCCCAGTTTCACGTCGGGGTTAACGGGCACCTGGATGATGCCGTCGATGTTGTACTCCACCGGGTTCTCGGCGGTGATGATCTTGATGTCGGGCCGGTTGACGTAGTTGAGACAGCCGTAAAGCGTGGTGGACTTGCCGGACCCGGTGGGGCCGCAGACCAGCACCAGGCCGAAGTTCTTCTTGCCGCCGATGCCCTGGAACTGGTCCAGCAGCTTCTTTTCGGTATCGGGCAGGAAGCCCATGATCTTGATGTCCACGCGCACGGAGGCGCGGTCGAGGATACGCATAACGCACGACTCGCCGTAGACGGTGGGCACCATCTCGACGCGGAACTCTATAGGGTTGCCCTTGGCGATGATCTGGATACGGCCGCTCTGAGGGATGCGGCGCTCGGTGATATTGAGGCTCGCCATGATCTTGATCTTGGCGGCGATGGCCTGGCGGAAGTTCCACGGGATGGTGAAAGAGGCCGCGCGCAGCATGCCGTCCACGCGGTAGCGCACCAGCACCTTGGAATTCTTGCCGTTCGGGTCCTCGAAAGGCTCCACGTGGATGTCCGACGCTTTTATGCTGAGCGCGCCCAGGATGATGGCATTGACCAGCTTCTCCACTTCGGGCGCGCTGGCGTCCACTTCGCTGATGTCTTTCTTCTCTTCGGCGGCCTGCAGGGAAAAGCTTTCCTCCGCGCCGTCGGCCTTGGACTGGCTCTGGCTCTGCTGCACGGATTCCACCAGCTGGGCCACCTGGGCGCTGTCCTGCTTGCCGTAGACGGTGTCCAGGACCTTGAAGATCCAGGGGGCGAGCGCGAGATAGGGTTTAACGTCGAGGCCGGTGCGCAGGCCTATGTCCTCGATGATGAGGAAGTCCCGCGGGTCGGCCATCGCGAGAAAGAGGGAATTCTCCTGTTTGGCGAAGGGCACACAGACCTGCTTGCGGGCGAGCTGCTCGGGCAGGAGCTGCACTATCTCCGCCGGCACCTCCATTTTCGAAAGATCTATGGCTTTGAAGCCCCATTCGTCGGCGAGGACCTTGAGCAGTTTCAGCTCGGGGACCAGCTTCATTTCCACGAGCGTCTGCTGCAGGTGCCGGGCGTCTTTCTTGGCCGCTTCTTCCGCCGCTTTGCACTGCTCTTCGGAAATGAGCTTATCCTCGATGAGGATCTCCCTCATGTGCCGTTTGCGCTGTAATCCCTTGACCGGAGGCATATAATCCTGATTATTATAAATATATTGGCCCTGCGTTACAATAGCCGGCAGGGTTTAGCGGGAAAATTCAAGCACATCTCCTTCAGAGAGCAGCTTGTCGGCGCGGCCGGCAGGCAGCTCCAGCACGCCGCGCGCGCCCGGCACCCACGGGGAGAAGCGCCAGGGCTTCAAGTTTGCCAGCACCCGCAGCACCCTGCCGTCCGCGTCCAGGAAGACCGCGTCTATGGGGAACTTCATGAAACACATATGGATCATGGCGCAAGGTTCCAGCCAGAGCCCTTCTTCCGGGCCAAGGGAACTGCGCGGGATCAGGCCAAAAAGCCGCGAGGAAAAAGTATCCGCCCTTTCAGCCGAGGCGGAAACCTGGAGATTCCTTGTCTTGTTGAGGATCTTCACGTGGTCACTTGAGCAGGGCGAACCTGCCCACCGCGGAATCTTTGGAGGTCTTTACCCTGAAGATATATACTCCGCTGGCCACAAGGACCCCGGCCTCGTTGCGGCCGTCCCAGGCCAGCGAGTCAAGTTTACGCACCAGTTCCCCCTCCGAAGTGTACACCTTCACTTCCGTGCCGGAAGCGGCCATAGCCTCGGGCACGGTGAAAGTAACGAGCTTCTGCGTCTTCGGGTTGAAGGGGTTAGGATAGGCCACGGCTTTAGCGGTGCCGGCGAACTGTTTGGTGCCGGTCACCGCCAGGCGCAGGGCCTTCATGGCGTTGATACGGCCCCAGCCGTAATCGCGGTCCGGCCCGGAGGGGCCAAGGTCGTCGGCGGAGTTCTTCATGGCATCGAAGACCTGCGTATTGGTAAAGGACGGCTTGGCCGACCAGACCAGCGCCGCCAGGCCGGCCGCCATCGGCGAGGAAAAGGAGGTACCCGTGGCGGAGGCGTAGGCGTTGCCGATATCCGTGGTGTAAACGCCCACTCCGGGCGCGGCCAGGCCCTTGGTTATCATCAGGGTGTCGGCATTGGAGAACGAAGCGATGACGTCTTTCGAGTCCGTGGCGCCAACGGCGTAAACGTTGTTACAGTTGGCCGGAGAATCGATAGCGCCGTAGCCCTCGTTGCCGGCGGCGGAAAAGATCATGAGCCCGGCGGCTACGGCCGCGTCCACCGAGTTCTGCAGCGGGGTAGAACAGGAGCCAACGCTGCCCAGGCTGATGTTCACCACTATCTTGCCGTAAGCCGCGGTATTGTGTTTAGGAACGATATCGTCTATGGCCGCCGCGATGGAAGTTTCGGAGGTGGCGCAAAAACCGCTTTCATCGGAACAGTCGTCGAAGCAGTTAGCGTCGGAAAAAACCTTAAGCGAGACCAGTTTCCCGCCCCATGTCATCCCCGCCATACCCGCGCCATTGTCGGTTGCCGCGGCCGCGACCCCGGCGGCGCGCGTGGCGTGGTTGCAGGCGGGCGTAGGCGGCTGGTTATTGGAAGCCGCGCCGCTGGTAGGATTGAACTGGCGGCTTGTGCCGGTAAGTTTACCGGAAAGCTCTGGATGGGAGCCGTCTATGCCGGTGTCTATCAGGGCCACTGTGGCCCGGCTGGACGCGCCTGTCTCGAATTCCCAGGCGCCGAAAGCCTGCACGGCGGAGAGGGCGTACTGGCTGCCAAGGTAAGGATCGTTGGGCACGCGGCGGGGTTTATAGACGCGGTTGGGCTCGGCCCATTCCACTCCGGGCTGGGCGGCCAGGGCCCCAAGGGCCGCCGCCACGCCGGCGCCTTCCGGGAAAGAGACCACCGACCAGTTGAAGCGGTCGAAGGTTGAAAGGATTTTATAACCGAAAGGTTCCAGCGCGGCAAGCGCCGTAGAGGTGGAAACCCCCGCCCTGAACCGGACCATGGCCGACCCGGAAACCACTTCCAGCGAGGAAGTCTTGCCCGACGCCGGGGAGACCCGGGCCAGGCGCTCTATCTTGAAAGCAAAAGCGGAGGAAGCCGGCAGCAGGCACAGGGCCAGCAGCGCAAAGAACGCAGGCTTCCTTTGGCGCGGCATTATTTCTTCTTGGTCCAGGCCGCTATCACGGCGGACTCTACCGCGGCCTTGAAGGCGCCGTCGGTGAAAACCAGGTCGGGCGGGAAGGCCACCCAGAAGGCGCCCTCCTCTTTTTTGGAAACCATCACGCCGGCCACAGCCATAAGTTCTCCGTCGAAGGACAGCTCCGCGTTGGCCACCCGGACCGGGGATCTGAGCGGCTTCAGGGCGTCCACTTTCACCTTGGGCGGCACCGGGACTTTGGCCGGCTTGGCCCAGCCGTTCCTGAAACAGTTCTCCAGTTTGCCGTAGAGGCTCTTGGAGAGCAGCTTGATGTCGGAATACTTCTTGCCTTTATTCTCGGTCTGGGGCAGGACCACGGCGCCTTTTTCCCAGGCCACCGACTTCACGGTGACGGGGCCGAATGAGAAATCGCCCTTCGCCGCGCCCTTTATCCCGGCCGGGCTCACCGCGGTGACGTCCAGCGCGGCCGCGGGGGCGGCCAGCACCGCGAGCACCGCAAAAACCTTAAGCAGTTTTCTCATTTTCCCTCTTGATTATCCCCACCAGGTCGTAGATATCGTCCAGTTCGTAATCCGCGCCGGAGACCGGCGTGTCGAACTCGTTGCCGTACTTGGCCCAGGCGGTCTTCATGCCGAAGGCCTTGGCGCCCTTGATGTCGCGCTCGGCCCAGTCCCCCACCATTATGGCCTCGGCGGGGTCCGTGCCCATCAGCGACAGGATCTTCTTGAACGGTTTGGGCGACGGCTTCTTCTCGCCGGTATCGTCGAACGTGACGACGTGCTCGAAGTAGTGGTGCAGCCCCAGGCCCACGATGCGCAGCCATACTGAAAGGCGCGGCGCGTCCGAGACCACTCCCATGCGCACTCCCATCTTGAGCAGGTCGGTGAGGGCCATCTTCACGTGCGGGTACAGGGTCATGTGCCCGTCCTTGGCGCGCTTGTAACCGATGATGCCGGCGGCGAGGATCTGGTAGTCCACCTTGCCGAACTCCTTCATCAGCACCTTGTCGAAGATGTTCTGGTCCTCTATGCCCTCGGCCCAGTAGATCTTGAAGATCTTGTCCACCATCTGGTCCTTGGGCGTGGTGAGGCCGGCGTCTATCATGGCGTCCACGGCCGCGGCCACGGCGGCGCGCTTCATGCGCATGAAATCCATCAGCGTATTGTCGATGTCGAGGATTACGGTCTTTATCATTTACTTGGAAACGCGCTCCACATAAGTGCCCGTGCGGGTGTCCACGCGGATCTGGTCGCCCTCGTTAATGAACATAGGGACCTTGACGGTCAGCCCGGTGTTCACGGTGGCGTCCTTCATGGTGTTGGAAACCGTGTCGCCGCGCACTCCGTCCACGGTATGGGTGACGGTCATCACCAGGTTGGCCGGCAGCCGCACAGTGAAGAAGGCGTCGTTGAGGTAGATGCCTTCCACGGCCATGTTCTCGGTCATGTAAGGCAGCAGGTCCTTGATCTTCTCCTTGGGCAGGCCCACCTGTTCGAAGGTCTGGTCGTCCATGAAGTAGGCCATGTCCGCCTCGGCGTAGACGTAGGTCTTGGGGCGTTTTTCCACCATCACGTCCTTGAACTTGTCCTCGGGACGGTAGGCGGTCTCGATGATGGACCCGGTCTCGATGCTGCGCAGTTTCACGCGCACTACGGCGCGGGCCTGCGATTTGCGGTGATGCTGCACCGTCAGCACTTCCACCATCTGGTTATTCTCGTTGATGAACATGTTGCCGGCGCCGAATTGGCTTGCGAGTATCATTTTTTGCGTCTCCTATTTGGTCTTGCTTATAACTGTTGCGGATGCTCGGCCTGGTAGGCCATGGCCTTAAGGGCCAGAATTCGTTTCTCCATGGGCGGGTGCGTGGCCAGCAGGTCCGCCGTGAGGCCCATCTTTTCCTCGATCAGGCTGCCGCGCGGGTCGGTGATGCACATGTGCGCGACGCCGTTGTTGATGGCGCTGGTGGGCATCACGGCGGCGCGAATCTTTTCCAGCGCGGCGATGAGGCCCTTGGGGTTGCGCGTAAGCTCGGAGGCGCTGGCGTCGGCCAGGTACTCGCGCTGGCGGGAGATGGCCATGGCGAGCATGCGCGACAGCAGCGGCGCCAGGATCATGAGGATGATCCACACCACGAAAAAGATAAGGACCACGGCCCCGCCGCCGCCCTTGCGAGAGCCGGAAGAGGAAGAGCCGCCCGAGGAAGACGAGCGCCCGCCGTAGCGGAAGGTGCGGCCCGCGAAGTCGCTCAGCAGCGCCACAGCGCCTATCAGGCCGGCCAGCACGGTCATCAGCCGCATGTCGTAGTTGCGGATATGGCTCATCTCGTGCGCCACCACGGCCTGCAGTTCCTCGCGGTTGAGGGTATCCAGCAGGCCCTGGGTGACGGCGATGACGGAATTAGCGGGGCTGATGCCGGTGGCGAAAGCGTTGAGGTCCTGGTCGGGCACCACGTAGACGGCAGGCGCCGGCAGGCCGGAGGCCGTGGCCATTTCCGCCACGATATTCAGCAGCTGCTTCTCCTTGCCGTCGGCGGAGACCGCGCGGCGGGCCATGCAGGAGCGCAGCACCATGGACGGGCCGTTGACCATGCTGTTGGCCGCCATGCCCATGCCCACCAGCAGCGCTATTATGGTCCCGAAGGGGATAGAGGCGGCAGCGCCGGGGCGGCGGGACTCGTAATAGCCGTCGGCGTTATACTCCAGGTTCACGGCCGGCACCGGGTTGAAGCTGCCGTAGAAGAAATCGAAACCGAGGCCCAGGAACAGGAAAAGACCGACGAACAGGGCCAGGATGCCTGCCGTCATGCGGCGGTTATGCGCCTGCTGTTCGAAGATGTCCATATTCCCGCTGGGCCGGCCGCGCCGGCGCGCGCGGGGAGTGCCCGTGCGCGCGGCTGGCCGCGGCTCAGATAGCCAGGTTGACCTTCACGTTCTCCCGCTCGGGGGAATCGGCGGGGAGTTCCCACAGCGTGGCGGGCGAGAAGCCCAGCATCGCGGAGAACATATTGGTGGGGAACACCTGCTGGTCCGTGTTGAACCGGGTGACCACGTCGTTGTAGAACTGGCGCGAGAAGCCGATCTGGTTCTCGGTATGCGTCAGTTCCTCCATCAGCTTGTGGACGGAGTCGTTGGCCTTAAGGTTGGGATAGTTCTCGGTCAGCGCTATCAGGCGGCCCAGCGCCTGCGTCAGCATGCCTTCCTTGGCGAGAACGTCGTTCATGTTGCCGCCCTGGCCGGCGGAGACCGCCGCGGCGCGGGCCTGGATAACGCGCTCGAGCGTTTCCTTCTCGAACTTCATCTCGCCCCTGACGGACTCGACGAGGTTGGGGATCAGGTCGTGCCGGCGTTTAAGCTGCACGTCTATCTGCCGGAACGCGTTCTGCACCTGGTTGCGCAGCTTCACCAGGCCGTTGAACGTAACCACGACCCAGCCGCCGAGCACCAGCAGTACTATCGCTAATATCGTCATCTTTCCTCCGTTGCCTAAGCAGTCTTCGTAAGTATTTCGCAGCCCGTCCTGGTGACCAGGACCGAATCTTCAATGCGCACGCCGAACTTGCCGTGCAGGTAGATGCCCGGCTCCACCGTGACGGCCATGCCCGGCCGCAGCGTCGCCTCGAACTTGGTGTTAAGGCGCGGGAATTCGTGGATCTCAAGCCCCACGCCGTGGCCGGTGCCGTGGATGAAGTACTGGCCGTAGCCGGCGTCGGCTATGACGTCGCGGCAGGCCTTGTCCACCGACATCGCCTTTACGCCGCCGCGGACCGCGGCCAGGCCGGCCTTCTGGGACCGGGCCACTATGGAATAGACCTTTTTAAACTCCTCGGTCGGACGGCCGTGGAAATAGGTGCGCGTGATATCGGAGCAATAGTGGTTGTAGACGCAGCCGTAATCCAGCAGCACGGCTTCGTTGTTGCGGAGTTTGCGCTCGGAAGTGATGTGGTGCGGCAGGGCGGAGTTGGGGCCGAACCCGACGATGAGGTTGAACGACGGCCCCTTGGCGCCCATGGCCTGCATGATGTCCTCTAGCTCGCGGTAAACGGACAGTTCGGTGCGGCCGGTCTTTATGCGGGGTTTTATAAGGCCGAAAGCCTTTGCGGCGATGCGGCAGGATTTACGGAGGTCGGAAACCTCCTCCCCTTCCTTGATGGCGCGAAGCGAGCCCAGCAGTCCGCCCTTCTCGGAAAAACCGTTCTTGCGCCAGAGGTTGCCGCGGTTGTAAGTCTCGTATTCCGGGTCGAAAGCCGCTTTGCGCAGTTTGTGCTTCTGGCGCAGGTCCAGTACGGCCTGCTCGAACCCGCCGGCCGCGGCCACGGGCGTCACGAACGGGGCCTTTACCTTCAGGTCCTCCACGAACATCTGCGGGGCTATGGCCCAGGCCGCGCCGCGCGATACCAGCAGCAGGTAATCGTCCATGTAGTACCCGGTGAGGAACCCTATGTCCAGGGTCCTGGTGAGCACTATCGCGTCCAGTTTGTTCTGTTTGAGCAGGTGTTGCAGGTCTTTAATGCGTTTAGCGTGTATGTTCATGGCCCTTCCTCGGCAGACGGCAAAGCGATACGGCCGCAAATATGGCGGCTATGACAATTATACTAATTTAATATTATATCGGACTGCGGTAACGGCGTGTGGAGGCCAGGCCGGTCCTGTTAACCAGGAATTCGGCCATAGCCCACAGCGTGGCCAGGCCGTAAACGAGGCTGCGGCCCAGGTTTATGGAGGAAGCCTCCGGAAAATACCTGGCCGGCGCCGGGATGTCGCCCAGGCGCAGCCCCAGGAAGGCGGCCTCGAAGAGGAATTGGGCATCGAAAACAAAATCTTCGGAGTTGGCCTGCCAGTTGACCTTCAGCAGCGCCTCCCTGGAATAGGCCCTGAGACCGCTATGCCATTCCCCAAGGTTCTGCCCTGCCGCCAGGTTCTGGACTACGGTGAGCAGCCTGTTGGCCGCGTACTTATAGACCGGCATGCCGCCGGCCAGCGCCTCGGCGCGGCTGCGGATGCGGTTGCCAAGCACCACGTCGCAGACCCCTGTCTCTATAATGCCGGTCATGAACGGTATCAGGCGCGGTTCATACTGATAGTCCGGATGCAGCATCACCACTATGTCCGCGCCGGACTCCAGCGCCAGTGCGTAGCAGGTCTTCTGGTTGCCGCCATAACCGCGGTTGTGCGTATGGCGGACCGCCCGCAGGCCCAGCTTCACGGCAAGTTCGTAAGTACCGTCCGAGGAGAGGTCGTCCACCAGGATGATCTCGTCGAAAGTACCTTTAGGCAGCGAGGCTACCGTCGCCTCCAGCGTTCTGGCGGCGTTGTACGCCGGCAGCACTATGACTTTTTTCATCTCCCCCCCAGGATGGCTTCCGAAAGCGAGGCGAAAGCGGCCAGAGGCAGTTCCTGCGCCCGCGCGGTGAGCTTAAACCCGGCGGCCGCCACGGCGGCGGCGGCCCGCGCCTTATCCACGCCGCAAAGGCCGAGCGAATTCACGAGCGTCTTTCGCCTGTGCATGAACGCCTTGCGGACCAGTTCGCGGAAACGCTCCTCGGCGGCCCCGTCGCTGAAATAGGCGCGGGGCCGGAAGATCACCACCGAGGAATCCACGGCGGGCACCGGGCGGAAACTCCCGGCCTTCACGTCCATGAGCAGTTCGGCGTGGGCGCGCGCCCCGGTCACCAGCGTCAGGAAACCATAATCGGAGGCGCCGGGAACGGCCACTATCTTGTGGGCCACCTCTTTCTGGAACATGAACACCGCCAGGGCCAGGCCGGGGAAGGCCAGTACCTTATCCAGTATCGGGGTGGCGCATTCGTAGGGGAGATTGCCTATAAAGGCTATGCGCCCGGGCCCGGCCGCGGCGGCCAGGTCCACTTCGAGAAAATCCGAATTTACTATCTCCAGGCCGGGGAATTTGGCGGCCAGCCCCGGCAGCAGCGCCGTATCTATTTCCACGGCTTTCATCAGCGGGCCGTACTTCGGAAAAAGGAACGAGGTAAGCGCCCCGCCGCCGGGGCCTATCTCCACGACGCGGTCAAAAATCCCGACGGACAGGGCGCCGGCTATCCGGGCGCAGATGCCTTTGTCGTTGAGGAAGACCTGGCTGTATTTTGGCATGCGTCAGAGCCGGCCCTGCCCGAGCGTCTGCAGTTTCAGCTTGATGTCCTCGCCGGCCTTCCAGATGTCGCCGGCGCCCAGGGTGAGCAGCACGTCCCCGGGTTTAAGTTCCTTCATCACTTCCAGCGCGCCCGGGTACGCCGCCGCGGGGCGGCCGTTGCGGGCGAGTTCGCGCAGGACGAGGGAGGAATCCACTCCGGGCCGGGGCTTTTCTCCGGCGGCGTAGACCGGGGCCACGAATAGTTTTCCGGCGTCGCCAAAAGCCCGCCCGAACTCGCGGTAGAGCAGCGCCGTGCGGCTGTAGCGGTGCGGCTGGAACAGCACCACTAGCCGCCGGCCCTTGAAAATGGTGCGGGCCGCCGCCAGCGTGGCCTTTACCTCCGTCGGGTGGTGGCCGTAATCGTCCACAAATTCCACGCCGCCGGCCGTGCCGTGGCGGTCCATGCGGCGCTTGACGCCGCTGAAGTTCCAGAGGCCTTCGGCGAGGCGGTCGAAATCGAAACCGAGGTAGGAGCCCGCCGCCAGCGCCAGCAGCGAATTGCGGATATTATGGTCGCCGCCGGTCTTAAGGCGCACGCGGCCTTTCTTCCGGCCGCGGAAAAAGACGGTATAGGAACTTACGCCGCCGCCGAAGGCCGGGGCTTTGGCCTCCCAGTCGGCTTTCCCGCCGAGGCTGCAGGTCACGTGGGGCGCCTTAAGGCCGGGCAGCAGTTCCCGCACGCCGGGGTCGTCGCTGCACAGCGCCGCCTGGCCGTAGAAAGGCAGGCTCGCGAGGTGGCGCCGGAACGCCGCCTTGAGGTTAGCCATGCTGCCGTAATGGTCGAGATGGTCGGAGTCTATATTGGTGACGCAGGTGACCAGCGGCGAAAAATAAAGGAAGGAGCCGTCGGACTCGTCGGCCTCGGCCACGAGGTATTCCCCGCCGCCCAGTTTCAGGTTCGACCCCGCCCCTTTGATTATGCCGCCTACCACGGCGGTGGCGTCGGCGCCGGCGGCTTCAAGCGCGGCGGCGGTCATGGAGGTGGTGGTGGTCTTGCCATGCGTGCCGGCTATGGTCACCGTCTTCTTGAGCGCGGCGAGCTTGGAAAGCATCAGGGCGCGGCGCACAACGGGGAGGCCGCGGCGCAGGGCCTCGCGCAGTTCCGGGTTGTCCTGGCTGATGGCCGAACTGACCACCACCGCGTCCGGGGAACCCAGCGCGGAGGCCTTATGCCCGACGGAGATGGCGGCGCCTTCGCGGGCCAGCGCCCGGGTTATTTCCGACTCCCGGGAGTCGGAACCCGAGACGCGGTAGCCCAGGCCCAGCATCAGCCGCGCGATGCCGCTCATGCCTATGCCGCCGATACCTATGAAATGCGCGCGGCGCACGGCCGCCAGGTCCAGGTCTTCAGCGAAATCGTTCATTCAGTGGTTCTCCATCAGGGGGACCGTCGTATCCAGGAAAGTCTGCGCGGCGGTTACCGCCTCCGCCCAGCTTTCCCGGGAAAGTTCAATTATAACAGTATCGCGCATGCGGGAAAAAGCGTCCTCGAACGTTTTGGCGCCGCGCCGGTAAAAGACCACGCACGGCCGGCCGGAGAAGAGCAGCTCCACCGCGCGCGCGCTGAACTTGGCCGAAAGCAGGGCCATCGGCCCCAGCTCGTCGAAGAGCAGCACGCGCCCTCCGGCCGCGGCGGCCTCCAGCGCGGGCAGGGCCGTGGCTTCCAGGGCGCCCAGGTCCACACCGTACTTATTGAAGGCCACCGGGGAAACCAGTTCCCGGGAGGCCAGTACCGCGCGCCCCCCGCCCAGGGCCGCTATCTCAAAACCTTTACGCACGCGCCCGTCCCTGAGTTCGAGGGTGCGAAAGCCCCCCAGCCAGCGGCCGTAAGCCGCGCAGAGTTTTGCGCTAAGGCGCTCCTTGAGCGCGCAGTCGGAGAAACCTATTACGATATTGGCCGTTCCCGGCGGCACCGTTATCTTCATTTTCCGCCTCCCAGCCAGGCCTTGTTGGCCAGCGCGATCTTATTGGCCGGCTCCAGCCTCAGGGCCTCAAGGCATTCCGCCAGCGCCTTATCTTCGGCGCCGGCCTCCACCCAGGCGGCGCTCCGGCCCAACGCCGCCTGCGCCCCGCCGCCGGAGAACTCCTGCAGCGCCAGTTCGTGCTCGCCTACCAGCAGGTAGCCGAGGCCGCGCAGCAGTTTAACTTCGCGCCCCGCCCCGCCGTCCTCTTCCAGTTCCTCCAGCGCTTCCCCGGCGTTCTCCAGCCAGTTGTCGCCCATCACCCAGAGCCCCATATCGTTGCCCACGTCGCGCGGCTTGAAGTAGGCCTTCGCCCCGGGCTTGCCAGCGGCCGCGGGCGGCCCTGTCACCACGTTAAAATTCAGCCGCGCGTCGTTATCCGGAGAGACGGCCTTCATGAGCTTATCGGCCTCCGCGGCCACCGCGGCGGCGCGTTTTTCGCGCTCTTCGGGGGAAGAGGCCGGCAGGAAATACTCGCGTTTGGTATAGCTGACCTTGGGCCGGCGCAAGGAATCGCGCAGGCCGGCGCGCAGCTTCTCTCCGGCGGCGGCCGGGGTAAGCGCGGCCTTGGGCGTTTCAAGCAGTTCCACGGTGATCCGCGCGTCCTGGCCCGCGGGGATCTTGCGCAGCGACGAATACAGCGGGCTCGCGGCCGGTGCGGCGGCGCCAGGCTGCGGCCCGGCGTAAGCCAACCCCATCGAGATGCCGCCTTTTTCGTTCGACGGCGCCAGCAGGAAGGAGCCGTCGAGCACCTTGCGGATCTCCCCGTCCCGGCCGGCCTTGTGCAGCGCCCAGCCCAGCCGCAAGCGCGCCACGGAATCGCCCGGCTTTAGGTCCAGCGCCTTGCGGTAAAGTTTTATAGCGGGCCCCAACGCCCCGTCGCGTTCGCGCAGCACGGCCAGCTCCAGGATCGCGTCCTCGTACCCGGAGAACAGGGAAACCGCCTTTTCCAGCTGAACGGCCGCCTGGTCATAGCGGCCCAGGCGGGAATAGAACATGCCGAGCTGGTAACGGTAAAGCGGGTTGGAAGGGTCCAGGGCGGCCGCGGCGCGGAAGTAGTCCAGCGCCCTGGCGGCGTTGCCGAGCGCCTGGTAGACGGACCCGGCGTTCATTTTCACGTCCGGACGCGACTGGTCCAGTTTTTCGGAAGCGAGGAAGTCGGCCAGCGCGCCGCCGTAGTTTCCGGCGCGCGCCTTGACTATGCCGCGCAGCTGCAGGGCCATGGAGTTGCGCGGGTCCAGCCGCAGGGCCTCTTCGAATTCGTCCAGCGCCTTGTCCGGGGCGCCCAGCCAGTAGAGCGCGGAGCCGTACAGCAGCCGCGCCCAAGGGTCGGAAGGGTTCTTCTGCGCGGCCTTGAAGAATTCGTCCGCGGCTGCGGCGTAATCCTCCTCCCCCATCCGCGAGTAGCCGCGGCGCAGGTTTACCGCGCTCTGCTCGGCCATGATCCGGTCCCAGACCGTGGACTGGCCGGGGGCGGCGGGCACGGCCCGGGCCGGCGGCGCGGGCATGAAAAGTATAGCGAGCCACAGCAGGCGGCGAAGCCTCATATAAAGGATTATATTAATTATAGGCGCCCCGCCTTAGCGGGGCTTGCCTACGGTTATACGGCGGGGCGTGCTGAACTTGCCTTCGAAGCCGAGCAGGTCCACAAGGGCCACGCGCATGTAGTAGTCTCCCGGCGTCATCAGATCGGCCAGCGCGATGGTTTCGAAAGCGTCGTAATTCTTATCCAGCGCCAGGCTGGTGAAATTCTGGTCCCTGGCCACCTGCAGGTGATAGCTCTGCACAGGGTTTGCGACCGTGATCATTTTCACGATCTCGTTGGCGTCGATATTCTTATCGTCCACATTGCCCACCTTGGGCATGTTCCCGGTCAGGTCCTTATCCTTGGGCAGGGCCGCGCCTGCGCCGCCTACGCGGACGTCCTTCTTCAGGTTCAGCGACACTATGCCCCCCTCCGTGCGGAGCTGGGGGCCGGCGGAGGCGGTAAGCGCCGTCTGGCTCGGGTCCAGTTCAGGCAGCGGCGGAAGCTTTATCGGGTTGGAAGGCGGCATGTCCATCTTGACCTCGGCGGCGAAGCCTTCCGAGACCTCCACGGTCTTGCCCTGGGCTTCTACGTCGGCCTTACCCTTGTAGACCTGCACCAGCGTGGTAAGGTCGTCTTTGAGCTTGGCGCCGAACTCGGTGTCCTTGGTCTTTGGCGTGATGCGCGCCGAGGCCGTGACCACGCGCGAGCGCAGGCCGCGCATTTCGCCGGCCAGCAGCTCCACGTCGGTATTCTTTTTGTCCGGCGGGCGCAGCACGGCTATGGAATTGGGGTAGAGGTTGAGGATCTCGCCGGTATAGAACTTAACGTCGGCCCGGGCGTTGACGCGGGTGCGGATAGTGTCGCTCTTGAAGAGGTCCATCCGCATCTCCACGCCCTTCCAGTCGGTAACGCCGGTGCGGCGGAACAGCACCTCGTTGACGTAGTAGACCAGCTTGGCCGCGCGGTACTGCTCCTTAATAAGGCGCACCGGCACCCGCAGGGCCATGCCCGGCAGGGCTATGGAAGGGTCGGAGGCGGGCAGTTTATTGTACTTAAGGAGTTCGTTCCACTTGGTGGGGTCTTTTAAATAGGTATTGGAGATGCTCCAGAGCGTATCTCCGGGGCGCACCACGATGTTCTGCAGCTCCTCCGCGCGGGCGGCGGAGGAAAAGAACGCCAGCGCCAGCAGCGCGGGCAGCAACTTCACGCCGCCGCCTTGCGGCAAACCTTGCCGGCCTCGTCGAGACAGAGGTCCTTGGGGAAAGAGAAGACGAACTTGGCGCCCTTGCCCGGTTCCGATTCGGCCCAGACGCGGCCCTGGTGGGCCTCCGCCACGTATTTGCAGATGGTAAGCCCCAGGCCCGTGCCGCCGGCCTTCTGCCCCTTCACCTGCTCGAACTTCTCGAAAACCTTACCCAGGTATTCCTGCGGGATGCCGTCGCCGGTATCGCGCACCCAGGCCCGCACCGTCCCGCCTTCGTCGGCCATGCCCGCGGTTATCACGCCGTTCTCCGGCGTGAACTTGATGGCGTTGCCGATAAGGTTGGTGAACATGCGCTCCATCAGGCCGGGGTCGGCGCTGACGATGAGCTGGTCCGGCCCCTCGATCTCGAACTTTATCTGTTTGCGCTGGCCGAGGGACTCCATCAGCTCTATGACCCTGGCCGCGACCTCGCGCAGGTTCACGGGGGCCAGCTTGAGCTCCATTTTACCGGCCTCCATCTTGGCCGCGTCGAGGATATTGTTGATCATGCCTAGCAGGCGGAACGCGGCGCGGTCTATGGAGACCAGCATCTTTTTCTGCGCTTCGTTCACGGGGCCGGGGATCTCCTTGATCATGAACTCCACAAAGCCTTTGATGGCGCCCATAGGGTTGCGCAGGTCGTGCGTGATGGAGTGGAGGAAGTCGTCCTTGATGCGGGCCAGTTCCTTGTCGAGCGTGATGTCGTAAAAGCCCACCAGCCTGCCCAGCGGCTCGGAGTGTCCCGGAGCTGTG
>JACRER010000028.1 GCA_016234365.1 Elusimicrobiota bacterium | reverse complement strand
CTGCTGTGCGCCGCAATGCCGGCGCTGGCGCAGGACAAGGCCGGCGACGAGAAGAAGCTGGAGAAGGCCTCGATGGCCGTAGATAAGGACGCGGCCGATCCGGCAGGCGCCGTGACGGTAACGGACAAGCTGAAGGCGGAGTTCGGCGTGGACGACGCCCGCGTGCAGGGCCTGCGCGACCAGAAGCTGGGCTACGGGGAGATCTCCATAGCGCTGGCGCTGGCCAAGGACCTGCCCGGCGGCATCACCGACGCCAACGTGCAGAAGGTGATGGCGCTGCGCCAGGGCCCGCCGGTAATGGGCTGGGGCAAAGTGGCCAAGGAACTGGGCTTCAACCTTGGCAAGGTGATAAGCTCGGTAAAAAAGCTGGATGCCGACGTCCGTAAAAAAGCCGCGGCCGAAAAGGCCGCCGCCGCCAAAGCGAAGGGCAATAAAGGCGAAAAGGGCGAGAAGATGGAGCGCTCCGAAAAGCCTGAGCGGCCCGGGCGAATGGAAAGACCGGCAAAACCGGAGCACCACGGGAAACAGTAGAAGAACCGACGAGACGCAAGTTAAGACGCCTAGCGCGCAACACAGGCCCCGGCGCAGGTGCGCCGGGGCTTCTGTTCTCGCCTATCGGTTCCTAAAAAATCCCGGTACTCCTTTAAAGTACCGCCGATTTTGTAGGATAGGGTGAGTCTGGATTTTCACGGGCATAGGGGAGGGAGGGATAAATGAAACCTGTAAAAATGCTGTTAGCGCTGGGGCTAATGCTCCTGGCGCAAGCCGCGCCGGCGCACGACCGCGCCTGGCCGGGCAAGCGCCTGGCAAGCCTCTGGCCGGAGGCCGCTAAATTCACGTCTAAGCAGATAAACCTGAGCGCCGCCCAGACCGCGCAGCTGGAAGCGGACGGGGTAACCCTCGGAGCGGAGGACAAAAGCCCCTTGTTTTATTTTGCCGGCGCGGCAGGCAAAGGGAAAACCGCCCGGACGCTCGGCATCATCCTATTCATCGACGCATACGGCGCCAACGGCAACATGGAGATCAGCGTGGGCATGACCGCCGACGGGACCGTGAAGGAACTGAATATCTGGGAACACTCCGAAAATAAGAGCGTGGCCGCCGACGAATTCTTAAAACAGTTCCTGGGAAAAAAGAATTCCGACTCCTTTAAAGCCGGCACTGATTATAAACCCGCCGAAGGCGCACAGAAGGCCTCGGCTGCCGTAGCGCTGGCGGGTTAAGAAGGCGCTGGCCATTACCGACGCCGTGTATGGCCGCAAAGAGGCGGCAGCGCCCGCTGCCGTAAAGGAAAAAGAACAGGCGCCTGGGCCCAAGAACAAGGACAGCCATGAATAACATTTCCAGGGCACTACTGGGCGCTGTCCTTTTAGAATTCATTGCCGCCGCTTCCGCCAGGGCTCTGCCGGCTTACAAAAAGCTCTGGGAGAAGAAGTACAACTACAATATGTCCTGCGCTATCTGCCATACCAAAGGCGGCGGGTCGGAACTGACCGGCTACGGCAAGGACTTCCAGCGCTTCGGGATCTCGCCCGCCGCGCTAAAGGCCATCGAGGAACGGGACTCCGACGGGGACGGCTTCACCAACATCAAAGAGATACGGGCCAAGTCGAATCCCGGGAATCTAAATTCTACCCCCGCGAACCCTACCGGCTGGCTGGATGGGATTGAAGCGTCCGCGCTTCCTTTAAAGCAGCTGCAGGACCTATTCCCCGGGTTCAAGAAATTCTCCGTACTGGAGGGCACCCTGCTGGACAAGCAGGTGCTGCAGATAGAAAAGGACCTGGACAAAAAACTGCCGGATGAGGACAAGGCCCCCACGTTTTACTTCGCGTTGCGGGAGGCGCAGGGAAAGCTGCAGCGCACCGGTGTAGCCCTGTTCATCACCCCCGGCGGGGAAGAGAGCGGCCTTATTGTAGCCGTGGGAATGGACCTCGGCGGGAAGGTGACCAAAGTCTCGCTGGCAAAGAACGAGGTGAGCAAAAAGCTGGCCGACAAGTATTTCCTGGCCCAGTTTGCGGGCAAAGCCGCCGGCGACCCGGTAGCGACCGGCAAAGATATCCGCCCGGTCCCTGAACTTGAAAAACCGTCCGAGCTTGTGGCGCAGGCCGTAAAAGAAGCGCTGCTGATAAGCCGGGCCGTATTTGCCAAACAGTAACGCAGGAGAATACCTATGTTCAAACGCGGCTTTTACCTCTGCCTCATTCCCGTTTTTTACTGGACGGCAACAGCCTCGGCCCAGTTCAACTTCGACTCTCCGTCGCTGGGGGAGGAAACCCCGGCGAAAGAAGCCAAAGCCGCCGCCGCTCCTGGCGCGGTTTCAAACATCAGCTTCGGCGGCCTGTTCGACGTGCGCTACATGGCCCTGGGCGGTAACGCCCCGGGGGCGATGGTGCACGTGGACGAACTGGTAGTCACCGCCAATATCGGCGACAATATTTCCATACTGGCGGAGCACCTGCTGCCCACCTCCAGGCTGGCCGGCGCCGACGACATCATCCAGGACGATCACGGTTTCGTGTTCGCGCTTTTCTCCAATATCCCGTATACCCCGCAGGGGACCGCTTTTAAAATAGGACGGTTCCGGTTCAAATGGGGCATCGACGCCGTGCTGGACAGCCCGTCCAATATGCTCTACCCGCTTACGAAGAAGAACCTCGGGTTCATAACGGACCGCGGCTTGGAGCTCTCCGGCTTTTGGGGACCGGTGGATTATTCCGCGGGCCTGGCCGACGGCCCGGAGTTCGTGGACAATATGGTCATGGACGGCGCCGGAAACGAGCTGGGCACGGTCCGCAGGAACGTGAAGAACAACTCCCTTCCGCTCCTGGCTCGCCTTAGCACCAATGTGGATTTCTCCAGGATACTGCGCCTGGGCACCTCCTATTTCGACGGGGTGAGCTGGCCTTACATAAACGACATGACCAGGATGCCGGGCATGGGGGCGCGCACGGAGATGCCGGGCGGCATGCCGGACACGACGCAGCTCGTCTATAAACAGAAATGGGCGGCGGATTCCACGGTGAAATGGAAGCGGCTGGACCTGCAGGCGGAATACTCGCAGGGCAAAGACCGTTTCACGGACGGCACGAAGGCGCATACGCGGGGCTGCTTCGGCAGGCTGGACTACGCCTTTATGCCGGGGAAACTGCTGGCGCAGGCGCAGTACGACAGGTTCGACGACGGCCTGCCGCTGACAAAAGACGAGCAGGCGGCGGGAGCCGGGGTCCAGATATTTATCCATAACCAGGCCTTTATTCGACTGGGCTACATACTCAACAGGATGGCCGGCTCTTCGCGGCCGAACGTGGGGTTCACCCAGTTCTATTTGCCGTTTTAAAGGTAGAATATTCCGGTGACAAGCCACACGAAGAAAGTCCACATTATTACCTTCGGATGACCTCTGGGGCCGGCTGTACCGGACCATCTATCTGTACCTCGAAACAATGTATGCCTGATCTTACCCGCGAGAAGCCGCTCGCGGGCAAGAAAGTGTCGCTTCGCTCCACGCGGCACTACGCGCCTTCGCTCCGCTCGCTCGCCGCCAGGGTGGCCGCTCGCCGGCCACTATGCGGCTCCCCTGCCGTCTTTGGAAGCGGTAGGCCGAGAGCTTATCCGCGAGATGTCGTCGCAGGCGTGGCCACAAGGCTATGCCAGTGCCGTATCAGGCGCTATGCGCATCAGACGGCCGCAGCGCGGCCCCGCACTGCTCCTTGCCGCGAGAAGCGGGTTCGCAAGGCTCGGCACTACGCGCCTTCGCTCTTGCTCCGCCGGTAGGCTGCATCTTATTGTGCACCTCCTTATGCGCGGACGGTCGGCCCCAACAGGCCTTCCCCCGTCCGCACTGCGGTGTCGCTTCGCTCCACCCCCGGGCCGCAACAGCGGCCCGTACTAGCCTATGGCTGTGCCGTATCAAGCGCTATGCGCCTCAGACGGCCAGCGCAGAATTTAATTTTTTTCTTATTTTTAAATTATGGCCACCAGGGGAGGGGAATTTAAACGGGGGCACCTTGGTTTATTAAAAACCCGCCCAGGCTCGCTGTTCGCTCGCCCTGGCGGGCTTTTCTGTTATTATTATGTAGCCCCCGTGGGCGGGGGAAAACAGCAAAGAAAATATGGAGAGGCCAGGGCCAGCAGCCGTTTAGTGCAGACGTTATATTGACAGGAGCCTTGACTAGGGCAGTTTATCATGATATGATTTCCCTATGGGACCTAAAATAATTAATCGTCAGTTCTCCCTAAATATCCCCCACGGCAAATCAGCGTTCTTGTGGGGCCCCCGCAAGGTGGGAAAAACCTACTGGATACGCCACCATCTTCCGAACGCAAAAATAATAGACCTGTTGAAGACCGATGTATTCGCAGAATTTGCGACCCGGCCTGCGCTGCTGCGCGAGCGCTACTCGCAGCACAAAGGCCTTATAGTCATAGACGAAATACAGAAAGTACCCGCACTGCTCGACGAAGTCCACTGGCTCATAGAGAACAAAGGCCTCTCTTTCCTCCTCACCGGTTCAAGCGCGCGCAAACTGCGCCGCAGCCACGCCAACCTTCTCGGCGGCAGGGCCTGGAGAAGGACCATGACCCCGCTGTCGCGCGTAGAAACGGACGGTTTCGACCTTGAAAGCGTCATGGTCTCCGGCCTGCTGCCGCCGCATTTCCTATCCCCCGACCCGGCAGAGGATATCCGCAGCTACGTGGCGGATTACCTGAAAGACGAGATCGCAGGGGAGGCGCTTGTGCGCAATATCCCCTCGTTCTCGGAATTTCTAAGGGTCGCCGCCGTAACCAGCAGCGAACTTCTGAACTACACCAACGTGGCTCGGGAGACCGGGGTGTCGCCTAAGGTGGTGCGCGGCTACTTCGACATCCTGGAGGAGACTTACCTGGGGTTCAGGGTACAACCGTGGAGAAAAGTAAAAGATCGCAGGCTAATCGAAACCGAGAAGTTCTATCTTTTCGACGTCGGCATCGCCAACTACCTGTGCCGCCGCAAGCCCAAGCCCGGCACCCCGGAATTCGGGAAGGCTTTCGAGCACTACATCCTGATGGAACTTAAGGCGTACCAGGCGTACAAGAACCCCGAACTGGACATCAATTTCTGGCGCACCGCCAGCGGCTACGAAGTTGATTTCCTCGTAGGGGGCAAAGCGCTGGCCCTTGAGGCGAAGGCCAGCCCGCGCGTCCACGAGGGGCACACCAAGGGACTCCTGGCCCTCGCTGACGACGGCCCGGTAAAGAAATCGCTCATCGTGTGCCTTGAGAACGAACCGCGCACGCTCGCCAACGGCATAGAAATAGCGCCGTGGGAGAACTTCGTGAGGCGTTTATGGGCAGGGGAGTTCTTTTAATATGAAAATGCTCAAAGCTTCAGACTTCGACGAGGCCATGGAAGCGTTCCGCGAGGAAAACTTTGACGCCGCCGTCGCGCCCTTCGCGCGCGAGCAGGGCGAGATACTGGAATTCATCACCGAGCTGGGCGGGGAGATAAGCGAGGAAGATGAGATTTATCTGGAACTGACAGCCCTGAGCGCCTGGCGCCTCATCAAGACCGCCGGCTTCACCGCCCCTACCGCCACCCGCGAGACAATGCAGGCGCTCCAGCTGGCCCGGCTGAAACGGATGGACGGGCTGTTCATAAAGCACGACAAAGAATATCTCACCATCGAGGTCCTGCTTGAGTTGCTGGAAGGCCACCCGCAGGAGGAAATGGCGCGCTCGGCGGCCGTACGCGCCCTCATCCCGGCGGCGAATAAAAAAGGGGGGATTAGCGACGAGCAGGCGCTCCTTTTTATTGCGGTGCAGGCAGTATTCGACGCGCTCTGCGGCATAGTTCCGCCGCCAGAACTGCTGGAGCAATATAAAGATCAGCCGCCGCGCGGCTGGGAGGGGATCCGCGACCTGCGCGTCACCGAGCCCTCGTCGGACCACGCCAACCGGCTAATGGAGGAGAAGAACTTCACGACCATAGAGGAAATGAACAAGTTCATGGAGGAGCACGTCAACGGCAAGCGCCTGCAGGTGTCGCCCGCAACGCCGCTGCAGGCCGCGCAGGACCTAATCTACCACGCGATGGATTGCCACAACTGCTATGTGCGCGAGCAACTGGCCAGGCAGGCGCTGGAAATTTTCCCGGATTGCGCCGACGCCTACAACCTGCTGGCAGAGGAGGCTTCGGGATCCGCCGCGCAGGAACTTGAATTCTACACCAAGGCCGCTGAAGCCGGCGCCCGAGCGCTGGGAGACAAATTACGGGAATGGAGCGGAGGATTGTGGGGGCATCTGGAGGCGCGCCCGTATATGAGGGCGAAAGCTGGCATGGCCCACGCGCTTTGGGAGCTGGACCGCCGCGCCGAAGCCGAGGCGGCCTACCACGAACTGCTGCGCCTTAACAAGAACGATAACCAGGGAATCCGGTACACGCTGCTGGCCTTCTATGCGGAAAAGCGGGAGCTGGAGAAGATGGACGCGCTGATAAGCGGCTGGGCTCACGACGACGCAGCGGCGGAATGGGTTTACACCCGCGCGCTTGCCGCCTACGCCTTGAACAAGCCCGGCGCCACGGCGGCACTGCAGGCGGCCTTCGCGCGCAACCCGCATGTGCCGGACTACCTGCTGAAGAACAAGGAACCGTCCGCGGATTGGTACAGCGACAGAATAACTCTGGGCGGGGCGGACGAGGCGCACGCCTACGCCGAGACCTTCAGGAAGGTCTGGGCGGACACGCCCGGCGCCCTGGTGTGGCTGAAGACCGGCCGCACGGTGCTCGCCGAGGCGAAACCCGGCCGCAACGAGGCGTGCCCCTGCGGTTCCGGGAAGAAATACAAGAAGTGCTGCGGCAAGTAAGACAGCAGTCGTCAAGGAATTCATGACAACTGGGCCCAGCTCCAGTTACCGAGTAACTCTCGGCAGCTGCCGAGAATTGCTCGACAGTTGCGTCGGCCAAGAGCAATCATTAGCGAATAAGGGCGCCGCATCGAGTAAATTCGGGAATACCGAATTTTCCTGCACAAGCAGGTATTGAGACCAGTCATTGCAAAGCCGCTCTCAAGATTGTTTCATGGACCTAGATAAGGGGGGACCATGGAAGAAAGATCACTTGTACGCAGTTGGATACGCGACACCGTCCGCAATGGTGTGCGGAATCGCTTTTTCATCCAGCTTCCGTATGCCGGCCTGCGTTATGGCCTTGCCGCTGTTGCGGGTCACAAGGTTCTGGACGCTAAGGATATGCGTGGTCCGGTCCCGCACCAGCTGTGAACGCTTGCACAGCAGGTCGCGCACCGCACGCTCCGGGAGAGGGGGAACAACCACTGCAAAGGAACCTACCCGGACAGTCCGGACAAGCCGGGCAGACCCTGTCTTAGCCCACTTGTTACCTGTTTTACAAATTACTCAATCAATTGAGTAATCTGTTGACATTCGTTTTCCTCATTGGTAGAATCATATTCATGGCCAAAGAATTTGTTCGCAGATCCTATTATTCCGGCGTCTTAAACGCTCTCAAGGACGGTCATATACCCATACAGGTAGTTTCCGGACCGCGACAGGCAGGTAAAACCACTTTCGCGCAGCAATTAAAGAATAACTGGCATGGCCCATCGCTATATGAGGCCGCCGACAAACCAGCCACCCCTCAGGCGTCGTGGATAGAAGAGCATTGGTATGCAGCCAGGGCAATGGCGTCTACAAAGAAGCCGGCACTTTTGATACTGGACGAAGTGCAGAAAATTACAGGCTGGAGCGAAACAGTAAAGAAACTGGTAGACGAGGACACGTGGCACAACAGAAAAGTGCGGATACTCATACTCGGCTCATCCGCTTTGCTGGTGCAGCGCGGCCTGACCGAAAGCCTCGCTGGCCGTTTTGAATTGCATAGATTCCCGCACTGGTCGTTTACCGAGTGCCGGGAGTGCTTCGCCTCTACGCTGGAAGACTATCTCATATATGGCGGCTATCCAGGAGCAGTTCCCCTCAAGGAGAATTACGCCCGGTGGGGCAAATATGTGCGCGACTCCATTATCGAGACGGTCGTCGGCAAAGACGTCCTGCTCATGTCCCCGGTACAGAAGCCGGCGCTGTTGCGCCAGGTGCTGGGAGTGGCCTGCGCGCATCCCGCCCAGATCATGAGCTACCAGAAAATGATGGGTCAGCTTTCAGATGCCGGCAATACCACCACCCTAGCCCACTACCTGCATCTTCTTTCTGCAGCCTATATTCTCAGCACCCTTCAGCGCTGGAGCGGGAACAAGCTGAGACTGCGCGGCTCTATCCCTAAAATAATCCTGCGCGACAACAGCCTGGCCAATGCTATGACACTGCCTTCCGGAGGGGGAGAACTGCGCAGCCCGGCATGGAGGGGACGCCTTGTGGAAAATGCGGTAGGCGCGGCGCTCGTCACGCTGGCCGAGCAGAACGGCGGAGAGCTTTTCTACTGGCGTGAACGGGACCTGGAAGTGGACTATATTTTTAAGTCCGGCATGAAGCTGCTCGCGATAGAAGTGAAATCGGGGCAAGCGCGCGCACGCCCTGAAGGGTTATCCGCTTTCCTTGCTCATAACAAGAATGCCGTCGGACTTGTAATCGGCGATACTCACAAGAAGAACGGGGACGCCTTGATAAGCCTGGAAGATTTTTTCCTGGCCCCGGAACGAATACTGGAGAAGATGCAATAATGCAGAAACCGGAAAAACCGCAGAACGGGGACCCACGGAGCCGCCCGAATAAGGCCGTATTCATTATTACTTTCGGCTGAACTTTGGGCCCGGTTACACCGGACCGTTCATCCGATCCTTAAAACATTGTATTGCTGATCTTACCCGCGAGAAGCCGCTCGCCGGCCACTATGCGGCTCCCCTATCGTCTTTGGAAGCGGTAGGCCGATCTTATCCGCGAGATGTCGTCGCAGGCGTGGCCACAAGGCTATGCCAGTGCCGTATCAGGCGCTATGCGCATCAGACGGCCGCAGCGCGGCCCCGCACTG
>JACRER010000025.1 GCA_016234365.1 Elusimicrobiota bacterium | reverse complement strand
GAGACCACCGGCACCATTAAGGACTCGGAAGTGCTGATGATCGGCCTCAAGGACCGCGTTTTCCCGTACGACCAGCTCAAAATGACGCTGACCTCCACGGATACCGTGCTGCACGTATACGACCTGCAGAAATTCTTCCCGTCGGACAGTCCGTTCCCGCAGGCGCCCGGCCGCCTGGTCATAAACGACGCGCAGGCAGACCCGGCGCTGAAGGAAGTGGTCTACTACTCCTCCGTGGACGTGCTGGCCAACGCTTTCGGCGGGCTGACGCGCGGCGCGGAAGGTACCACCGTCCTGGATTGGTCTACCGGCACGGTGGTGTCAGGCCAGGCGGTACTGCCGCTGATAGGCGACGGCGGCTCGCTGGACGGCCAGGTGATCTACAACGACCCGAAAGACTATTTCATAACCTATGACATAGACCCGCTGGCCAACGTTTCCAACTTCTCGTACGTGGGCCTGGCCATGCGCAGCACCGAGTACTTCATGGTTACGCCGCCCAAGCGCATGAGCAGCGCCAATATCGGCGTGCTGCCGCCCGGCAAGTCGGTCTCGCTGATAGGCCGCGTGCGCGAGTACCCGGACCAGGTCATCATAAAGGCTTCCGACACGCTGACCGGGCCGAGCCTGCAGCAGCAGGCCCTGAACCAGCCCATCATAACGTTCTCCATGGAAACCGACGTGGCCGACGCGATGTGGCGCTGGCTGATGGTCTACGCCACCGGCACCGTGCTGCAGGACGGCACCGCCATGGGAGACGTTTCCACGGTCAAGGTCTGGTATGACGCTGATAACAACGGCTTCCTGGGTACCGGGGACGTGATGATAGGCTCCGGCACGTTCGGCAACACGGTCTACGGCCCGCTGACCTCGCGCGTGGACTTTGCCTCGCAGCAGCGCGTCTTTACGCCCCTTGAGGCGCTGAATACCGGCATTTCCCAGCGCTACTTCCTGACCTACGACATCCGCGATTCGGCCATGCCTAACGACGCGCTGGGCAACCCGCGCTTCCTTGGCGCCTACCTGAAGCCGGATTCGCTGCCGCAGAACAGCCCCGTGGTTGACGATAACAGCAAGAACGCCATCTCGCTGCCCAATTCGTTCTCCATGGGCGGCTCCAACCTGACCTTCGTTTCGCAGATCCGCGAGCTCATTTCCAGCCCCAGTACCATTACCGTGCTGACCGAGCCCGTCTTCTCGCCCTCCGGCACCGGGTCCTCCGCGCCTTCTATGCGGCTGGCGTCGGACGTTACCAGCCCCGGCCCCATGGACGCCGCCTGGCTGGTGGTTTCCACTGCGGGCATCCCGGCCTCCGGCTACGCCGTGGTGGATAACGAGATCATCCATTACGCGGGCACCGCGCCCGGCGCGCTGACGCTGGTAACGCGCGGCGCCTTCGAGTCGCCCATTATCAACCACGCCAGCGGCACGGTGGTGGGCGGAGAACTTTACCAGGGCATGCTCAACTACCCGGTGATGCAGATGACGCTGACCACCACCGGCTACGGCGTGCGCTGGAAGGGTTTCAAACTGTTCCGCAAACAGCCCTCCAGCCTGAACGGTTACGACGAGGACATAGCCGTGATCCGCGTCTGGAAGGATAACGGCAACGGCCTCTTCGACCGCGACCCCGTAACCGGCATGAACATGTCGGATACCGTTATCGGTTCCGGCCGCTTCGGCCAGAACGGCGAGGCGGTAGGCAAGGCCACCATCATGGTAAAAGACCCCGCCCTGATCAACCAGGACTACGTGGTGATCAGGTCCACGCCGACCAAGATCTACGTCTCCGTGGATATCGACAAGGCCGCCAACTTCTCCAACGTCCTGCTCAAGCCGCAGAACGACGTGTTCGGCGTGGAGATACCGTTCGCGACCAACTTCGTCTTCGGGCCGGAGAACTCCGGCCACGTGGCGCAGTTCCTGGCGCCGGTGCTGAGCCAGATGAACACGCTGATGCCCACCATGAACAATATCACCCTGACGCCCGAGGACATCTCCCCGGTCACGGTGACCCAGAACGATAAGAACGTGGGCCTGCTGGCGATGCGCCTGGTCACGGACAAAACTTCGGCCAAGATAGAGGGGATAAAGCTGGACCGCCGCGGCACCTCCAACGATTCGGACATAGACCTCATCAAGGTCTGGACGGATTCCAACGGCAACTGCATCCTGGATTCCGTGGACACGTCCAGCAACGCCGCCGGAGCTTACCCGAACCTGATGAGCTACGGCAACGAGTCCTATTCCTCCAGCACGGTCCGCATAGTGCTGAAGACGCCGATAGTGGTTACCACCAACGCGGCCTGCGCCTTTATCAGCTACGACATGTCGCAGTTCGCCATCATCGGCAGCACGGCTTCGCTGTCCATCTCCTCGGCCGGCTACTTCACCATAGGCATCCCGAACATGATCACGCTGTCCACGTGGCCCATAACCACCATGCCCATGGTGGTCAAGGAGATCCCGTCCAACGTGGTCATGGGCGGCTACGACATGGCCACCGACCTGGTGCTGGAAGGCGGCGTGAACCAGGCTCAGCTCAACGCGCCGATGGTGCGCTTTAACCTGACCACCGAGGCCGGCAACTCCCGCTGGCGCGCCATCAAGGTGCAGCGCACGGGCGCGTCCAACGACCCCAACGCGCCGTTCGGCAAGAACACCGACGTCAAGTTCATCAAGATCTACCAGGATTCCAACCAGAACGACCAGTTGGACATCAACGACGTCAATATTTCCGAGGCCGAGACCATTTCGCTGGCGCCGTTCGTGTCCACCGAAACGCTGCCCTTCAACCTGGTGCTCAACTCCACCGTGGGGTTCCCGGCCGCGGGCCGCATCTATATAGACGAGGCCGAACTGGCCACCTACAGCGGCACCGGCATAGACGCCGGCACCGGCAAGCCTTACATTACCGTCATGTCGAGGGGGGAGAAGCTGGGAGACTTCTACACGCCCAAGGTGGAGCACGCGGCCCGCGTCCCCGTGCGTAAAGTGGACGTATTCGACCAGGAGAACCCGCTTAACACGCAGGTCTATGTGGACCTGTCGCAGGTGCAGACGCTCAGCCCGCTGCCGCAGACCTACTTCGCGGTCTACGATATGGGCGAAATGGCCATCAAGGCCAACAAGGTGGGCCTGATGGTCCGCGACAAGTCGTGGATCGTGGTGAATTCGCCGCACGACGTGTCGCCCAGCGTCTACGTGGGCGTCACCAAGGCGCTGCCCAAGGGCATCCGCACGGAGATCTATCCGTTCAGCTCCAGCCTGGTGCCCATCAAGGCCGTCAACCTCAGCGTTACCGGCGTCAACATAGCGCCGCGCTCCGCCGAGAAGGGCATGAAGAACGTGCCGCTTATCACCTTCAGCATGTACACGCTGACCGATTACGTGACGCTGGGCCAGGTGACCTTCCAGCAGACCGGCAGCATCAGCAGTAGCACGTTCAACTTCGGCGATGGCGACCTGGCCACGGTCTCGCTGTGGAAGGACGACGGCGACGGCGCTTTCAGCCCGCTTACGGACTCGCGCCTGGGCGTCACGCTCCATTCGTCGACCAACCCGTTCAAGGGCGGCGTTACCGTGAGCATCATGGACGGCAACCTGCCGTACCTCATAATAGCCACCAGCACGGTGCGTGTGCACCTGGTCTGCGACGTCAGTACGGCTACCGACCTGGCGGGCTACGACACTATGGGCCACTTCGCCGGGCTGACGCTCGCCGCCTTTACGGACCTGCGCGGTATGGGCGGCATGCCCATGGCGGCCGGCCAGTACTACGGCGACAGGTACCCGGTGGAGTCCAACCAGGTGCTGATCTCCCCGGCCATCATCCCGCTGACGCCGGTGTACAAGAACATTATGCTGGCCTCCAACGCCTACCCGGCGTACGCTCTTACCGATTCCAGCGGCAACGTGGTGCTGGGCACTGGCAACCTGCCTATAGCCGACCCGAGCAAGTGGATCTATAACTACACGGCCAACGGCTGCCGCGCCGACGAGCCGCAGATAGACATCAACGGCGACGGCAGGCCGGATAACTTCGACTTCTACAGTTCCGGCAAGTGTCTCAATATCAGTCTTAACGGCTCCGGCATGCCTTCGTTCGACATAGACAACGACCACCTGCTGGATTTCGACGCCAACGGCGACTATGTGCCCGACCGCATCGTTAACGACGGCACCGGCAAGCCGCTGTACTTCATAGGCGACAACGTTCAGAACGTCCGGATGCTGCTGGCCGTGTCGGACCTGGGCGCCGTGCCTACCGGCTGGTCGCCTACCACCACGGAGCTTAAGGCCTGGTGGAACCCCGCCTCCGGCCCCGTAGTTTCGTACGAGGTGTCCCTGGGCGGCAGCTTCGCGGACCCTACGGGCATCAAGAACGCGTGGCAGCCCATGGGTTCCGGTACTACCCTGGCCGGCAAACTGACCAACGTGGCGCTCTCGCCCGGCCACTTCACGCGCCTGACCAGCCGCATAGACATCAATTCCTCTTCCTTCAGCGTGACCTCGGCCGAGGGCTTTGCGTCCGAAGGCGTGGTTTATGTGGGCAACGAGATGATCCTGGTCACCAAGCTGGACGGTACCACGTTCAAGATCAACACCCGCGGCGTGCAGGGGTCCTTTATAGGGCCGCATACCTCCTGGGGCGAGACGGTCTCCGACCGCGGCTACATCCTGAGCGTGCGCGGCCTGATGGCCGACGGCCGCTATATCCCCAGCGAAAGCGGCACGCCGGTGATGGTTTACCGCATAGACACCACCTACCCGAGCGCCCCCGGCGCACCCGAGCCCCAGGTGGCCAAGGGCGTCTCTTCCGGCCAGGCCTACACCCTGAAGTGGACGGCGGCGGAAGACCAGGAATCCAATGTGATGTCCTACGAGATCCAGGAGCGCGAGGGCACGAGCCCCGTCTGGAAGACCGTGACCGCCATCCCCGGCTTCAAGATAGGCGGCGCCATTAACAACATCTACACCATCGGCGACCCGGTGAACCCCGGTGAAACGCCGCGGGCGCTGGGCAAGTATTTCACCTACCGCATCCGCAGCTGGAACTTCGCCGGCATGCACTCGGAGTGGTCGCAGGTGTCCACGCCGGCCGGTACCACTATCGGCACCGAGCTGCTGAGCAAGGTGTCCAACTACCCGAACCCGGTGGATACCCGCAAGGGCGGCGTTGAAGGAAGGACAGTTATTAATTATACCCTCAACGATAACGCCGAAGTGACCATAACGGTCTATGACCTGCTGGGCAACGTGGTGCGCGAGTTCAACTTCACCAGCGGCACGGACGGCGGCAAGCTGGGTCCGAACTTTGTGACCTGGGACGGTAAGAACGGCCTTGGCGGCTTCGTCTCCAAGGGCGGCTATATAGTGCGCGTGAAAGCCTCCAGCGCCAAGGGCAGCAAGGTTATTATGCGCAAAGTGGGCATAATCCACTAGTTCGGCGGGGGGGGTGACGGCCCCATTGCGTTGTCAAGCCCGCCCCCTTGACAAAGCACAATAATCTGCTATAATATTAATGCCGTAAATCTGTAACGGTTCTGTAACGCGGTATTGTTACGATAATAGCAAAGCTAGCGAAAGCTGGCGGCGCAAAGCTAAGACCCGCTAAGTAAGCGGGGGTCAGGCTGCCGAAAACGATGAAAAGCATTCTTAGTAATGCCTTTGCCCTCATGGCTATCTGGGCTAACGTGAAGCGTATAATACGCTTCAGTCCCGCCATGGGGTTTTTTATTGCCTTTTCGGCGGTTTCGGCCCTGGCCCAGAGCGGCGGCCAGCCCGGCGCTTTCATGGCCTACGGCGCCGGCGCCCGCGGCCTGGGCATGGGCGGCGCCTTCTTCGCGGTGGCCGATGACGCTTCCGCCTCCTACTGGAACCCCGCCGCCCTCACCCTGCTGGAGCGCAAGGAATTCACCGCCATGCAGGCCACCCTGTTCGAGGCTACCACGCTGAATTTCTTCACCTACGCGCACCCCACCACCACCAAGGGTACCTGGGCCGTCAGCATGACCCAGCTTAAGTCGGTGGGTTTCGAGAAGATCTCCATCACCGCCAACCCGGCCGGAGACGAGATAGTGGACATCAAGACGCTGGGGACCTTCGATAGCACCGAGCGCGCGCTGGCCTTCTCCTGGGGCCGCGACGTGTCCGATTCGCTGGCCTTCGGCGTGATGGCCAAGAACATCTCCCGCACGCTGGATACCTCCGCGGACTCTTTTAACGCGATAGACATCGCGATGCTCAATAAGTTCTCCAAGACCTACCGCGCCGCGGTGGGCATCCAGAACGTCTTCTCCATGGCCTCGGGCGACACCGAGGACAAGCTGCCCCTGACCCTGAAGTTCGGCCAGGCCCTTTCGTTGTTCAAGGGCAGCCTGGTGTTCGGCTTCGACGTGGCCAAGCCCCAGGGCGCCAGCACCCAGTGGCGCTTCGGCGGCGAGTACTGGCTGATGTACTGGAGCGCCCTGCGCTTCGGCGTGATGGGGACCCCCGGCATCCAGGAGGCCGACTTCGGCCTGGGCATCAAGTACAAGAATTTCGGCTTCGACATAGCCCAGGGCGTGCACGCGCTGGGTTCTACCACCCGCTTCTCCGTGACCATGCGTATGGGCCCCTCCAACAAGGCCAAGCATGAGCGCGAGGTCCGCGAGATCATCCGCCAGGCCCTGCAGTACTTCAAGTCCGGTTACTTCAGCCGCGCCATGGAGAAGCTGCGCGCCGCCATGGACGCCGACCCCGGCAATAACGAGATCCGCCGCATGGTGACTCGCCTGCAGAACGCCATAGACTACGTGCCGGACGCCACCGGCGGCGAGGAAGTGCCTACCCTTACCCGCCGCGGCATCATCGCCTTCGTGGACGGCAAGGACCTGCGTGCCTCGGTCAACGTGCTGCGCCACGCCTTCAACAAGGACCCGAAGAACGACCGCCTGCTGTCGCTCTTGAACATGGTGGAGAAAGAGGCCGGCGTGAGCGAGCTTACCCGCAAGCCCGAGGGCCCGGAGATCTTCACCTACATCGACCAGCGCACCTACGACGCGCGCCAGTCCATCTACGACGGCAAGTACGACCTGGCCATGAAGCGCGCGCAGGACATCCTGGACCTGGAGCCCAACAACGAGACGGCTCTGGAGATCATGGGCAGCGCGTTCTACCTGATGGACCAGAAGGACAAGGCCAAGGTGATCTGGGAGAAGGTGCTGGAGATCAACCCGAACAACGCCATGGTGAAGAACTTCCTCAAGCAGGTCCGCTAAATGCCCGACCTTTTTTCCGCGGCGCCCGGGGTACGCCTTCTCCGGGCACGCGCGGCCACACCGTGGCCGCGCTCCCGCATTCAGCCCTCGCTCTTACGCAAGCTCGGGCTTCATGATGTCCCTGCGAAGGCATCCCCCGGGCGCCGCGGAAGTGTCCCCTTCGTATTTAATGAACTTTTTTGAAATGTTTCTGTAATAAGGTAAAGATAAAATAATTACTGTATGAAGAAAGTGTTGGCGGTCCTGGCGCTCCTCTGGAGCCTGGGGGCGCCGCGGATATACGCCGCGGACGCTCCCGTTAACCCGTTGATGGAAGCTTCTTTAATGGAGAAGCAGGATTCCATGCGCCGGGAGACCGAGACCAAGATCAAGAAGGAGATCCTGGACCCCATCTTCGGGCCCGACAAATCTTTCGTGTTCGCGGACGTGGAGCTGGAGGTCATTTCCAAGAAGGCCGAGCAGAACAAGGAAGGCGTAGGCGTTATCCAGAAGTACAAGGAGAAGGGCGCCGGCCAGGGCGGAGCCAACGATACCGATTTTATCCTGCCCGGCATTCCCAAGCCCAAGAGCGTGCTGGGCGGCGACAATAAGCGCCCCGAGGCGGCCCAGGGCCAGCAGGCCCAGCAGGCCAAAGGCGTGCAGGAGATCCGCTACGGCCTCGAGACCGAGATCACCCGCTTCCAGATCACCGTGATCCATGACGATACCCTGCCCGCGGCCACGCTGAAGCTGGCCCGCGAGCGCGTGGACGACTTCCTGCTGCCTTACAAGATCCGCAAGAAGGACGCGCCCACGGTGCTGTTCAAGCCCACCAAATTCAAAGCGCACGACTGGCTGGACGACCTCAAGCGCCCCAGCGTCTACCTGCCCTTGCTTTACGCCCTGCTTTTCCTTATACTGCTGTTGTTCCTCTTCGGCCCGCTCTGGGGCTTCTTCCGCAAGTACGTCAAAGCCCTGCTGGCCAAGCCCGGCGCCGAGGTCAATATAGAGGACACGCGCGAAGAGGGGGGGGGCGGCGGCGGCGACGAGGAAGGCAAGGAAGAGACCGAGGGCCACCAGAGCATAGACATGAATTTCCTGCAGAAGGAAGAGGAGAAGAAGGAAGACGAGGACGAGAGTATGAAGAAATTCGAGCCTTTTACCTATCTGAACGAGGAAAACCTCAAGCGCCTCATCTACCTGTTCCTGCTGCGCAAAGAGGACCCGTGGGTGATAGCCGTGGTGCTGAGCTACATGAAGCCCGACCTGTCGCGCCAGGCCCTGTCCATGCTGCCGGTGGAGATGCAGAGCCGCGTGGCGCTGGAGGCCCTGACCGTGCGCCAGGCCACCCGCGAGCAGATAGACGCCATAGATAAGGATATCAAAGAGAACGTGGATTTCGTGATGGGAGGCATAGAGCGCCTGGTCAAGATGCTCGACGACTCCGACCCGGCCACCCGCAAGAACATCATCGAGTACCTGAAGACCCAGAAGCCCGACATTTACGAAAAGGTCAAGCGCATCGTGCTGATGTTCGAGGATATAGTCAACTTCCCCGACCGCGACATGCAGACCATCATCCGCGCTCTCTCCAACGAGGATATAGCGCGCGCCGTGGCCAAGGCCGACCCGGCCATCACCAACAAGTTCTTCTCCAACATGTCGCAGGGCGCCGTGAACGCCATCAAGGAGATCATGGAGTACTCCGGCGAGGTCACGACCGCGCTGCAGGACGAGGCCCAGACCAAGATCCTGGACGCCGTGAAGACGCTGGAGTCCGAGGGTAAGATCAACGTGCGCCAGGGCAACACGCAGGAAGTCTATATCATAGACGGCGGGGAAATGTCCTCCGGAGACGAACGCAAACGCAAATTCGAGAGCCTGTCGGCTCCCAGGGAAGAAACGCCCGCCGGGCCCTCCGCCGAGGCCGCCGCGCAGGCTGCCCAGTACCTGGCCGCCGGCGTGGACATGTATAACCAGGGCAAACTGCCCGAGGCGCTGCAGTACCTGGAGTATGCCTCCTCGCAGAACCCCGGCGACGCTTCCACCTGGCAGTACCTGGGCACCGTGTACTACGCGCTGCAGCGGGTGGACGAGGCCGTGGCGGCCTACGAGAAGTACGCCGATCTTTCCGGCGACCCGGCGGCTTCCGAATGGCTGGCCGGCTTCAAGCAGCAGGTGGGTAGGTAAGGGGACGTTCTTAACTATTGGACTATTTGACGGATTCCGCTTGGCCTGCCGTGCGACTTTAAAAATAGTCCAATAGTTAAGAACGTCCCCAAATTGTTAACAATCTTGTAACGAAACGGCAACCGCGTTTTTTTAGAATATAGGCAGGAAACTAAAGCTTTACCTTTAATTATATGGCAGACGAAAAGAAGATAAACAAACCAGGCATGCCCCCGCTCCCGCCGGGCATCCTGAAGCCTAACCTCCCTCCCATGGGGGGGAAGCCTTCTTTGCCGCCCGCCCCGCCCTCCTTCGGCGGTATGCCCCAGGCGCCTTTCGCGCCCCAGTTCCAGCAGCCCCAGGCGCCCGCGGCGCCCGTCCGCGATGCCGCGGCCGAAGAGGCCAAGCGCATGCAGGAAGAGAAGGACAAGCTGGAAAAAAAGATCAACGAGATGGAGAAAGTCCTTTCGGCCGAGAAGGAGAAGGCCCTCCTCGCCACGCTCAAGAACCAGCAGGACGAGGCCCTGTCCTCGCGCGTGGAGTCGTCCCTTAAGGATATCCAGGAGAAGATGCGCCGCGACCGCCGCGACCACGAGGTCGAGGAAGAGCGCCTCTCCCTGAAGAGCAAGATAAAGGAAATGGAAACCCGCCTGGCGCAGGAGCGCGAGACGTGGATGCAGACGCTCAAGAACCAGATGTCCGAGCGCGAGACCCAGGGCAAGGACGTAGAGAGCCATTTTATCTACCGCCTCCAGGAGATGGAGCGCCGCTGGCTGGACGAGAAAGCCCAGTGGCAGAAAGAGATAAATTCCCGCGAGGAGCAGGTGCGCCAGCTGCGCGGCTCCGACGAGAAGCTGCGCGACCTGCAGGACGAGTTCCGCAAGGTCTCCATGGAGAAGTCCATGGTGGAGCGCGATATTTCCAAGATGAAGGACGAGGTGGCCCGCGCCGAGCGCGAGAAGGCCTCCATAGAGTCCTATATAAAGATAATTCCCGAGAAGGAGCGCGAGCTGGCCGAGATGAAGGCCGAGAATATCCAGCTGCGCGCCCGCGAGGCCGCCGCGCTGGGCGAGGTGAAGCTGCGCGAGGAAAAGAATAATTTCGAGATCGAGAAGCTGCAGAAAGAGATGGGCCGCCTCCAGTCGGAGATAGGTTCCATAGCGGACCGCAAGAACTCCGAGAAGAACGAGGAGCTCAGGCAGATGCAGGCCCGTTTCGAGATCCAGCTGCAGGAGAAGGACAAGGCGTTCGCCGACCTGTCCGGCGAGAAGGTGCGCGCCATCTCCGAACTCGTCAAGATCAAAGGCTTTATTTCCAGGGTGCAGGCCATCAACGCCGTGCTGGAGAAGGAGCGCGGCACGCTGAAGCTGGAGAAGATGCAGCTTGCGCAGAACATGGCCGCCCAGATGGAAGAGCTCCGCCGCCAGAAAGCCGAGCTGGACGTCATAAAGGCCTCCCACCAGGCCGAGCTCGAAGAGCAGGCCAAAAACCTCCGCTCCGAGATAGAGCGTGTAAAGAACGGCTACGCCTCCGAGGTGGCCCGCCAGCACGCCGAAGAGACCGCGGGCATAGTCCGCGCGCACCAGGAAGAGGTTTCCCGGATCAACGCCGCCCGCCAGAACGAGCTGGCCGCCGCCAAGACCGCCGCCCGCGAAGAAGCGGACCGGCTGGTGGCCGAGCGCAAGGCCGAGATGGACGCCACGCTTTCGCAGCTGCGCACCAAATACGAGAATTCCGCCGAGGAAGCCAAGTCCGCCCTGCGGCGCCAGCTGGAGAACGAGTATTCCGGCCAGGTGAAGGAGCTCCGCGAGGCCCTGGCCGCGGCGCAGGAAAGCGCGCTCAAACACGAGCTCGAGAACCGCCGCCTCTCCACCGTGTCCAAGGACATCGACGCGGCGATAGCCGAGAAAGAGAACGAATTCAAGGCCCGCCTGGCCAAGGTCGAGGCGGACGCCGCCCGGTTCTCCGCGGAGGCGTCGACCGCCGTCTCGCAGAAAGGCGAGGGCGAAAAATACATGCGCGCCATAGAGGCCGAGCGCCAGCGCGCCGTGACCGAACTGGCCGTACTGCGCGAGCAGTACTCGGTACTGGCCGCCCAGAAGAACGCCGTGGACGCCGAGAACGCCCGCGCCGCCGAGGCCGTCCGCGCCCGCGAGACCGCGCTGAAGGCGGAAAGCGATAACCGCGCCCGCTTCGAGTCCGAACTCCTTTTCCTCAAGCAGAAGATACAGCAGATGGAACTGCAGGCGCAGGAGAGCGCCTCCGCCCTGGAGGCGGCCAACACTTCGCTGGTCGCCATGCAGGCCTCTTCCGAGGAGCAGGCCGTGGCCGCCGCGCAGCAGCAGGCCGCCCTGGCCGCGGAACTGGAACGCTTTAAGGCCCTGGAAGGCGCCGCCCTGGCCGACCGGCTCAAGTGGGCGGTCAACGGCAAGAAATAAACTATCGGCAGGGGGCGTGGCGGGGCGGGGGGGCGCGGGCCTGGCCCGGTCCCGCTTCTTTGATTTTAAGTATAATTAAAGCGATGATAAAACTCGAAAAACTCAACGGCGCCGTGGTGGTGGTGAACGCCGAACTCATTGAGAGCGTGGAAGCCGCGCCCGATACGGTGCTGAACCTTGCCACCGGCAACAGGTTCATCGTTAAAGATTCCGTGGACGCTGTCATCGCCAAGATCGTGGAGTACAAGACGAAGGTTTACTCCGAAAGGCGCTGCGTGAACCCGATGGAGGGTTTCGAACGCAAGTAGTCACGTCGGGGAAGGTCTGGAGAGGATCTCATGGATATAGCAACTTTCAGCGGCATCGTGGTGTTTTTGGGATTCGTGCTGGGCGCGGTCTACCTGCAGGAAGGCCTGGCCGGGTTCAAGCCCTTCCTTAACGCGGAGGCCTTCATGCTCGTGATGGGCGGCACGGCCTGCGCGCTGCTGGTAAATTTCCCGCTCTCTTCCGTCATAAATTCCGGCAAAGTGCTGATGAAGGTCATGCGCTCCAAGGGCGAAGACACCTCCAAGCTGGTCTCCACCTTCGTGGCGCTGTCCCAGAAAGCCAAAAAGGAAGGCTTCCTGGCCCTCGAGGCCGACGTGAAGGCCATAGACAACGATTTTCTCAAGCGCGGCGTGCAGCTGGTCATCGACGGCTCCGACCATGAGTTCATCCGCAACATGCTCGAGACCGAGATCGATTTCATCCGCGAGCGGCACAAGGCCGGCCGCGAGATCTTCAACGCGTTGGGCACCTACGCCCCGGCGTTCGGCATCATCGGCACGGTGCTGGGCATGATCCTGATGCTTTCCTCCATCGACGACGTGGCCCAGGTGCCGCGGCGCATGGCCCTCGCGCTGGCGGCCGCCTTCTTCGGCCTGGCGTCGGGCTACTGGCTGTTCATGCCGATAGGCGGCAAGCTCAAGCACCGCTCCGACGAAGAGCTCTTTGTGAAAGAGATCATCATCCGCGGCGTGCTGCTGCTGCAGAGCGGCGCCACGCCCAGCGTGGTGGAGGCCAACCTGAAAGCCTATCTCGACCCCGCCGCCCGCAAGGCCATAAAGAAGGAACCCGCCGCCGCTTAGAGGCCGACCTATGGCGATGAAGGTTAAAGGGATGATCCCGGAGGACGACCGGCGCGTGGCGCCGGTGGGCGAACCCGCGCCCCCGTGGATGGTCAATTACGCCGACCTCATGACCGAGCTGGTCTGCTTCTTCGTCATTCTTTACGCGCTCTCCGCCGCCCTCAATAAGGACATGCAGCAGGCCCAGCAGGAAGTGCAGGAGATGATCAAAGAGGGCAAGATGGCCGGCCAGGTCCAGATGGACAAGGAAGGCATGCGCATCACCCTCGAGGAACAGAGCCAGGTGGCCTTCTTCGAGAGCGGCCGGGCCGACCTGACGGACCAGATGGTCTCCCAGATGGACAAGCTGGCGCCGGTGCTGATGAAACTGGCCGAAAAGCACGATATTATAGTGGAAGGGCATACCGACAACGTCCCGATAGCCACCAAGCAGTACGCCTCCAACTGGGAACTGTCCACCGCCCGGGCCACCAGCGTGGTCAAAGACCTGCTGGGAAAAAAATTCCCGCCCAAGCACCTGGCGGCCGTGGGCTACGGCGAGTACCACCCCATAGTGCCCAACGACACCGAGCTTAACCGCAAGAAGAACCGCCGCGTAGTATTTTTTATCAAGAACACGCCCTACCCGGAGGCTGGCGCCACCGGGCCGCCCAAGCCGGGCGCCAAGGGCGAGTTGAAAGCCCCTGAGGTGACGGTGCAGGCGCCCGCTCCCCTTGAGAACGCCCCGGCCCCGGAAGCCGAAGCGCAGCCCGCAGAGGCCGCGCCGGCCGAAGCCGCGCCCGCCGAGGAAGGCGGGCAGTAAGGCCTTACGGTGAACATTATGGACAAGAAGAGACTCATCCTCGCTTTGCTGCTCGCGCCGGTGCTCGCCGGCTGCGGCGGCTTCAAGAAACTCAAGGTGGTGGACTACACCGACTCGCGCGTGGGCGATCTGTCGCTGACCAAAAAAGTGATGGGTAAGCGGGAAATGCTGTTCTTCTCCACCACCAAGATGGGCATGTTCCTGGACGGCAACATCCAGGGCGTAGTGACCGATTACCAGGGCAATCCCATAGAGGGCGTTACCGTGAAGGTGATCCCGGATACGGGCAAATCCAAGACCGGCGCCTCCGAAAATACTGACGATATGACCGCCGCCCCGGAAGAGAACGCCAACGCGGCCATCAACCTGTCGTTCGCGCCCGGTATCAGCGACACGATGGGCCTCTACAAGATCCACTTCTCGCTGCCGGTGGTGGACGCCGAAGTGGACGTGCGCGGCAAACTGGTCTACAACCCGGGCTGGGACCAGCAGAAGCTCAACCTGGGCAAGGCGTACGAGCCCCAGATGAAGGAATCCCCTTTCCGGATGTACTACAACATGGACACCGGCTTCCTGGCGTTCGCCGAGGGCGTGCGCAAGGTGATAGTACAGCCGGTGGGCGAAGGCCGCGGCCGCCTGCAGGTGCTACCCGGTTCGCGCGGGCCTGAGCCCGTGAAGCCCGCCGAGGGCACGCAGCCGGGCGGCCAGGCGCCCGCAGACACCAAGGCCGAAGAGGACCTCTTCAAGGGTTTCGACTTCGGTCAGTAACAGTTGGAAAGTTAATGGAAAGGGCTCCGCGCAGGGGCCCTTTTTCATTTCAGGCACGGGCCGCCCGCCAGGACCGCTGGAGAACCCTGGCAGTCTGGCGGTATCCGAAGCGGTCCAGGGTCAGAAATCGAACAGCTTGACCACCTTGGATTCTATGGCGAACATGGCGGAGTGTTTTGTCTTTTCGGTTACGCCGTAGCCGGTGGCCGCCGACATGCTGAGCGACAGCACCGGGTAAAAAGCGGTCAGTTCGGCCGCGTCGGCGCGCAGGACGTTCAGTCTTCTCCATGCCAGCGACCCGCTTGAAAGCATTTTCGCCTGGTACTCGCGCATCTTATCGTTAAGGCCGGCAGGCATTATTTCCGCCCGCGGGAACTCCAGAATTACTCCCTCGCTGTTGAAAGTGTAGATCCCTTCCTTTATCCTGCGAGTCAGTCCCTTTTTCCCCAGGTCGGCCAATATCTTGGCGGCGGCGGCGTTTTTTGCCCCGAGGAGCTTGGCGAGCGTTTCCGCGCTCCAGTTCCCTTCATCGTTGGCGAGCGTAAGAAAGGCGCGGTAGTGATCATAGGTGGAAAGTATGAGGACCGCCTGCTCCACCGAGATGGGGGTTTTCTTCACGAATTTTCCCATGGCTTTGTGCATAGGGGAAAGGCCCAGGGCTTCGGTTTTCACCGAAATGAACGGTTCAAAAAGTGAGGAATAGGCTTCCTCTCCTGTCATGGTCTTGAGCCAGGCCGAGGCCAGCAGGCCGGCGGGCGGGCTCTTCGGGATAAGCTTCAGAGCCACGGAGATGCGGCCCAGCGCTTCCGGAGGCGGCAGGGCCTCGCCCTGCTCGAAAAGCAGGTAGGTCCTGTATGAGAATTTAAGTACAGGCTTTCCGGCGTTGTCGTGGTAGAAGCGGTACGCCGTGGGGAAGCCCGCCTCTTTGCGCAGCTTCACCAGTGATTCGGAAAAGAAAGTCTTCATACCGGTAATTCTACCTTAACGCCGCCCCGCGGACAATAACGCGGAAAAGCTGCGCGGAAAGTCCGTTTTGATGCGGTATTTCCTCCTAAGCCGAAAAACTTTTCAGCCGGGGCCCGCGCCTCATGTGCCGCGGCGCCGGGTCTGGTAACCTATTAACAGGCCAATGTGGACGCAACTAAAGATAGCGGCAGCGGCAAAACATGATAAGGAAAAGGTGGAAAATATGAAAAAGAACATAACTGTAGCGGTAATGGCGGTAATAGCGTTAATGGCCGTGAAGGCCGGGGCGGCGGAGTTGAACGGGCTCAAGGCGGGGGACATAGCGGGGCTTGCGGAGGCGTCCGCAGTGCCGGCGCCTGCGGCTCCGGTGATGGATGTCGGCGTAGTAAAGGCTGCGGTTCCCTATAAGATATCCGTGTCGCCGGTCACGGAGAACTGGAAGGGTACCGTTCTGGTCAAATTCTGCAGGAACTCCGATATAGGCGCCGTAATGCACATGCTCGGCAGCGTGGACCTGTCCACCGCCAAATTTTCCGACAACGGGGACGGTTACTGGGTGCGGGTGGATATAGAGGACGCCAAGGCGCCGCTCAGGGTTTCCAAGCTGGCCGGCTTCTCCATGGTGGAGGCGGTGCAGGTTCCCGTCGCGCAGAACCTCTGCGCCCTGCTGGAGAAGGAT
>JACRER010000024.1 GCA_016234365.1 Elusimicrobiota bacterium | reverse complement strand
CCGGGCGCAGTCGAAGAGCGCCTTCTCGAACCAGAGCAGCTTCAGCATCAGCGCGCGCTCGTCCGCGTTCACCGCGGCCCGGGCCTCGTCGAAAGCGGCCGCCGGGTCCACGCCCTTCTCCGCCGCGTTGGCGAAGATGGAGCAGATGCGGGCGTGCACGTACTGCACGTAATAGACCGGGTTCTCGTTGGAGCGCTTTTTGGCCAGCTCCACGTCGAAGTTGAGATGGGTATTGGGGCCTCGCGAAGCGAAGAAGAACCTGCACGCGTCGGTGCCCACGTCGGCCACCAGTTCTTTGAGCGCTATAAAGTCGCCGGCGCGCTTGGACATCTTTATGATCTCTTCGCCGCGCAGCAGCGCTACCTGCTGGTGGATGATCACATGGAAGCTTTTTTTGTCGCGGCCAAGCGCCGCCACGGCGGCCTCCATCCTGGGCACGTGCCCGTGATGGTCCGCGCCCCAGATATCTATGACCTTTGTGAACCCGCGGTCGAATTTATCCAGATGGTAGGCGATGTCGTTGAGGAAATAAGTATTGCGGCCGTCGGACTTCACCAGCACGCGGTCCTTGTCGTCGGAATCCATCACGGAGGAGGTTCCAAGCCACAAGGCGCCCTCTTTCTCGTAGGTCATGCTGCGCCCTTTAAGGGCCGCCAGCGTCTTCTCCGGGGCGCCGGCCGCGTGCAGCTCCGATTCCAGGAACCAGCGGTCGAACTTCACGCCGAAGGCCTCCATGTCGGCCCGGTGCAGTTTGAGCATTTCGGCCACGGCGTATTCGGAGAACTGCGCGTTGCTCCAGCCGGCGGCTTCTTTAGGCAGGGCCGCGGCCATGGTTTTAAGATACTCGCCCTGGTAACCGTCCGCAGGCGGCTCAGAGCCCTCAAAGCGGGCCTTCAGGGAAAGCCCCAGCCTTTCCACCTGCCGCCCCACGTTGTTAACATAGAACTCGGTGGCGACCTCCGCCCCGAGCTCCTTCCAGATCCTGGCCAGGCTGTCGCCAAGCGTGGCGCCGCGGCCGCTGGCCAGGTGCATGGGCCCGGTGGGGTTGGCGGAAACGAATTCCAGGTTTATCTTCTCGCCGGAAAACTCCGGGTGCCTGAACGCGCCGGGCTGGCCCAGGCCGCGCACCGCGCCGAACAGGAATTTGTCCGGGAATTTAAGGTTAACGAAACCGGGAGGGACCACGGCGGCTTCCACCGAATCGCCGAACGCGGCCTTAAGTTCCTCGGCTATCTTGAAAGGCGGTTTCTTTAAAACTTTGGAGCCCGCTATCGGCCAGGCTATGGACGCGTCGGCTTTTATATGGGGCGGCGGCGCGGCCAGCGCAAAACCGGAGAGCGCCGCGTCCTCGAGGGAAAAGGCCGCTTTAGCGCGGCTTTTTAGGTCGGCTTCGATATCGGATATCTTCATTTATTTCTTCTTCGCGGCCTTTTTAACTATCTTGCGGGCCGGCTTTTTGGCGGCTTTCTTTGCGGGTTTCTTGGCCGCTTTTTTGGGCGCGGGCTTTTTCGCCGCTTTTTTAACGGCGGGCTTTTTGGCCGCCGCTTTCTTGGCGGGAGCTTTTACCGGGGCCGGGGCGGCTTTCTCTTCCCATTCCACCGGCTTGTAATCGCCGTAAACCTTGGTGATGGCGTAAAATTCCTCGGCCTTCTGATCGTAGATGTGCACCAGTACGCCGCCGTAATCCAGCACTTTCCAGTTGCGCGAACGCATGCCGTCCTTGTGCAGGCAGTAGACGCCATCCTGCTTGAGCCGCACCAGCACTTCCTCTTCCACGGCGTCCAGCTGCGGAGCGGATTCCACTCCCAGCAGCACGGCGTAGTCGGCCAGCGTGGACTTGCCGGCCAGGTCGTAAACCAGCGCGGGGCTGGCCTTTTTGGAATCGCCGGCGCGGGCCGCGGCCACGGCTATTATTTTGAAAGAGTTTTTATTGCTCGTCATATGCTGTTCTTGGTTTTCCTCATCCGCTCCATCATCGCGGCTTCCGTCTGGTGCTCGATATTGAGCATGGCGGAGCCGAGTATGGAGGATATTGTATTAAATATGGTGGCCAGGTTGTTCTTCTCCACCGGCGAGAGCTCGTCGGAATGCGTGTAGGTTACGCACCCCAGGGAATGCCCTTCCGCGGCGCTGACCATCAGGTAGGTGCGCGCGTCAAGCCAGCCGCTTTCCGCTTTGGCCGGCAGCGCCGGCGCAGGCCCCTGAAAGCCCTTGTGGGAGTAAACCTGTTCGTACTCCTCGTTGAACTTGTTGTAGGCGTAGGCGACGATGTTCCAGCTGCCTTCCAGGTAGATGTGCATCTCGTCCATCACCTTGGCCAGGAATTCGCCGGGCGAGCGGTGCTCGGCCATCAGCTGGCGGCTCAGGTCGAACAGCATGGTGAGCTCGCTGGAGGTATGCTGCAGGCGGCGCGAGACCGTCTTAAGGATCTCGCTGAAGATCTTGATGCCGGTCTCCGGGCGCTCCTTTATGAACGAGAAGAACCGGTCGCGCCCTATTTCAAAGAGCACGCTGTCTTTGGAGGCGCGGGCCTGCGCGAACCGGACCGCGTTGCCCAGTACCGCCATCTCGCCGAAGAAGTCGCCCCCGGAGAGGATGGCGAGGGTCTTGAACTCACGCCCCTCCTCGTCCATGGCCTTCTCTATCACCACCTCGCCATCCACGATGATGTAAAGCGAGTCGCCGGTGGTCTTCTCCCCGAAAACCGTCCGGCCGGCGGCGAACGCGCTCTGCTTGAAATAACCGGAGAACTCCTCCAGCATCGCGTCCGAAAGGCCGGCGAACAGCGTTATCTCTTTGAGTTTGGCTATATCAGACATGGTTCCCCCTGCCGTCGCTAAACCTTGCCGCAGAGCGTCTTAAAGACTCCCTGGTCGTGCGCCTTGGCCAGCGCCACTTCGAAGGCGATCACATCCTGCTGCACCAGGTTGGCCAGGGTTTTGTCCATGGAGATCATGCCGAACTTGGCTCCGGTCTCGATGGCGCTGTAGATCATGTGCGTCTTGCCTTCGCGGATAAGGTTCTGGATCGCGGGCGTCATCACCATTATCTCGCGCGCGGCCACGCGGCCTTTGCCGTCCTTGCGAGGCAGCAGGATCTGGGAGACCACGCCCTGCAGGGAGGCCGCCAGCTGCACGCGTACCTGCGTCTGCTGGTGCGGGGGGAACACGTCGATGATGCGGTCCACGGTAGAGGGCGCGTCCTGCGTGTGCAGCGTGGCGAAGGTGAGGTGGCCCGTCTCGGCCGCCGTGATGGTGAGCTGGATGGTTTCCAGGTCGCGCATCTCGCCGACAAGGATAACGTTTGGGTCCTGGCGCAGGGCGCCGCGCAGCGCGTTATTGAACGAGCGGGTATGCTGGCCCAGCTCGCGCTGGCGCACCACGCATTGCTGCGCCTCGTAGGTGAACTCTATGGGGTCCTCCACGGTGAGGATGTGTTTCTTCTTGCCGGTGTTGATGAGGTTGATCAGCGCGGCGAGCGTGGTGGATTTGCCGGAGCCCGTAGGGCCGGTGACCAGCACGAGCCCCTTGGGGAGGTTGGAAAAAGCCACGATAGCGGGCTGCAGGCCCAATTCTTCCGGCGTGGGGATCTTGGACGGGATGACGCGCATCACGGCCTCTATGCCGTTGCGGGCCACCAGCACGTTAAGGCGGAAGCGGGACACGCCGGTGATGGCGAAGGAACAGTCGAGCTCCCAGTCTTTTTCGAACTTGGCGCGCTGCTCGTCGTAAAGCGCGGAATAGATGAGCGCCTTGGTCTGCTCCGCGGTCAGCGGGGCGGCGCCCTCCACCACCGCGATGACCTCGCCGTTGAGGCGCATCATCGGCGGCTTGCCCACGCAGATATGAATGTCGCTGGAACCGCGCTGAACCGCGGTCTTCAGGATAGTTACCATGTCCATACTTTCCCTCCCAAGACTACTTCTTAAGAACCGAATCGTCGAAATCAGAACCCAGCACCACGGCGGCGTCCGCCACGCTCTTCTGAGACGGCTTTACCCGGATCTCCAGTTCCTGGAGGCCCAGCGCCGAGCGCAATTTAAGCGCCGCGGCCGTATCCCTGGAATAACCGAGGATCCTGGTGCGCCGCTCCTGCTTGTAATAGGAAGCCGCTGTCAGCACGTCGAAACCGAGTGTCCGTAATTTTTTAGCGGCAAGGGCCGCCAGGTCTTTCCTGCCCGAAGCGTTAAAAACCTCCACGCGCGGCGCGCCGGATCCTTCCTGCGCCGCTTCCGGCTCCTGCCCGGCGGCCTGGCGGGAGATCTCCGCCAGGAAAAAGTCCGAGGCGCCCAGGCCGGAAAACTCGCTGAAAAGCACGAACAACCCGAAGGGGGAAATGTCGGAGGCCGCGGCCGCCCCGCGGGCCCAGCCGGCGGCGGAGGAGAACCGGCGCGGTTCCCCGCGCCAACCGTTGAGCGTGCCCCAGAGCGCGTCCAGGTCCGGGGCCGTGGAGAGGGAAATATAAAAAGGCGCGGCGGCCCCGGAGGAGACGGCCACCCCGGCCATTACCGCCAGGTCGCGGGCACGCTGTTCGGGAGGGATATTTTTTTTCTGCCGGGCGGCGGGAAAGGAAAAAGCGTTGACCGTGCCGGAGGACGGGTGGTAGACCAGGAGCGCCGCGGACTGCGGGCCCAGCACGGCCACCGGAACGTCTTGCCCGGCCCACACCAGCCGGGGCAGCGGCGACAGGTACTGCGCCGCGCCCAGCCAGAGCGCGGCGGCCAGCCCGGCCGCCAGGATCACCCGTTCTTTTTTTCCTGAAGACTGTTCCATAACTCGGCGCTCAGCGGGTGCACCCAGCCCCCGCCGGAGAACGCATGTGTAAGTTTAACATAATTGGCCGCCCGGAAGGCCGCGTCGAAATCATGCCCGGCAAGCTCCCGGATGAGCGCTGCTTCCTTGAAATCCCTGCCCTCACAGGCCAGGTCGCTGAGGTAAAGCAGGCGGGCCAGAGTGGCCATCCCGGGCGCGCCGGTGGCGTGCAGGCGTACAGCCTCGGCGATCTCCGCGTCCCGCAGGCCGAGCTTCTCCCGGGCCAGAGCGGCCCCGGCCCAGGCGTGCAGCAGCAGGGGAGCTTCCTTGTACATCCGGGCCAGCAGCGGCGCCTTAAGGCGGCGCGAACGCGCGTACCGCCTCAGGCCCGCGGCGCCAAGGTCCCTGGCGCAGTCGTGCGCGAGGCCGGCGGCGGCGGCCTTCTGCACCGGTATCCCCAGCGCCGGCGCCAGCTCCATGGCCAGCCGCGCCGTCGCCACCGAATGCGCGTAGCGGCCGGGGGAAATAAGTTTTTTGAGGGCCGCCCTTTCCTTATAAAGGTAGGCACCCTGACTCCGGATCGCAGCCAGCACCTCCGGCTGCAGCTGCGCCGGTTCTTCTCCCAGGAAAAGCCGGCCGCGCAGGTCGCTGGACGCGGCCTCGGGGAAACGGCCGGCAAGCGCGGTGAACGGCACTCCGGACCCGCCTTTCAGCGAATAGCCGGGCCGCAGGCCGGCCAGAAGTTTGGCGTCTTTCAATACGGACCGCCAGCGGCGCCAGCGCCTGAAACCCTCCAGGCAGTCCGAGCCCATCAAAAAATACAGCGGCGCGCCGGGGTGACGCCGGCGGAAATGCGCCACCGTCTCCCAGGTGTAAACCACCCGCCGCAGCCCCGCCTCGAAACCGCTGATCTTTACTTCCGGGCGCCCGGCCAGGGCCGAGCCGGCTATAGCCGCTTTCAGCATCCTGCTTCGCTCGGAGAAAGACAGCGGCCTGAAATCCTTGAACGGGGTGCGGAACCCGGGCACGAAATACAGCCGCGCGGGGCCGAGCTGGCGCAGGGCCGCCGCCGCCAGGGCCATATGCCCGCGGTGAGGCGGGTCGAAACTCCCGCCATAGACGACTATCGGTCTTTTATCCGCCTTCATTAAAAAAGCCTTCTCCGGCCGCGCCGGGCTATTTAGTATAATATACTTTAATTAATTAATAAATTCCTTTACCTATGGCACAGAAACGAGACAACTGCATCATCCTCCTGCTCGACGCTCCCGAACCCGAGAAAACGAGCCAGGACCTGAAAACCGCTTTCGGCCCGGAGAGGGCCGTGCACGTAAATTCAGACCTGCTTCTCAACGTCTACAAGACCGCCAAAGCTTTTCCCGAGGCGATCCTTATACTTTCTTACGAGAAAACGCCGCGCCACCAGGACCTGACCTGGCTGGACGCGGAGGACCCGGGCTTTTTGGAAGTGAAGAACCGCTCCGGCGAGGACCGGATAGTGGAGGCTTTCCGCCTGGCCTTCTTCACCGGCGCCAAAAAAGCCGTGATGCTCAGCCACCTTTCCCCCGAGGTCAAGAAGGACTGGCTGTACCAGGCTTTCGACTCCATCAACGACAAGGCCGTGGTGATAGGCCCCAATCAGGACGGTACTCATTACCTGCTGGGCATGACGCAGCAGAACATGAAACTCCTCGAGGCGCCCGGCTTTTCTCACGGCAAGAGCGCCGAGACCCTGGCCGAACGCGCCAAGAAGAACAAGCTGGCCGTCGCCAACACTCCCGAAACCTTCTCCGTGAACGGCGAGGAAGCCCTGCGCAAATGGATGGAATCCCGCGAGGCCCTGCCGCCGCTTTTCCGCGCCGCCGAACAGCCCCAGGCCGCGCCGGCCCCGGGGCAGCCCCAGGCGCAGGAGCATCACAAGCGCCACAAGCGCCACGCCAGGAACGGGCAGGAGCCCACCCTGCCGCCGGCCCCGGAAAAACCGCCGCTCTGATTTGAAAGTCCTACTTATTTCGCAGGAAGAAACGCACCCGTTCTACGCGGGCGTCCATTCCTATTTTACCGCCCCGCTGCTGGAGCCCTTCCCGCTTGCGCTCGCTAAACTTTCCGCGCCCCCGCTGGGAATAACGCTGCTGGCCGCGGCGCTTAAAGCGCGCTGTATATCCCCTCAGGTTTTCCATAACCCTTTCTCGTCCGAAGAGGAGCGGGGCCGCCTCTTGGCGGCGCTCTCCGCGGGCCCTTTCGCCGTCTGCCTCTCCACCACGCACCTGTTCCGCCCGGAACTGGCGGCGGAGATCTACGCGCTGGCGCGGCGCCTCGCCCCTGAGGCCCGCATCATAGCCGGCGGCCCCGGGGCGGAGTGGAACGGCGCGCTGCGCCCCTCCGACGGCATAACCGTTTTCGGCCCGGCCGAGGCCGCCCTGCCCACCCTGCTGGAGGCGCTGGCCGCCGGCAAGGACCCGGAAACCCTGCCCAACCTCTGCGTTACGCGCGCTGGAGCACACAAAGAAACGCCTCGCGCCGCGCCGCCGCCCGCGCAAGAGGCGCCTTTTCCGGACTGGGACGTTTTCCCCACCGTCCCCGCCCGGGTGGCGGTACAGGGCTCGCGCGGCTGCGCGCGGCGCTGCGGCTTCTGCTCCTACAATTCGCCTTACTCCGAAAGGACGCCCGCCACCGTACTCGCCGAGATACGGCGCAACCGGGACCGGTGGGGTATACGCCGCTTCCGGTTCACGGATTCCGATCTTGCCTGCGGCGCGCAGCGCGTGTTGGAGCTCTGCCGCGGGCTGGAGGCCGACGGCGGCTACGGCTGGACCTGCTTTGCGCGGGCGGACAGCTTGCTGGCGGCCGGGGTCCCGGAGGCCATGCGCAGGGCCGGCTGCATGTGGGTGTTCCTGGGGATAGAATCCGGTTCCGCGGCGATCCTTGAAAGGATGGGCAAAGGCTGCGGCCCGCAGACCATGCTGGCCGCAATAGCCGCCGCAAAAAAAGCCGGCCTGGGCGTGCACGGCAACTTTGTGGTGGGCTACCCTGGCGAAACCAAGGACACCATGGAGGAAACCTACGCTTTCGCCGCTGGCTCCGGCCTGGACACCGTTTATTTCTCTCCGTTCCAGATACGCAGCCCCGGCATCCCGGCCCTGGCGGCCCGGGACGGCGGCCTGGCCGGGGATGTTTCGGGCTGGTCCCACTCTACCATGTCGTCGTCCGAAATGCTTGAATATACTTCGGCGCTGACGGAGCGCATCTCCGCGGACCCCGCCGCGCCGCTGCCCACCAGCGAGGCCCTGTTCTCGCTGTTCTCGGAAGGGACCGGGGCGGAGTTTGGGGCGAACGTAAAAGATTTCTTCGGCGCAATACGCGACTGGAACGCCGGCCGCCGCGCCGGGAACGAAAAACTCAAGGAGACGGCCAGGGCAAAGCTGGCCACGCACCTATGAAAAATATCGAAACCGCCTGTAAAAAGATCTTCCGCCTGGCCAAGGGCGTGCAATGCGAGGTGATGGCCGAAAAACGCGACAGCGCGCTGACGCGCTTCGCAGACAACGTTATTTCCCAGAACGTGGCCTCGTCGGCGCTCTCTTTCTCGGTGCGCCTGCTCGACGGCGGGCGTTCCGCCAAGATGAGCTTTAACCAGGCGGACGACGCCACCCTCAAGCACGCCATCTCCTCCGGGCTTGAGATCCTCAAGCACCAGAAGAAAGACCCGGCCCTGCTGCCGCTGGCCAAACCCCGCGCGCTCGCGGCCGGCAAGAACCTGTTCGACCGGGAAACCGCGGAACTTGCCCCCTCGTTCCGCGCCGGGAAGGCCGCCGAACTGGCCCGGGCCTGCCGCAAGGCCGGCCAGGTAGCCTGCGGCACCGTGGACAACGCTTCTTCCGAGCTCGTCCTCGCCAACAACCTGGGCCTTTTCGCCAGGTACCGCGACACCTCCGTTACCCACAGCGTCACCGTAAAAGACCACGACGGCTCCGGCTGGGCCGAGCAGACCTCGCACGCCGTGAACAGGATAGATTTCGCCCGCCTCAACGAGACCGCCCGGGCCAAGGCCGCGGCCAGCCGCAGGCCCCGCGACCCCAAACCCGGCAAATATACCGTGGTACTGGAACCGCAGGCCGGCGCGGACCTTATTACCTTCATGAGCGCCTACAGTTTTGGCGGCCAGTTCTACAACGAGGGCCGTTCCTTCGCCTGCGGCAAACTGGGCAAGCAGGTGCTGAGCCCGCTTCTGACCCTGGAAGACAACGCCCTGGACGGCGCGGCGGCCGGCATGCCTTTCGATTACGAAGGCCAGCCCCGCACCCGCGTGACGCTGGTGGAGAAAGGCGTGCTGAAGGCCATAGTCCACGACCGCAAGACCGCAAAGAAGGCGAAGACGGTCTCCACGGGCCACGCGCTGCCCCAGCCCAGCTACTTCGGCCCGCTGGCCATCAACCTGGCCGTAAAGCCCGGCACGGCCACCCTGCAGGACCTTATAAAGGGCACGGAGCGCGGCATCCTGGTGACGCAGCTCCACTACACCAACCTGCTCAAGGCCCAGACCGTGGAAATGACCGGCATGACCCGCAACGGCACCTTCATGATAGAGAACGGGAAGATATCCTACCCCATAAAGAACATGCGCTTCACGCAGAGCATGGTGGAAGCCTTCGCCAATATAGAAGCCATGGGCTCCGAAGCCGAGCTGCTGCAGGGCTGGGGGAGCATCTCCTGCCCCGCCATGCGCCTGTCCGGCTTTAACTTCTCGTCGGCCACCAAGTTCTAAAAGGATAAGATCATGTTCAAACTTGCCACCAAAGCCATAGAAATAGCCAACAAGTACAAAGTGGACTTCGGCGACATCCGCATCGTCGAGGAACGCAACCAGGCCGTAGCCGTGAAAAACGGCGAAATAGGCGCGCTGACCGACCAGACCACGCTGGGCTACGGCATCCGCGTGCTGTACCAGGGCGCCTGGGGCTTCGCCTCCGGCCGCGACATGACCGAGCGCGCCGTGGCCGACACCACGCTCAAAGCCATCGCCATAGCCAAGGCCAGCCGCCTGCTGATGCACGGCAAAGTGCGCCTGGCGCCCGAGCCGGCTTACACGGACTTCTGGCAGACCCCTTTCCTCAAGGACCCGTTCGCGGTGCCGGTACAGACCAAGCTGGACATCCTGTTCGCGCTCGACAAAGTGCTGCGCGCCGACAAAAAGATAAAGTCCTCCGAAGCCGAGATGACCTTTATGCGCGAACACCAGTGGCACATGACCACGGAAGGTTCCCGCATCGAGCAGGTCCTGCTCAACTCCGGAGCCTGCATCACCGCCACCGCGGTGCTTAACGGCGAGTCGCAGCTGCGCGGCTACCCGTGCTCCCACGGCGGGCAGACGCTGGCCGGCGGCTGGGAGATAGTGGAGGCCATGAACCTGGCCGACCACGCCGAGCGCGTAAGGGAAGAAGCCATTGCCCTGCTCAAAGCCCCGGCCTGTCCCACCGGCCTGAAGGACCTTATAATCTCCGGCAACCAGATGGCGCTGCAGATCCACGAGAGCGTGGGCCACGCCAGCGAACTGGACCGCGTGCTGGGCTACGAAGAATCCTACGCGGGCTCGAGCTTCGCCACCACGGAAAAACTCGGGAAGTTCCGCTACGGCTCCGAGATAGTGAACCTGGTGGCCGACGCCACGCTGCCCGGCGGCCTGGCCACCGCCGGCTACGACGACGACGCCGTGAAAGCCCAGCGCTGGCATATCGTAAAGGACGGCATCCTCTCCGGCTACATGACCAACCGTGAGTTCTGCGGCCGCATCGGCAAGGAACGCTCCTGGGGTTCCTGCCGCGCCGACGGCTACTCCAACATTCCGATAACCCGCATCTGCAACCTGAGCCTGATGCCGCACAAGGGCACCACGGAAGAGCTCGTCGCGGGAATAAAAGACGGCGTGATGATGGAGAACAATACCTCGTGGAGCATCGATCAGCGCCGCCTGAACTTCCAGTTCGGCTGCGAGATCGGCTGGGAGATCAAGAACGGAAAAAAGGGCCGCATCCTGAAGAACCCCAGGTACCAGGGCATCACCCCCGAGTTCTGGGGCTCCTGTGACGGCATCGCAGGGCCCCAGGAATGGCGCCTGTGGGGCGTTGCCAACTGCGGCAAGGGGCAACCCGGCCAGAGGGCAATGATGTGCCACGGCTCAAGCCCGGCCCGTTTCCGCAAGGTTAAAGTGGGCGTACACGGCTAAAACCGCGCGCGCCCGGCCGGCTATTGACTTCGCTAAATAAAATTAATAATATAAGGGGAGCCCGGAAAACCGGGCTTCCCGTTCACATTTTTGTAACATTTTTTACCCTTTAGGCCTATAACCCGGGATGGTTAAAAAAAGTTGCTAACAGGAAAAACGATTGTAAAACAAGGGTTTTTTGGTGGTCAGAAAGAATTACTAACACTTGTGGATAACTTGTGGATAACTTAACCGATATCAAGTACATCTGGGAAGAACTCCTTAAAAAACTCGCTCCGGAGATAGGTTCCGAGGCGGTGGACCTTTGGATCCGCCCGATAAAGCCTCTTTTCATGGAGGAGAACACCCTGCGGCTGGAAGTTCCGGATTCCATTATTTACAATACGGTAAAGCAGCGCTACGAGGAGAAGATCCTGCCGCTGCTCGCCTCCCTGACGGGAAAAGACCTTAAACTAAATTACTCCATGTCGCTAATCCCGACGGAGCCGATACCGCAGCAGAAGGCGTCCCCGGCGTCGGTGGCCCTGCCGGCCAATTATTTTTCCTTCAACCCTAATTACACTTTCGAATCCTTCATCATGGGCCCGTCCAACCGTTTCGCCGTCGCGTCGGCGGAGGGCGTGTCAAAAACGCCGGGACAGACCAACCCCTTCTTTATTTACAGCCCGCCCGGCCTGGGCAAGACGCACCTGCTGCACGCCATAGCGCACGGCATTTTCAAGCTCAACCCGGCCGCGCGCATCCTCTACACGGCCAGCGAGAATTTCGTCAACGAATACATCGACGCGGTACGCGGCGGCGCCACCGAGCAGTTCCGCAACAAGTACCGCAAACTGGACTGCCTGCTGCTCGACGACATCCAGTTCCTGGTGGACAAAGAACGCAGCGAAGAGGAATTCTTCTACACTTTCAATTCCCTGTTCGAATCCAAGAAACAGATCGTGGTGACCTCGGACCGGCCGCCCCGCGAACTGGCCCTGGGGCAGCGCCTCATCTCGCGCTTCCTGTCCGGCGTGGTGGCCGACATCAAGATCCCGGATTTCGAGACCCGCGTGGCCATCCTGCGCCAGAAGCGCGACAACCACAACTACGATATCCCGGACGATATAATAACCTTCATAGCGGAGAACGTGAAAAAGAGCATCCGCGAACTGGACGGCTGCCTTATCACGGTAGGCAACTTCTGCTCCAACATGAAGATCCAGCCGTCCATAGACGCCGTGAAAGAGATCATAAAGGACCACATCAGCGATCCGGAGCAGGACGACCGGAAGATCTCGGTGGAAACCATCAAGAACGTGGTTTCGGACAAATACAATATAGAGATGAAGGACTTTAACTCCAAGAAACGCAACGAGAATATAGCGTTTCCGCGGCAGGTGGCCATGTATATGGCCTGCAGCCTCACGGAGATGTCCCTGAACGACATAGGGGACGCTTTCGGGCGCGACCACGCCACCGTGCTGTACGCCAAGAACAAGATCGGGCAGATGGTTCAGACGGACCCATACTTCAACGAGACGCTGAACCAGATGATAACTAAGATAAAAAATGTCAGTAACTAGCTTTGCGGGCTGATAACGTCCGCGAATTGTCAGCGATGTCAGTAAACGGTCACCGGGTGTTGATAATTTTCTCCTATGATTTTAACAATGCTGACACTATCAACACCCCCTATATATAGAGGAGTATGATGATGAAAATAAACAGTAACCGGGAAACTTTGCTCAAAGGCATACAGACCATACAGGCCGGAGTCTCTTCCAAGACCGGCACTATACCTATATTACAGAACTTCCTGATGGAGACCGAGGACAAGGGCCTCAAAGTGGTCTTCACGGACCTGGAGATGGCCATAAAGCACCATATCCCGGTAGAGATCAAGGGAGAGGGCAGCATTACGGTCCCGATCAAGAAGTTCATGGAAATAGTCCAGAACCTTGGCGAGGATTCTGACGTCAACATAGCGGTGGACGAGAGCAGCCGCATCTCCATCCACAGCGGCAAGTCCCGCTTCAAGCTGGGCGGCGCCCCCAAGAACGACTACCCCGTCATCCCGGACCTGGACGAGAGCAATTCCTTCAAGGTGCCGGCCAAACTCCTGGCGGACATGATAAACGCCACCATCTTCTCCGCTTCCACGGAAGACGACAGGCACTTCCTTAACGGCCTGCTCTGGAAGTTCGAGAAAGACCTGTTCTCCCTGGTGGCCACGGACGGCCGGCGGCTGGCGATAGCCGCCACCAAGAAGATCAAAGCGAAAAAAGACTTCAAGGTCATAGTTCCTTCCAAGATCCTTGGCGAACTGGCCCGGTTCATAAAGGGCGCCGGGATAAAGGACGCGGACGAGGTTACGGTGGGGCTTTCCTCCAACCAGATAGGGTTCAAGATCGGCAAGACCGTGTTCATCTCCAGGCTGGTGGAGGGGAATTTCCCCGCTTACGAACAGATCGTTCCCAAGAGCCACGAGCTCGAGGTTTCCATAAACGCGGAGAAGCTGATGGCCGTGACCAAGCGCGCCGCCATCTGCTCCAGCGAGCGCAGCGGCGCGGTGAAATACACTTTCCGGCCCGGCGCGCTGGTGGTTAATTCCGCTTCCCAGAGCATGGATTTCGAGGACGAAGTGGAAGCCGATTATAAAGGGAAGGATTTCCAGATCAGCTTTAACCCGAAGTTCATACTGGACATACTGAAAGCGGCCGGCGAAGGCGAGGTGCAGATGGAATTGACCTCGCCCGCCACCCCGGCGCTGCTGCGGCTCAAGGGCCGCGAGGACCTGTCCTATATAGTGATGCCGCTGCGCACCCAGTAATATGTTCCTGAAGCGGCGGAGTTCCAATTGGACGCGCGCGGACGCGGTCTGCTCGTCCTACAAGGTGCTGGGCATAGCCGGGCTGGACCGCCTGGCGCTGCTGGACGCCATCTGGAAGAAGGAAATGGGGCGCCTGGGCGAGCATTGCACGCTGCTGGGAGTTGACCGGGGCTGTATCCTGGTAAAACCCTCCTCCGCGGCGGCCGCCAGCGAGCTGGCGCTGCGCAGTTCGGTGTTGGTGAAAGGGCTTAATAAATATTTCAAGCGGCCGTGGATAAGAGCCATAAAGACGGCCACGAAGTTATAAAAAACAGGAGTTAGACAGCCATGACAAAGACAGCGAACCCTAAAGAGGGCGGATACGATTCCTCTAATATCCAGGTTATGGAAGGCCTGGAAGCGGTGCGCAAGCGCCCCGCCATGTACATCGGTTCCACCGGCATCCAGGGCCTCCACCACCTCGTTTACGAAGTGGTGGATAACGCCATCGATGAAATTCTCGCCGGCGGCTGTAACAAGATAGACGTCCTTATAAAAGAAGGCAACATCTGCTCCGTAAGCGACAACGGCCGCGGCATCCCCGTGGACCCGATGAAGGACGTTAAGGACCCGAAGCTTAAGGGTAAAAGCGCGCTGGAAGTGGTCATGACCGTGCTGCACGCCGGCGGCAAGTTCGAAGCGGGCGCCTACAAAGTGTCAGGCGGCCTGCACGGCGTGGGTGTGAGCTGCGTTAACGCGCTCAGCGACCTGCTCGAGGTCACCGTGGATTCGCGCGACGGCAAAGTTTATAAACAGGAATACAAGCGCGGCAAGCCGCAGTACGACGTGAAGGCGGTGGGTACCACCGACGGCCACGGCACCACGGTGCTGTTCCACCCCGATCCGGAGATCTTCGGCGACTGCGAGTTCTCTTACGACACCATCTCCAACCGCCTGCGCGAGCTGGCTTTCCTCAACCCCGGCTGCCGCATCACCATTATAGACGAGCGCGAAGAGAACAAGAAACACACCTTCTTCTTCGAAGGCGGCATAAAGCAGTTCGTAAAATTCCTCAATACCAACAAGCAGGTCATCAACGAGGAGCCGATCTTTGTGACGAAGTCCGAGGGCGACGTGATGCTCGACCTCGCCATCCAGTACAACAGCGACTACTCTGAGACCATGTTCTCCTTCGTCAATAATATCAAGACCATCGAGGGCGGCACGCACGTGACCGGCTTCCGCTCTTCGCTGACGCGCGTCATCAACGACTACATAAAGAAGTACGACCTCCTCAAGGACAAGGAATACAACGTAACCGGCGACGACGTGCGCGAAGGCCTCACCGTCGTGGTGTCGGTCAAGATCCCGCAGCCGCAATTCGAAGGCCAGACCAAGACCAAACTGGGCAACGGCGAAGTGGAGGGTATAGTAAAGACCCTCACCGGCGAGGCCCTGTCCGTCTTCTTCGAAGAGCACCCCTCCATTGCCAAGGCCATCTGCCAGAAAGGCCTGGGCGCCGCCGAGGCCCGCGAGGCCGCCCGCCGCGCCAAGGACCTGGCGCGCCGCAAAGGCTCCCTTACCGACTCCGGCCTGCCGGGCAAACTGGCCGATTGCCAGGAGCGCGACCCGAAGAAATCCGAACTGTTCATAGTGGAAGGCGACTCGGCCGGCGGCTCGGCCAAGCAGGGCCGCGACCGCGTGTTCCAGGCTATCCTGCCCATCCGCGGCAAGATCCTGAACGTCGAGAAGGCCCAGCTCGTTAAAATTATCTCCTCCGACGCCGTCCGCACGCTCATCAGCGCCATCGGCACCGGCATCGGCGAAGGCGAGGACGGCTTCAATATAGAGAAGCTGCGCTACCACAAGATCGTCATCATGGCCGACGCCGACGTGGACGGCCAGCACATCCGCACGCTGCTCTTGACGTTCTTCTACCGCCAGATGCGCCAGCTCGTAGAGCAGGGCCACGTTTATATCGCGCAGCCGCCGCTCTACAAGGTCAAGAAAGGCAAGTTCGAGGCTTACTTCGAGAACGAAGAGAAGCTGCAGAAGTGGCAGACCAAGGAAGCCGTGGGCGGCATCAGCGTTAAAGCCAAAGGTAAAAAACTCGATCCCAAGGAACTGGCTGAACTGCTGGACCTGGTGATAGCCATAGACAACACCACCCGCAAGCTCGAGCCCAAGAACCTGACCCTTAAGGACTACCTTAAGTTCCAGGCCGCCGGGCAGGTGCCGTTGTACCGCATAGAGACCGGCCCCGAGACCTACCGCTACGTCTTCACCGAGAAGGAGTGGATGGACTACGAGAACGAGCACATCCAGAAGCATAAGGACGCCCTCGCCAAGGACGGCGTGCCGGAAGCCGAGATAGACACCGAAGAGCTCGGCCCCGAGTTCCAGCCGCTCGGCGAGTTCACCAAGCTCAACAACATCTCCGCCAAGCTGAAAGCCTTCGGCTACGCGGTGTCCGACTTCAATAACGAGGACCCGAAGAAGCAGGACCTCTTCGAGATCTCCAACGAGAAGACCCTTGTGGGAGCCAAGGACCTGAAAGGCCTGCTGGACACCGCCATGAAGACGGGCGCGGCCGGCGCGCACATCCAGCGCTACAAAGGTCTGGGCGAAATGAATCCGGAACAGCTCTGGGAGACCACCATGGATCCCCTGCGGCGCAAGCTGCTGAAGGTGTCCCTCGAGGACCCGGCCGAGGCCGAGAAGATGTTCACTACCCTCATGGGCGACAAAGTGGAACCGCGCCGCGTTTTTATAGAACAGAACGCGCTGGCCGCCCGCAACCTGGATATTTAATTAACGGAGAAGGAAATGGCAGACAACAAAGACCAAGCACCGAAGCAGGACAACATGTTCGTCAACATCGTTGACCGCGACATCAGCGAGGAGATGAAATCCTCGTACATAGACTACTCCATGAGCGTTATAGTGGGCCGCGCGCTGCCCGACGTCAGGGACGGCCTGAAGCCCGTGCACCGCCGCGTGCTCTACACCATGGACGACATGGGCCTGCAGCACAACAAGCCCTTCAAGAAATCCGCCCGCATAGTCGGCGACGTGATGGGTAAGTACCATCCGCACGGCGACGCTTCCATCTACGACACCCTGGTGCGCATGGCGCAGACGTTCAGCCTGCGCTATACGCTGGTGGACGGGCAGGGTAACTTCGGCTCGGTGGACGGCGACCCGGCCGCCGCCATGCGTTACACCGAGGCGCGCCTGTCCGGCATAGCCGGCGAGCTGCTGGCCGACATCGAGAAAGAGACCGTTAAGTTCGTCCCGAACTACGACGGCTCCATGACCGAGCCGTCCGTGCTGCCCGCGAAGCTCCCCAACCTGCTGGTGAACGGCTCTTCCGGCATCGCCGTGGGTATGGCCACCAATATCCCCACGCATAACCTCTCCGAGGTCTGCGACGCCACCATCGCCGTCATCGACAACCCCGAGATAAAGACCGGCGACCTGATGAAGATCATCAAGGGCCCCGACTTCCCGACGGGCGGCATCATCCGCGGCCGCAAGGGTATAAAGGATTACTTCGAGACCGGCCGCGGCTCCATCACTACCCAGGCCCGCGCCGAGATAGAGGAGATGAAGGGCAACCGGGAATGCATCGTCATTACCGAGATCCCCTACCAGGTCAATAAGTCCACCCTGATAGAGAACATCGCCTTCCTGGTGAAGGAAAAGAAGATCCCGGATATCTCCGATATCCGCGACGAGTCCGACCGCCGCGGTATGCGCGTGGTGATAGAGATAAAGCGCGACGGCAACGCCCAGGTGGTGCTCAACCAGCTCTACAAACACACGCAGATGGAGACCTCCTTCGGCGTGATCATGCTGGCCATCGTGGACGGCCGTCCGCGCGTGCTGCCCATTAAAGAAGTGATGCAGCAGTACGTGCGCCACCGCCGCCTGATGGTGGTGAACCGCACCAAATACGACCTTAAGCGCGCCCTCGCGCGCGCCCACATCCTGGAAGGCTACCTGATAGCGCTCCAGAACATAGACGCCGTGGTGGAGATCATCAAAAAGTCCAAGGACTCCCTGGAGGCCAAGGGCAAGTTGATGACGAAGTTCGCCCTGAGCGATATCCAGGCCCAGGCGATCCTCGACATGCGGCTGCACCAGCTGACCAAGCTGGAGACCGGCGCCATAGAGGAAGAGCACCGCGCCCTGATGAAGCTGATCGGGGAACTGAAGGCCATCCTCGCCGACCCCAAGCGCGTCATGAAGATCATCGTCGACGAGCTCAAGGAGATGAAGGAAAAGTACGGCGACAAGCGCCAGACCGACATCACCGCGGAAGCGCAGGAACTCGATATCGAGGACCTCATTCCCGAGGAGAAGGTCGTCATCACCATGAGCCACGGCGGCTACATCAAGCGCATCCCTGCCGACACCTACAAGGTGCAGGGCCGCGGCGGCAAAGGCATCATCGGCAGCGAGGTCAAGGAAGAGGACTTCATCGAGAAGCTCTTCGTCACCTCGAGCCACGCCACCATCCTGATGTTCACCACGCGCGGCACCGTGTACGCGCTCAAGGGCTACGAGATCCCCGAAGGCAACCGGACGTCCCGCGGCAAGGCCATAGTGAACCTGCTGCAGATCAAGGACGAAAAGGTGACCTCGGTGCTCGCCATCGAGTCCTTCGCCGAGGCCAAGGGCAAGGAGAGCTTCATCGTGATGTGTACCCGCAAGGGCAACATCAAGAAGACCCCGATAGGCGACTTCGCGAATATCCGCCGCAGCGGCATCATCGCGATAGGCCTGGAGGACGGCGATATATTGACCTCGGTCGGGCATACCGACGGCAAGTACGAGATCATAATCGGCACCAAGGGCGGCATGAGCATCCGCTTCAGCGAATCCGACGTGCGCAGCATGGGCCGCGGGGCCATGGGCGTGCGCGGTATCCGCCTGGACGACAACGACCAGGTGGTGGGCATGGAAGTGGCCGAGCCCAAGAGTAAAAAAACGCTGCTGACGGTCTGCCTCAACGGTTACGGCAAGCGCACCGACCTGGACGAGTACCGGCACCAGGGCCGCGGCGGTTCCGGCGTCATCACCATAAAGGCCACCGACCGCAACGGCGCGGTGGTGGGCATCCACCTGGTGGAGAACAAGGACCACCTGATGGTCATGACCGAGAAGGGCAAGATAATCCGCATGAGCTGCGGCGGCCTGCGCGTGATCAGCCGCAACACCCAGGGCGTGCGCCTGGTGCGGCTGGAGGACGGCGATAAGATCGCCTCCGTCGAGCCCGTGATAGACGACGGCGAGGACGCCAAGCCCGCCGCGGAAGAAAAGAAGTAGCCGCGGCGCTCAAAGAAGCGGCCGGAGAGGGAAACCTCCCCGGCCGTTTTCTTTTTACCCGGGGAGTGCGGTCTTTAAAATATGTAGAATAGCGGAATATCACGGTGGAACTAAAATGAAAAAGATCTTCGGCACTTTGATCCTGGCCGGTATCGCCTGCGGCTGCGCGAGCCCGCTGCACAAGGCGGCGCGCGTAGGCGACATCCCGGCCATGAAGACCCTGCTGGCCGGAAAAGCGAACCTGAAGGCCAGGAGCGATCATAAGACCGCGCTTCATGACGCCGTTACCAACGGGCAGGTGGAAGCCGCCAGGCTGCTGATAGACAGCGGGGCCGATATTAACGAACAAGCCTACTTCAGGTGCACCCCGCTGCATTTTGCCGCTTCCTACGGCCATGTCGGCATGGTGCAGTTCCTGCTCCAGAAGGGGGCCAACCCGGAACCGGGAACCGCTTATTATTGCGGCCTGCCGCAGACGGTAAGCTTCAGCCCCCTGAGCACACCAGAGCAGCTTACCCCGCTGGAGATGGCTGAGCGGCGTGGGAATCAGACTTCTGTCGACCTGATCCGCGCGGCCATAAACAACCGCCTGGGCATAGCCTCGGGCAGCGTCAAGAACGCGGACGAATACGGCCCCATAATAACTTCCCTGATCAAGGCCTACCAGGGCGGGGGGAAGACTATAGCGGTAGCCGGTTTTTCTTACGCCGACGGCCGCCTGTCCGAGGACGGGAACATCGTCTCCGAACGCTTTACCACCGAGCTCATAAACCGCGGCGCGCTGAGGGTGGTGGAAAGAAAGCAGATAGAAAAAGTCCTGGGCGAATTAAAACTGCAGAACGCGGGCAGCATAGGCCCGGAGTCGGCGAAAAAAGTGGGCCACATGCTCGGCGCCGACCTGCTGGTAATAGGCGGCATGGTGGAACTGCAGGGGAAAATCCTGGAACTTAACATCAGGCTGGCGAGCGTGGAATCCGGCGAGGCCGTGGCCGCCGTCACGGGGCAAGTGCGCAAGGACTGGGTCGGTAATTGAGCCGCGGCGCTCAAACAAGCGGCCGGGAAAGGGCGACCTCCCCGGCCGTTTTCTTTTGCTAGAATTATAATATGGACCTGACGCTTTTTATTTCCACCGTTTTCACGCTGACGCTGGTAATGGACCCGCTGGGCAACATCCCGCTGTTCATGACGGCCCTTAAGGGTGTCAGCGAGGAGCGCCGGCGCAAGGTAATAGCCAGGGAGCTGGTCATCGCGCTGGGCATCATGGTCTTCTTCCTGCTGTTCGGGAAATATTTCGTGTCCGCGCTGGCGCTGGACCTTACGGCCATGGCCGTGGCCGGCGGCATAGTGCTGTTCCTGATAGCCATGCAGATGATCTTCCCCACTCATCATTCCACTTTTGCCGAAGGACCGGAGGGAGAACCGTTCATAGTGCCGCTGGCCATACCGCTCATAGCCGGGCCGTCTACGCTCACCACGGTGCTGCTGTTCTCCCTGCAGGACCCCGGCCGCACGGGCATGTGGGCCGGCGTGATAGGGGTGTCCTGGCTGATAAACGCCGTCATCCTGGCCGGGCTTTCCGGCTGGCTGTCGCGGCTGCTGGGGGCTCGCGGCCTGCTCGCCATGGAAAAACTTATGGGCATGATCCTGGTCACCATCTCGGTGCAGATGATAATGACCGGGCTTAAGAAATTCATGGCCGGCTGAACCCGCCGGCCGCCAGCACATGAATAACCTGTTCAACCGCTGGAAGAACGCCGATCCCGCCTTTAAAGCTTTCCTGCTGGGAGTTTTTTTCCTCGGCATCAACGCGGGTGTGCTCTCCGCCGCCTTCAACAACTATCTTAACGACTCTTTCAACCTCACCTCCTCCCAGCGCGGTTTCCTGGAATTCCCGCGCGAACTGCCGGGCTTTTTGGTGCTGTTCATGGCCGGGCTGCTGGCCGCGGTGCCGGTGCGGCGCTGGGCGGTGATAACGGGGCTGCTCACCGCCGCCGGAGTGGCGGGCCTGGGTTTCCTGTCGCCGGCGTACCGGCCCATGTTGTTCTGGATGCTGCTCTGGAGCGCCGGCAGCCACCTGTTCATGACGGTCGAGAGCGTGATGGGGCTGCGTTTCGCCAAAGAAGGCGGGCAGGGCCGGCGCCTGGGCCAGATAAGCGGCGTGACCAATTTTGCGGCCATAGCGGGCGCGGGTTTTGTCTGGGCCATGGCCGGGGCCGCCGGGCCGGAAGTTTACAAGTGGTCCTTCGCGGCCGCGGCGCTGGCGTCTTTCGCGTCGGCGTTCCTGTTCGCGCGGATCCCGAAGGGCGGCAGCGAAGCCGCGCCCGGTGGCAAACGCTTCGTGCTGCGCCGCCGCTACAAGTGGTACTACCTGCTCAACATCCTCTTCGGCGCGCGCAAGCAGATCTTCCTGACCTTCGCCCCCTGGGTGCTGGTCACGCGCTACGGCGCCAGCCCGGCGGTAATGGCCTCGCTGGCCATGGCCGCGGCCGCGGCCGGCGTGGTGTTCCGCCAGGCTTTCGGGGAGCTGACCGACAGGCTAGGCGAACGCAGGATGTTCATGGCCGACGCCGGCATTCTGCTCTGCATCTGCGCGGGTTTCGCTTTCGCGTCTTTCCGGCCGCTGCTTTATTTCCTCTTCGTGCTGGACAACCTGATGTTCGCCACCAGGATAGCGCGCACCACGTACCTCAGCAGGATAGCCGAGGAGAAGTCGCACATAGCCCCGACGGTTTCCTTGGGCATAACTCTGGACCACGCCGTTTCCATGACCATCCCGGCCGCCGGCGGCCTGCTGTGGGCGGCTTACGGCTACCGCAGCGTCTTCCTGGCCGCGTCGGTGCTGGCCGTGGCCGGGTTCTTTGCGGCGCTGGGGGTAGAGGACGGGCGGGCGGGAAAGCCCGCGCCGGCACCGGAACCGCTGGCCGCAGATTGAGGGACTTATGAAAAAAATATTTTTCCCGCTGATGTTGTGCGCGGTCCGGCTCGCCGCGGAGCCGCCCAAATACGCCGTCATGGAAGGAGTGGCTGCCGCGCCGCTGGCTGCGGACAACGCCTACTTCCGGTCGCCGGAGAACCCGGCCCCCGATTACTGGAACCTATCCGCTTTCTACGTGCCGCAGTACAATAATTATTCCTGCTCCGCCGCGTCCCTGGCTATGGCCCTGAACGCGCTGGCCAATACCCGCCGCGCCCGCGGCGACGGCGAAAAGAACCTAGAGCCGCGCGAACTGGCCGGCAAAGTTACGGGGTTCCCGTGGAAGGATTTGCTGGAAGAGGCCGGCTCTGAAGGCCGGCACGGCGTGACGCTGGCCCAGCTGGCCGCGGCCGCCAAAGAGACGCTGGCCGCCTACGGGATCAAGGCCGCGGTCCTCGCCGTGGAAGTTCCAGCGCAGACGGCGCAGGGGCTGGAAAAGTTCCGCCGGGCGCTGGCCGGCAACGAGCGCAGCCCCGACGACATCATGCTGCTGTATTTCGCCCAGGACGCCGTGACCGGCGCGCCGGGCGGGCCTTATGCGCATATTTCCCCGGTCGGGGCCTACGACGCCAAAACCCGCCGCGTCCTGGTTATGGACGTGGACCGGGAATGGTACGAACCCTACTGGGCCCCGGAAACGCTGGTCTATAAAGCCATGTCCGTGAAAACGCCTCTCGGCGCCGGCGGTTACGTCATTTTGCGCCGCTCCAAATAAGAATCCGCCTTTGGTGGGCCAAGTTGCCTATTGAATGAAGGGACCAAAGCCTCATACCGGGCTTTCCTCATAAAAGTAGAATTACTTTTACGTGGTGACCTATGTGACCGGCCAGAACGAAGGCACCGGAGAACGGATAGCGATGGCGGCGCAGTTCTCCTCTTATATCCCGTAGAGGACCGTAACCGAATGTGGGCCTTGAAAACGCCGGATCTATGCTGTATAACATGATGCCAGTACCTGGAGGAACTATGTTCAAACACATCGCTGTCGCTCTCCTGCTTTCTCCCGCCGCGGTTTTCTCCGCGGACCTTGGGTCCATGACCGCCTCTGACGTGGCGGCGACCAGGGTTTCCATTCCGGCCCCGGGGGCCGCTAAAGCCGCGGGCGGCCGCTACGCCGACGGAGTACTGCAGACCAACCACCTGATGGCCCTGACCGGACCCAAGTTGCTTTTTACCCAGCGGGCGGATACTCCCGCTAAATTCGAGGAGTTCAAGGCCATGTGGCTGCCGGTCATCAAGAAAGCCGGGCTTAAGGCGCTCGCCCCCGAATACGCGCCCGGGTTCGGCGCGCTCAAGTATGAGACCACGGGCGGGCTGGCTATCCGCAGTTTTCTCTGCGATACCGCCCACATGCCTGTTTCCGAAGCCGGCATGGAGAAAACGCTGACGGATGCGCTTAACGCGGAAGGGCTGAAGGTGCTCGGCTCTTTCGGCCTCCCCGTAGACCCCGACACTTTCATCAAGCCGACGGTGAATATTTACTATCTGACCGCTTTCGAAGAGAAACAGGACAGGGAACGCCAACTGCGCTACCTGGGCGTGCAGAACGCCGCGGTCAGGTTCGACCTGGACCTTTTAGAAGGCGCTGGCGTAAAGATAACCGCGAAATACGGCGGCAACGCTATCTTCTACCTGGGGCCGCGCGTGGGTGTGGCGCTGGCGGTTTCCAACACCGAGGAAATGACGGGCAAGCAGGTGGCTTACCATAAGGACCTTATCTCAAAACGAGGTGAAAAACTTATAGGCGTAAAGACGGATAAGCTTGCCCAGCCGGTGACCAGCGAGGGTAATAATTACTCGTATTTGACAAAGATCTACTACTTCAAATAGGTGTTCGCGTTCTGGCGGGGCCGCCGGGCTGTTTCCCGGCGGCTCCGTATTTTGGGATAATACTTAACGGACTTCGCAGCATTTAAGGATACCGACATGGCTGAAACCAAAGACGATAAAAAAATAATCTACTCGATGGTGGGCGTGAGCAAGCATTACGACAAAAAAGCCGTCCTCAAGGACATCTACCTCTCTTATTATTACGGCGCCAAAATAGGCGTGCTGGGCCTCAACGGCTCCGGCAAGAGCTCGCTTTTGCGCATCCTCGCCGGCAAGGACACCGATTTCCGCGGCGAGACCGTGCTGTCGCCGGGCCACACCGTGGGCCTGCTGGAGCAGGAACCGCAGCTGGACCCGGAAAAGACCGTGAAGCAGATAGCGGAAGAAGGCCTGCCCGAGGCCATGGCCGCGCTGAAAGAATATAACGACATCAGCGACAAGCTGGCCGAACCCATGAGCGACGACGCCATGAACAAGCTCATCGAGCGGCAGAGCAAGGTGCAGGAGAAGATAGACGCCCTGAACGCCTGGGACGTGGACAGCCGCCTGGAGCTGGCCATGGACGCCCTGGGCTGCCCGCCGGCCGACACCTTGATAAAGAACATCTCCGGCGGCGAAAAACGCCGCGTGGCCCTGTGCCGGCTGCTCCTGCAGAAGCCGGACATCCTGCTCCTGGACGAGCCCACCAACCACCTGGACGCCGAGGCCGTGGCCTGGCTGGAACAGCACCTGAAAGAATACGAGGGCACCATTATCGCCGTCACCCACGACCGCTACTTCCTCGATAACGTGGCCGGCTGGATCCTGGAGCTGGACCGCGGCCAGGGCATCCCGTGGAAGGGCAATTACTCGTCTTGGCTGGACCAGAAGGGCGAGCGCCTGAGGCAGGAGGAAAAATCCGAGAGCGACCGCCAGAAGACCCTGAAGCGCGAGCTCGAGTGGATCCGCATGGGCGCCAAGGCCCGCCAGGCCAAGGGCAAGGCCCGCATCACCGCTTACGAGAACCTGCTCAGCCAGGACAACGAGAAACTGGCGAAGGAGCTGGAGATCTATATCCCGCCGGGGCCGCGCCTGGGCAACCAGGTCATAGAGGCCAAGAACGTCTCCAAGTCCTTCGGCGACAAACTGCTGCTCGATAACGTCTCCTTCTCGCTGCCGCCGGGCGGCATAGTGGGCATCATAGGGCCCAACGGCGCCGGCAAGACCACGCTGTTCAAGATGATCACCGGCGAGGAAAAGCCGGATTCCGGGGATTTTAAAGTGGGCGAGACGGTGAAGCTCTGCTACTCGGACCAGCACCGCTCCACGCTGCAGGAGGGCCGTAACGTCTGGGAGGTCATCTCCGGCGGGCTGGACCTGGTGAAGCTGGGTAAGCTGGAAGTTAACTCCCGCGCCTACGTGGCCCGGTATAATTTCAGCGGCCAGGACCAGCAGAAGAAGGTGGAACACCTCTCCGGCGGCGAGCGCAACCGCGTGCACCTGGCCGTGATGCTCAAGGAGGGCGGCAACGTGCTGCTGCTCGACGAGCCCACCAACGACCTCGACGTCAACACGCTGCGCGCGCTGGAAGAGGCGCTGGAGAGCTTCGGCGGCTGCGCCGTCATCATCAGCCACGACCGCTGGTTCCTCGACCGCGTGGCCACGCATATCATGGCCTTCGAGGGCGACAGCAAGATCTTCTGGTTCGAGGGCAACTTCTCCGAATACGAGGCCGACAGGCACAAGCGCCTGGGCACCGCGGCGGACACCCCGCACCGCATAAGGTACAAGAAACTCACGCGCCCCTGATGAGGAAATATTACAAAGCGGAAATGGACCGCCAGCTGCGCCTGACAACGCGGCTGGCCGGTTTCGGGATGGCGGCCGCCGCCGTGCTGCTCTGCTTTACCTGGTACAAGTTCGATTCGCTCTGCCCGCCGCCGCCCGGGTTCATGCGGTGGGCCATACTCTTGGCCGCCGCGGTGGTGGCCGTGAGCGCCTGGCTGGCCAAAGCCATGGCGCCCCGCGGCTACTCGCTCGACGACGTGGAGCTGGCGATAGACCGGAAAGTGAAACCCATAACGATACCGCTGCGCGATATTGCGCAGGCGAACCAGCTTGAGGAAGGCGTTTTCAGCCGGAGCCTGCGCGTGATGGGGACCAGCGGCTACTACGGTCATTACGGCCTGTTCTGGAGCCGGAAGATCGGCTTTTTCAGGGCTTACGCCACGCGCTTCGACCGGTTGGCCGCGGTAAGGACGGCCAAAACGCTTTTTGTGCTCAGCCCGGACGATACCGAAGACTTTCTGAAAACTTTAGGTTCTTTGATCCTGCGCTAAGCGCGGAGGCAGTATGAAAAAAAACCGGTTCCTTATCTTGGCGGCGCTGCTTTGCGTTCCCGCCGGCCTGCGCGCCGCCGACGCCGCGGCCACGTCCCTTATACCTTCCTATATCCCCGCCGACAGGCCCGCCCAGCCGGAACTGACCGCGGAACTGCGGGCTAAAACCAAGACCCTGGGCCTTAACGCAACGGCGGGGGGGAAGGTTTCCCGCGCGCTGGCCCTGCTGCCCAACGACCGCGCCCGGTCCGGGATAATAAGTTTTGAGATCGAAGGCGGCACCCGCGCTGGCGTATACCAGTGCGAGGCGCTGGGCCGCGGCATAACCTCAACGTCGCCGGCCGCGGGCTGGCAGTGGGGCGTTATAGGCAGCAGCACGGTGTATTATATAGCCGAAGACGCCACCGACGGGGCCACCATACCGGGGATCTACGATCTCAGGAATATTTCTCCCGAAACCTATGAAATAGACCTGCTCGGCGCCCGCGCCGCCGCGCCGCCGGAAGAGAAGAAGAAAAAGTATTTTTCAGCGGTCTTTGCGGACTGGTATCCGGCAAGCGTTAAGCTCATGCCGGTGGACATGATGTGGGCGGAAGATTCCCAGGAGGGCTCGCAGGGCGAGGGCGTGCCCTACTTCGAGCGCCGCCCTACGCCGGGAAGCGAGGCCTCTAAGGCCAGGCAGGCCAGGCAGCTCGCGCATAATCCTAAATACTATTTCGGGCCCTACGGGCGGAGCGGTTTTGCCGTGCACACCGACCAGTGGGAAGAAGCTTCCCGCCGGGGCGACCCGAAGTTCTCCGGCCGGCCGGAGCTTGCGGACTTCCGCTGGCGCGACACCAACGGTTGCCTGAAACTGCGCCCAGGATGCCTGGCCCTCCTTAACGAATTTATAGCGGGCCAGGCCGCTCTTGGCCGCCGCGTGCAGTTGGAAGTGCGGGCCACCGAGCTGCTGGACGAGGTGCCGGTGGTAAAGCCGGAGCCGGCCGGGCAATAGGTTCGCGTCTGGAATAAAAAAACCGCCGGGCCGTCCCGGCGGTTTTGTTTTGGGCAAAACGGCTACTTCGAGGAAAGTTCCGCTTTCAGGATCTCCAGGGCTTTCTCCGGATCGGAAACGTTCATGAGGAGGCGGCCGTTGTCCCCGCTGTCCGAAGTGCCGTAGACGGTGGTGATGTTGATGTTGCCCTCTCCCAGCAGCCTGGTGAGGCGCATCAGCTGGCCCGGCTTGTCGGCCAGTTCCAGCGAGAGCATGGTGGTCTCTATGGTGGTGAAGCCGGCTCCGGTGAGAAGGTGGCTTACCTTGCGGTCCGCGTCCACGGCCACGCGCACCACGCCGGAATCGTCGCGGATCTCGGAGGCGATGCCTACTATGTTCACGCCCGCGTTAGCGAAGAGCTCAACGAATTTAGCGAGCGCTCCCGGGATGTTGGGGAGGAAAACGGTGTATTGCCTGACTATCTTTACCGACATAGGTGCTCCGTGCGGCAGAAATTACCCCCCGGACCGGCGGGGCTTACTTAATTAAATAACTTTTCGGGCCCGGGGTAAAGCCGCGGGGCAAAGTTATATAATCAGAGGACCATGAAGCTCCTTCCCGAAGGGAAATCCCGGGCCCTTTCCTCCCTGGCGCTGGCCGCGGCCGCCGCCAGCTGCGCCATGGCCGTAAAGGCGTCCTACGACCTGGCCACGATGCTGGGCGTCTTCGGCACGCCGGCGCTCTACCTTTCGCTGGCAAAATCCACCGTGCCGTACGGCATGCCGCCGCTGGCCGTGCTGTTGGTAAATAATATGCGGGCCGTTTTCGTTTTCGCTTTTTTATTCTGGTCTTCGGCTTTTGCGCTGGCCGCCGGCGTCTGGCTGCGGCGCGAATGGGCCCGGCGTGGCGCCGTCTGGACCCTTTACCTGCTGGCCGCGGGCTTCCTGCTGCTGCTGGTCTACCCATGGCTGGCCGTGCCGCGCCCTCTTATTTTCTGGGGCGTGCCGGTGTCTCCGGAATTCAACGCTGCGGTGCGCGGGGCCGCGCACCTGGTGAGGCTGCTGGCGCTGGTGGCGGGCGGGGTGAGCCTGTGGTGGGCCCTGGCGCTGGACAGGACCGCCCTGCGGCGCGAGTTCCTTTAGTGCTCCGGCCGGACCGGGATTTGATAAAATATATATATCCCCCCAGCTCCGATCTCTCCTGGAGCAGCAAGGTCATAGAGGTGCGTTATGTGGAACTATACCGAAAAAGTGTACGAGCATTTCAAGAATCCCCGGAACGTGGGAGAGATCTCCAATCCCGATGCGGTTGGCGAGGTTGGCAGCATAGTCTGCGGCGACGCGCTTAAGCTTACGCTGCGCATAGACAAAGCCACCCAGACCATCACCGACGCCAAATTCAAAACTTTCGGCTGCGCCAGCGCCATCGCTTCTTCTTCCGCCCTGACGGAGATGGTGAAAGGCATGAAACTCGACGACGCGGCCAAGATCACCAACCAGCAGATAGCCGACTTCCTGGGCGGCCTGCCCGGAGAGAAGATGCACTGCTCCGTGATGGGCATGGAGGCCCTGGAAGCCGCCATAAAGCATTACCGCGGCGGCAAGGCGGAAAAGGTTATGCTGGGCCATACCGAAAAGATGGTGTGCAAATGCTTCAGCGTTACCGAGAGCGCCATTATTAAGGCCATTAAAGTTAACGGCCTCAAGACAGTGGAAGAAGTGACCAATTTCACCAAGGCCGGCGGCGGCTGCGGCCAGTGCAAGGGCGAGATAGAAAAGATAATCAAGGATTACTGGGCCGAGGCCGAGCACAAGAGCTTCTCCAGGATGACCGTAGTGGAAAAGATAAAAATGATAGAGAAGGTGCTGGCCGAAGAGGTGAACCCCAAGCTCAAGGCCGACGGCGGCTGGATGGAGCTGGTGGACGTGCAGGGCCAGAAGGTAAAACTGCGCTTCCTCGGTATGTGCCACGGCTGCCCGTCCTCCGGCGCCACGCTCAAGAACGTGGTGGAAAAAGAACTGCGCGAGCGCATCGACCCGGCCATCGAGATAGAAGCGGAATAAGGGGGCGCTATGGAAAAAGTCTATTATTTCGACAATAACGCCACCAGCCGCGTGGCGCCAGAAGTAGCCAAAGAGATGGAGCCGTTCTTCAACGACCTCTACGGCAACCCCTCCAGCATGCATTTCTTCGGAGGCGGCAACCAGAAGTACCTGGACCTGGGCCGCGAACGCGTGGCCAAGCTGCTGGGCGCCGAGCCGTCCGAGATAATCTTCACCAGCTGCGGCACCGAATCGGATTCCACCGCCATCTGGTCCACCATCCAGGCCTATCCCGAGAAGAACCATTTCATCACCACCAAGGTGGAGCACCCCGCCGTGCTCAATCTGGCCAAGCACATGGAGATGAAGGGCTACCGCGTGACCTACCTGCCGGTGGACGGCGCCGGGCAGATAAATCTGGAAGACCTTAAGCTGGCACTTACGCCCGACACCGCCCTGGTCTCAATTATGTGGGCCAACAACGAGACCGGCGTGGTCTACCCGGTGGAGGAAGCCGCCCGCATAGCCCACGCCAAAGGCGCCCTGTTCCATACCGACGCCGTGCAGGCAGTGGGCAAGATCCCTATAAACCTCAAAGAGACCAAGATAGACCTGCTCTCGCTCTCCGGCCACAAGCTGCACGCGCCCAAAGGCATAGGCGTGCTGTACGCGCGCAAGGGCATACGCTTCGCGCCGTTCATGCTGGGCGGCCACCAGGAGCACGGCCGCCGCGCCGGCACCGAGAACGTGCCCTACATAGCCGGCCTGGGCAAAGCCGCGGAGCTGGCCGCGCAGAACCTGGAGAAAGAGAATTCCTACGTGAAAGGCCTGCGCGACCGCCTGGAAACGGGCCTGCTGAAGATAAAGAATTCCCGCGTGAACGGCGGCGGTGCTTCGCGCCTGCCCAACACCACCAATGTCAGCTTCGAGTACATCGAGGGCGAGTCCATCCTGCTGATGTTGAGCGAAAAAGGTATTTGCGCCAGTTCCGGCTCCGCCTGCACCTCCGGTTCGCTGGAGCCGTCCCACGTGCTCATGGCCATGTCCGTGCCGCAGACCTACGCGCACGGTTCGGTGAGGTTCTCCCTGAGCGTTTATAACACCCAGGAAGAAGTGGATTACATCCTTAAGGAACTCCCGCCCATTATAGAGCGCCTGCGCGCCATCTCGCCCTTCGCCGACGGCAAGCCGCTGTTCGGCATGGAAGCCTGCGACCCGCACCACCACCACTGACCTGCAGCCATATATAAGGAAAGGGCCCTCCGGGGCCCTTTTTCTTTTCATTTGAAACCATAATTTTCAAATGAAAATATTATTTCGGCCTTAAAGCCTGCCCGCCCGCGTGTTAGGGGGGCAGCGACGCATTATTGGGCTTGTTTTAGACGCCTTATTGTTGGCATAAAAATTGCTCTGTAGCATGCGAAGTGCGAGAAACTAAAACGAGGGAGCAAAATATGATAAAAATGGTAT
>JACRER010000022.1 GCA_016234365.1 Elusimicrobiota bacterium | reverse complement strand
GAGGAGAAGCACGCATCCGGCTTCGCCAAGGAGTGCGCGGTCATAACCCACCACAGCCTTAAATCCAAAAACGGCGAGGTGGTGCCGGACCCCGAGTCCAAGCTGGAAGAACCCCTGGTAGTGCGGCCTACCAGCGAAACCATAATCTGGGCGCAGTACAAGAACTGGATACAGAGCTACCGCGACCTGCCGCTGCTCATTAACCAGTGGGCCAACGTCGTGCGCTGGGAAATGCGCACCCGCCTGTTCCTGCGCACCGCCGAATTCCTGTGGCAGGAAGGGCATACCGCCCACGCCACGGAAGCCGAGGCCCGCGAGGAAGTGTCGCGCATGCTCGACGTTTACGCCGATTTCTCCGAGAACGTGATGGCCGTGCCCGTTCTCAAGGGCGCCAAGACCGAGGGCGAGCGCTTTGCCGGCGCCCTGGATACCGTCTGCATAGAAGGCATGATGCAGGACGGCAAGGCGCTGCAGATGGGCACCAGCCACTACCTGGGCCAGAACTTCTCCAAGGGCGCCGACGTGAAGTTCCAGAACAAGGAAGGCCAGTTGGAATACGTGTACGCCACCAGCTGGGGCGTGAGCACGCGCCTGGTGGGCGCGCTCATCATGACGCACTCCGACGACGCCGGCCTGGTGCTGCCGCCCAAACTGGCGCCGGTGCAGGTTATAGTGATCCCTATCTACAAGAGCGAAGAGGAGCATGCCCGCACCGCGCAGGAGGCTCAAAAAGTCTGCGCCGAACTTAAAGCCCTGGGCGTGGCCGTGAAAGTGGACGACCGCGACGGCCTGCAGCCTGGCGCCAAGTATTACGAATGGGAAGGCAAGGGCGTGCCGCTGCGCATCGAAGTGGGGCCCAAGGACCTTGAAAAGGGTTCCCTCTGCATCGCGCGCCGCTTTGTGCCTGAAATAAAGGGCGAGGCGCCCGACGCCCAGCGCAGGCGCCGCAAGGCCTTCCTGCCCAGGGCCGAGGCCATAGCCTCCATAGTCCCCACGCTGGCGGCCATGCAGGGCGAACTGCTGGAACGCGCCCGGGCGCTTAGGGCGGAACGCACCCGCGTGATAGACAGCCTCGAGGATTACGAGAAGTTCTTTAAGGGCGAAGGCGGCGGCTTTGCCTGGGTGCACTGGGCCGGCACGCCGGAGCAGGAGGAAGAGATGGCCAAGCGTTTCGAGACCAGCATACGCTGTATCCCGTTCGCGGACCAGATCCCGGCGGAGGCGCGCGGCGAAGGCCGCTGCATCCTCACCGGCCGGCCGTCGAAGCAGCGCGTGGTGATGGCCAAGTCCTACTAGACCTTGTGGATAAGATCTTCGAGAACGCGGTCTTCATGCGCCACGCGCTGGACGCCATTCCGGCCATAGTCATGGTGGTTGACGATGACGTCCGCATCCTTTACCGTAACCGGGCAGGCAGAGAACTCTTGAGAGGCGAAGGTGTCTATAATCGTCGTGCCGGCGATGTGATGCATTGTTTGCATGCGTCGAAAGCCGATGATGGCTGCGGGTCAGGACCTGTTTGCAAAGATTGTGTCCTGCGGAATTCCGTGAATATGTCCTTTTCCGGCAAGAGCGTGAACAGGCAGCCGACGGATATTTCTCTTGTGCACAAAGGCAAGACCTCCGTGGTGCGGGCGTTGGTATCCGTTTCTCCGTTCAGCTTCGACGGCAAAATGTATTCTCTGCTGGTGATAGAGAACATTTCCGAGCTCGCGGGCTTGCGTGCTCTCTTGCCGATCTGCTCCTCCTGCAAGAAGATCCGGAACGAGAAGGGCGAGTGGGATAAGATAGAGACCTACCTGCGGCGCCAGTTGCCGGAGACGGACTTCTCCCACGGCCTTTGCCCCGGCTGCGCGAAAAAAATGTACCCCAAGTTCTCGGATTGACGCGGCCGGGCCGCGTCCCCAAAAGGCGCCTTTGCGGGCGCCTTTTTCGCTTTATTTGCCCCCCGCCATTTGTTAGAATTTCTATAGGAAATAAAGCCGAAATTTAACCGGAGGCTGCCAATGAAACCCAACGATTTTATCAAGTTCCTGGATAAGGCAAAGATGTACGACCTTACCCAGCCGCTAAGTATCCACACCCCCCCTTGGCCCAGCTACATGCCGCTGCAGCTGCAGTATTTCAAGCGCATAGCCGGCGCGCATATGGGCCAGGGCGCCAACGGCCAGATCATGACCACCTCCAACCACGTGGGCACCCACATGGACGGCGAGATCCACTTTTACAGCGCCGGCCGCACCATAGGCGAAGTCCCCATGCGCGAATGGGCCGGGCAGGCCGTAGTGGTGGACATCTCCAAGGACGTGGGCGACTACGACCTCTACGAGCCCGAGCTGCTCATGAAACGCGCCGACATCCGCAAGGGCGACATCCTGATCATCAACACCGGCTACCACAAGTACGCCTGGTACGAGAAGAAGACCTGCGACGAGGTCCGCTACTTCTGCAAGCACCCCGGCCCCGGCCCGCGCTTTCACAAGTGGGCGCTGGACATGAAGTTCAAGTGGATAGGCGTGGACTGCGGTTCCGCCGACCACCCCATGAACACCATCATCCGCAACTGGCACCCCAAGCTGTTCGTCGAAGCCGAAAAGAAACTGGAGAAGAACTACGGCAAGAAATGGGACGAGATGTTCCCGCCGGAGACCTTCTACCAGGTGATGCACTTGAAACTGTTCCCCAAGAAACTGGTGCACGCCGAGAACATAGGCGGCGAGATAGACAAGCTTTCCAACAAGCGTTGCTGGCTGGGCTTCTTCCCCTTGAAGGGCATAGAGCTCGAGTCAGCTATGGGCCGTGTGGTGGCCTGGACCGCTTAAGCCGCGTAACGCCGGGCCGGGGTTCACCCCCGGCCCGGACCTTTTTTAGAGCCGGAGGAGATATGCCTATAACAGCGGAATTTGAATACGTGAAACCCAAGGACATGGACGAAGCCCTCCATGTCTTTTCGCTTTACAGGGAGAAGGCGCGCGCCCTGGCCGGCGGTACCGACCTGGTGGTGCATCTGAAGGAAGGCCTGGCCAAGCCCGAAGTGGTGGTGGACCTTAAAGGCCTGCCGGAGCTGGGCGGCCTGGCCCTGAACGGGGATGTGCTGCGCATAGGCGCCCTGGTGACTTTCTCGGACCTGATAGAGTCCCCGCTGGTTAAAGCCAAGTTCCCCCTGCTGCTGGAGTCGGCTCTGACCGTGGCCTCCACCGGCGTGCGCAACCGCGCCACCGTGGCCGGCAATATCTGCTCCGCGGTGCCGTCGGCGGATTCCGCGCCGGCGTTGGCTGTGTACGAGGCCGTTGTGCTGGTGCGCGGGCTGAAAGGCGAACGGCGCGTGCCGGTAGCCGCCTGGTTCACCGGTCCCAAAAAGACCGCGCTGGCCCCCGACGAGATAGTGACCGCCGTGGAACTTAAGCTCCCGGCCAAAAAACACGCCGGCTGCTACATGAAGCTTTCCCGCTATGAGGGCGAGGACCTGGCGCAGGGCGGCATAGCCGTGCTGGCGTTCGCAGACAACACCTACCGCGTGGCCTTCTGCGCGCTCGGGCCCAAACCCGCCCGCTGCCCGAAGACCGAGCTGGTGCTTAACGGCAACAAGCTTTCGGAGAAACTGCTGGAGAAGGCCGCCGACGCGATACTGCAGGAGGTTTCCCCCATCAGCGATATCCGCTCTTCCAAGGAATACCGCCTGCATATGACGCGGGTGATGCTGGGCCGCGCGCTGCAGGCCGCCGTGGCCCGCCTGTTCGGCAAGGGCCCGAAGTACGGCACGGAGAATATCGCCTAGCGCGGAGGACCTATGAAAACGCACAGAATAAACTTTACGTTGAACGGTGAGAAAGTTTCTATCGAGGTGGAGCCCAGCGACGTGCTGCTTGATACGCTGCGCGGCCGCCTGGGCATAAAAAGCCCCAAGGTAGGCTGCGACCGGGGCGATTGCGGCACCTGCACGGTGCTGATGAACGGCCGTACCATCCGTTCCTGCCTGGCCCTGGCCGTGGAGGCCGACGGGGCGGACCTGGTAACGCTGGAAGGCGCCAATACCCGCAAGTGGACGCAGAAACTGCAGGTCAAGTTCCACGAGAAGAATTCCTTCCAGTGCGGCTTCTGCGCTCCGGGCGTGATACTTTCCGCCACCGAACTGCTGGAAAAAAATTCCAAACCCACCATTCACGACATCAAGGAAGCCGTTGCCGGCAACCTCTGCCGCTGTACCGGCTACGAGCCCATAATAGAAGCGATCGCCGAGACGGCGAAAGGGAAATAAGATGAAGCACATAACTCTGACCTTGGCTGTTCTCCTGCTGGCGGCCTGCGCCATGCCGCAGCCCGGCGGCATGGTGGCGAAAAAGCGCGGCTTTATGGAGAGCGCGGGCGGCGTTCCTACGGACCAGTTCGTGGACGAGGTGGTGGAAGTGGTAACCGTCCCGCCCGGCGCCCAGGTGCGCGTGAACGAGGGCTTAGTGGGCGTCTCCCCTCTTAAGGTTTCCGTGCGGCGTTACTGGCAGGGGCAGGCCGGCTACCTGATCCTGGATATGGTGAAGATAGAGGCGCTCCCTGCCGCGGCCGGCCAGTGCATGCAGAGCGGCGTCTTTGGCCATAATAACCTCAAGGTCCCCTCCCCGGTGCGGTTTACCATGACCAATTGCGCCAACGCCTACGAGTACGGGGCTGCCGGAGTGAGCAAGCCGGCGTTCGGTAAAAAATAGCCAGGAGCTGCATATGGACCTTCAGAAAATTATTGCGAAGCCGAAAAAAGTTGCAAAGGCCCGTAAGGCCGACGACGGGCTGGAGGTGGTGGGCAAGTCCGTCCAGCGCGTGGACGGCTGGGAAAAAATAAAAGGCGCCGCCAAGTATACCGACGATCTGGAATTCGGCCCGGGCCTGCTTTACGCGGCCCTGGTGGAGAGCCCCCACGCCCACGCCAGGATAAGGACCATAGACACCTCCGCCGCCGAAAAAGTGCGCGGCGTGGTGAAGGTGGTCACCGGCCGCAACTTCACGCACAAGTTCGGACTGTACATGAACGACCGCTACATTTTCGCCAAGGACGTGGTGCGTTTTGTGGGCGAACAGGTGGCGGCCGTAGTTGCCACCGACGCCAAAACCGCCCAGCGCGCCGCGGCGCTGGTGAAGGTGCAGTACGAGCCGCTCCCCGCGGTGCTGGACGCCGTGAAGGCCTTCGAGAAGGATTCCCCGCTGGTGCACCCGGACCTGAAGGATTACACGCATGTGCCGTGGTTCTTCCCCAAGCCCGGCACCAACATAGCCCACTGGCGCAAGATCCGCAAGGGCGACCTGGCCAAAGGTTTCAAAGACGCCGACCTGGTGCTAGAGGATACCTACTATGTGCCGCGCTACGCGCACTGCGCCATAGAGCCGCATTCGGCTATAGGCCTTTTCGACGCCTCCGGCCGCCTTACCATGTGGACCTCGTCGCAGTCCCCCTTCACGCAGCGCCACGTTTTCGCCGAGACGCTCAAGGCTTTCGGCCTGGGCCATAAGGACGTGCGCGTCATCAGCACTTACATCGGCGGCGGCTTCGGCGGCAAGGCCGGAGTCACCATGGAGATCATCGCGGCGGGGCTCGCCATCGCCGTGCCCGGCCGGCCGGTAAAACTGCTGTGGAACCGCGCGCAGGAATTCTACAACACCTACCAGCGCCTGGGCTGTACCGCCAAGATAAAGATGGGTGTGTCGAAGGCCGGCAAGATCACGGCGCTGGACTTTAAACTGCATTGGGACGCGGGCGCCTACGTGGAATACGGCGCCAACGTGGTGAACGCCGCCGGCCTGTCCGCAAGCGGCCCGTACAAGGTGGACAACATCAGCGTGGACTCCATGTGCACCTACACCAACCTGCCGCCCTGCGGCGCCTACCGCGGCTTCGGCTATTCCGAATTCCTCTTCGGCCTGGAGTCCCATATCACCCGCATGGCGACGGAGCTGGGCATAGACCCGGTGGAATTCCGCAAACGCAACGCCATTAAAGAGGGCGACACGCTGCCTTACGGCGCGCACATGAACCCCAACGGCATCCGCGACGCCATCGAGCGCGTGGAGAAAGAGATCAAGTGGGGCGTGAAGGAAAAGTCCAAGGACCCGAAGAAGGCCATAGGCAAGGCGCAGGTCTGTTTCTGGAAGTCCCCCGCCATGCCGCCCAACGCCAGTTCCAGCGCCTTCCTCAAGTTCAACGAGGACGGCAGCCTGAACATCCTGGTGTCTGGCATGGAGATAGGCCAGGGCCTGCTTACCGTGATGGCGCAGATAGCTTCCGAAGTGCTTTCCGTGCCAGTCGCCAAGATCCGCGTGGAGACGCCTGACACCGACCGCAATCCGTACGAGTGGCAGACCGTCGGCTCGCACGTTACCTGGGGCTGCGGCAACGCCGTCAAGCGCGCAGCACTCGAAGCGCGCGAGCGCATCCTGGACCTGGTTCAGCGCGTGCACTGCCTGGACAAGAGCACGCTGTACCTGGTTGATGAACACGTGAAGTGCCGCACCAAGCCGGACTTTGCGCTGCGCTTCTCGGACTTCGTCATAAACGGCATCCAGGCCGATGACCATACCTTCAAGGGCGGGCCCATAATGGGCTCCGGCGTGTTCATGCCCGAGTTCGCTTCGGCCATAGGCGACCCGGAGACCGGCCAGGGCGGCCACCCCAACGTGCATTACACCACCGGCTCCGCCGGCATAGTGCTGGAAGTGGACCGGGAGACCGGCAAGATGAAGATAAAAAAAGTGGCGCTGGCCGTGGACTGCGGCAAGGCCATCAACCCGGACCTGGTGAAAGGCCAGGTGGTGGGCGGCCTGCTGCAGGGCTTTGCCACGGTGCTCTACGAGGATATGCGCTACGACGAGAAGGGGCGGCTGCTGAATCCCAACTTCTCCGATTACAAGATCCCCACCGCCATGGACATGCCCGAAGAGGTGGTGCCGATCATCATAGAGGTGCCGCAGCCCGACGGGCCGTACGGCGCCCGCGGCGTGGGCGAGCATACCATGATACCCTGCGCGCCGCTCATTGCCAACGCGGTAGCGGACGCGCTGGGCGTGCGCATAAAGTCCATGCCGGTCACCAAGGAAAAGGTGGCGCTGGCGGTAAAGGCGGCGGGCAAGTAGGCTACGGAGAACGACACTATGAAAATAGGGCTTTGCCAGTACGACATGAAGTGGGAAGACAAGACCGCCAATAAGGACAAGATAGAGCGCCTGCTGGAGGACTGCAAGCGCGCCTCCGAGATAGACTGGCTTATCTTCTCGGAGATGACGCTGTCGGGCTTTACCATGAATACGGCCGTTTCCGAACTGGACGACTCCGACCGCGCGTTCTTCGCCGGGCTGGCGGCCGAGAATAACATAAATATCTCCTACGGCGGCGTGGAGAAGGGCTATAACAACCTCATCACGCTGGACCGCCGCGGCAACCGCATCAACACCTACTCCAAGATCCACCTCTACGCCTTTGGCGGCGAGGATAAATACTACAAGCCCGCGGCCAAACAGGAAGTCTTCGGCCTGGAAGGCCTGCGCGTGATGCCGGCCGTCTGTTTCGACCTGCGCTTCCCGTACCTGTTCTGGAACAAAGCGCTGGATGTGGACCTTTACGTGGTGATAGCCGCCTGGCCCATGCGCCGCGCCGAGCAGTGGCAGACGCTGCTGCGGGCCCGCGCGGTGGAGAACCAGGCCTACTGCATAGGTGTGGACCGCGTCGGGCTGGAAGGCAAGGTGGAGTATTCCGGCAACTCCGTGTGCTACGACCCGCTGGGCAAGACCGTGCTGGATTGCGGCACGGCCGAAGGCATCTTCGTTTCCGAGGTGCCGCTGGAGCGCGAACTGGTCACCAAGACGCGCGGCCGGTTCCCGTTCCTCGGCGAAAGAAAGACTTTCCCTTGGCAGTAAGCGGCCGCGTTTTTCAAGGATACCATCATGATCAAAACTATCATCAAAAAGGGCGCCTATTTCGATTCGGTAATGCTGATGCAGGCGGCGAGCGTGCTGCGCTCCATGGCCGGCGTGGCGGAGTCCGCGGTGGTGATGGCCACCCGCGAGAACAAGGGCATCATTAAAGCTTCCGGCCTGCTTACGCCGGAGATTCTGCAGGCGGGCGACAACGACCTGGCCATAGCCGTCCTCGCCGATACGCTGGCCGCGGCGGAAGCCGCCCTCGCGGCGGCGGACGCGCTGCTGAATAAAAAACCCAGGCAGGCCGCCGGGGGCGCCGACCGCAAGGCCGCCGGCCTGGACGACGCGGTCAAGACTTTGGAAGGCGCCAACCTGGCCGTCATCTCCGTGGCGGGCCGCTTTGCCGGCGCGTTGGCCGCCGAGTGCCTGCAGAAAAACCTGAACGTTCTTCTGTTCTCCGATAACATACCCGTAGAGACCGAGGTGGCGCTGAAAAAGGAGGCGCTTAAGAAAGGGCTGCTGGTCATGGGCCCCGACTGCGGCACCGCCATCATCAACGGCGCGCCCATAGCTTTTGCCAACTCCGTGCGCCGCGGCAACATAGGCGTGGTGGCCGCCTCCGGTACCGGAGCTCAGGAAGT
>JACRER010000023.1 GCA_016234365.1 Elusimicrobiota bacterium | reverse complement strand
GGGGCCCGTCGGGCACGCTGTCGGCCACACCGTGGCCGCGCTGCCGCTCGGCCCTCGCGCTTACGCAAGCTCGGGCCTGCGCGAGCACCCGCCGGGCCCCACACCCCCCGTCGCCCGCCCGGTCGACGCTAAGGTTCCCTTGCCAGCGTGAAAGCGGCTACGGACCTGGCGCCGGCTTTTTTGAAGGCGTCCGCGAGCGATTCCAGCGTGGCCAGGGTGGTGGCCACGTCGTCTATGAGCAGGATGTTGCGGTCTTGCGCCAGTGCGCCGGCGGCGAAAGCCCCGGCCATATTGGCTTTGCGCGCGGCCTTGGACAGTTCGGTCTGGCTGGGAGTATCGCGCAGGCGCTGAGCCGCGCCCTCGAGGTGGAAGAGGTTCGCCCGCGCGGCCAGCTTCTCCGCCAGCAACTCGGCCTGGTTAAAACCGCGCCCCCGCAGCCGCGCTTTATGCAGCGGCACCGCCGCGCAGAAGTTGTAGGGCCCCAGTTCCGGATGGCGCTTCAGCGCCGCCGCCATCTCCCCGGCTAACCAGCCCGCCAGGTCTTCCCGTGCGCGGTACTTGAACGCGTGCACCGCGGAACGCAGCTGCGGGTTAAAAATAAAGGCCGACCGGGCCAGCGTCAGCGCGCCGCCCCGGCCGCGGCAATCCGGGCAGGAGGCCCCGCCGCCCTCTAGCGGCAGCCCGCACCTGGCGCAGCTCAGCGCCGGCGGCGTCTCCAGCGCGTCCGCGCAGGCGGGGCAGAGCGGCGCCTCCCACAGATAATGCAGGTCCAGCCCGCAATGCAGGCACGCGCGCGGCAGCAGCGCGTTCAACAGCCATTTCCCGGCTTTCAGGATGCCCGGTTTCATGAACCCCCCGTAACCCTGCTTCTAGGCCGCCAGAGGCGCATAGCGCCCGATACGGCACAGGCATAGCCTAGAACTGGAAAGTGAGCGTGCTGCCGGCCTGATAGGAAAGATATTCTTCCTGCTTGAGGTATTTATGCCACAGGCGCTGCATGCCCGCGTTGAAGGTGAGGCGCAGGTTCTTGGCCGCCTCGTAGTCCGCGCTGGAGTTAAGCGTGAAGAGCTTGTTATTCTCGGCTATGGTGATGGGCGACGTCTTTATGGCGTAGCTTAGCGTCGTGGTCCAGACTATGCGGTTGGTGAAGATGATGGTCTGCTTCATGAACGGCAGCTTAAGGCCTTTGGGCAGCTGGAAGTCCGACTTGATGAGCACGCTGGGCGTTACGGTGCGCACGCTCTGGGTCAGTACGCCCAGGGCGCCCTTGGATTTATCGGACGTGTAATCCACCTTGGGGGTGAACTGGAATTTGCGGTAGGTGAACGCGCCCTGCACGGTGGCGTCGTCGTGGCGGGTGTTGCCGGTGCGCTGGTTCACGCGGAGGTCGCGCTTGTCGGTCAGGCGCAGGTTGTAACTGCTGGCGGTGTCCACCCAGTTCAGCAGTTTAAAGCGCAGGTCCATGCCGTAGGTATTGGAAGCGTCCAGCGATATCTTTTTATTCTCGTTGGTGTTCTTGGAATACTTCAGGTTCATGGTGGCGCCCTGCGCCCAGCGGCCGGTGCGGGTGAGCGTTTCCAGCTGCGAGATGGACAGGATCATGTCCGGGAAGGTGCGGTTGACGCTGCGCGAGATGGTGCCGGTGACCTCGGAGCGCTGCACCGAGTTGGAGAAATTGTTGGTGATGGACATGGTGTTGAGCGGCGCGGCGCGGCCCGTCAGGGCGTAGCCTTCGAACGGCTGCCAGCGCTGCGTGGAAGTGACCGTGTCGCGCAGGGTGACGGAATTGCGCTGCGCCAGCGGGTTGCCGGGCTTCAGGGTGTCGCGGATCCAGAGCTTGTTGCGGGTGTTGTAGCTCTTCTCCACGTTCTGCCAGACGTCGCCGTCCTGGATCTGGTAGTTGGAGGAGAGCACCAGGGAACGCAGCAGCCTGTTGGACGGCATCAGGTCGTTGGCCGTAAGCGTCAGGCCCACGCCGCCCTGCGCGGTGCGGTTGACGTTCTTTATCTGGCCCGCCGTAAAGACCTGGGAGCTCTGCGCCACCGTGACCGTGGTGGTGTTGAGGTTATTGGTCTCTATGGTGGTCACGGAGTAGTTGACGGCCGGGTTGAGCCAGCGCAGCAGCATGAAATTGGAATTGAAGTCCACCGTCTGCTGCAGGGACTTGGGGTAGCGTTCCAGCGCGAGCGGCGAGGCCAGGGGCGCGCGCTGCTCGCGGGCGGTCTGCAGCGAGTAGCCCGGGTTGAAGGAGGAACCGTTCCACGGCACAAAGGTCAGGCGCCCGCCGTAAACGTCGGTGCGCTCCTCGGTATCGAAGAGGCCCGCGATGTTGAGCAGGCGCCCGGCGTCGTATTTTACGCGGTTCATGCCGAGCGAATAGTTGAGGCTGATGGAGCGCGGCAGCAGGAACAGCGAGCCCGGCACGCCGTAGGACATATTGGCGGCGTACAGGTCGCGGTCGTCCTTGCGGCTGAGCAGGTTGTAGTCGGTGATGCCTTTGCTGTAGTTCAGGCCGAAGCGCGGCAGCGCGCCTATGCTGAGCGTGCCCGCCGCGGTGCCGTCGAACTTTTTTACGCGGCCCTGCTGCAGCGAATTCACCAGGTTGTTGCCGCCCGTGACCAGCGCGTTGGGGGTTACGGTGATCTGCCGCGCGGCCGTTACGTTGACCGGGAAGAAGGCCAGCCGCGTGACGTTAAGGTAGCCGGTCTGCTGTTCGTTGTCCTGGTTGGCGATTGCGGTGACCGGGGTCTGGAAGTTGCGGTCCACGAAACGGTGCTTGCCGCCGAAGCTGAGCCAGCCGGGGATCTCGAAGGAGCCTTCCACCTTGCGGGCGTTGCCCACGCGCGTGAGCGGGTCCGCCACGTGCAGTTCGTTGAAGTACACCAGGCCGCTCTTGCTCTCTCCGGGGAAGGCCTCTACGCCGACTATGAACTGGGGGATCTGCTGCAGGCTGGGCGTGCCGCTGGAGGTCACGGTAACGCCGGCCGTGCCGGAGGTCCAAAGGTCGGGGATATTGTCGCCGGTGATATCCACTTGGTTGATGGTGACCAGTTTCCAGCCGGTAAAGTCCAGCGGCAGTTCCGCCTTGAAATAACTCTTTTCGTCGCCGGCCTTAATGTAGAAGCTGGCGCCGCTTATCAGCGCGTCCCCGGCCAGGTTGGCGGGATCGGGGCTGCGCACCAGGAAGCGCAGTTTGCCGTGCTGGGAGACGTCTATGGCCCGGGTGAACTTGCGGTAGACGTAAGCCGTAGCCGAGGATGTGACGTTGCTGTAGTTGATGGAGAGGGTCTGCTCCTGTACCGTCTTGGCGTTGCTCTTCTCTTTCTGTTTTGAAATGGAGCCGTAAAGACTGTTGTAGACCAGCGTGGCCTGGCCGCCGGCGTCGTAGATGGGGGTGTAGCCCGGGTTGTCGACGTTGTTGACGGCCGTGGTCTGCAGAGCGCCGGCCTGCGTGGCGGTGCCGGAGTTGACGGACCAGGTGTTGCCCACCGCCGAGATGCGGGCGAACTTCAGGGTGCCGGAGGCCTTGCCGCCGGGCGTCTGTTTAAGCGAGATCCTTAACTGCTTTATGGCGTTCCACTTATAGGTGTCCGTGGAGGAAATGGCGAGCGGCATTATCAGCGTATGCCAGCCGGAGAAGTTAATGGAATTCTTCTGGTTCAGCGGCGGCACGGCGGGGTCATTGTTGTCCGTGAACTTGGAGTTGGTCACGTAACCGAAGCTGCCGCCGGTAAAGTCCTGCGCGTCCAGCCGGCCGTTCTTGTTGAGGTCTTCCGAGTCCAGCCGGCCGTTGCCGCCGCCAAAGCGCTTCTGGCCCTTGCCTACGGGGGCGTACAGCCAGCCGATATCCTCGGCGTTAGAGACTTGGCCGTCGCAGTTGGTATCTTCGTTCTTGGGCGAGTTGTTGAGCACCAGGCCGGACGCGCAGGCGAAGGTGGCGCCGCCGGTGCCGTCCGCGTCTTCGTTGACCTGGCCTAGGTGGAGGTTTATGCCGGGGCCTTCGTCGCCGGCCACGGTGCTGTTCTGCCCGTAAACCACCAGCTCCAGCACGTTCTTCTGCGAGAAATCCAGGCCGGTGGGTGACAGCGGGTAGACTATGGAGACTTCCGAGGAAACGTTGAAGTCGTAGTTGACGCTCAGCACCTGTTGGGTGCCTTCCGAGGAAGAAGCGGAATTTATCGTATTGGACTTCACGTTCTCGCTGACCCAGCTCAGCGCCGCCGGATCCGCGGGGGTCAGCGTCGGGTTGGCGGCGATGGCCCAGTAGTTGCTGTCCATGGCGGTGGAGTCTTCCTGCTTGGCGCCTTCCATGTTGTCTATCAGGGCGTAATCGTTGAGGTTAGGGTTCAGGCGGCTCTGCGCGGCTTCGGCGCCCAGGGTGGTTCGCAGGCCCAGCAGGTTCAGGCCTTTCAACTGGGCGTCGCCTTCGTAGACCAGCATGCTGTTGGTCAGGTCCGTGACGTTGGGCACCGTGTTGGACTTGATGCCGCCCTGGTAGAGCATGGTCGATCCCAGGGAGAAATGGTCGCCGAAGTCGTAGGAGATGCGGCCGCCCACAAGCGACTGGTTGCCCACCCCGCCGAAGGGCGAGACTTCGTAGGAGATGTCGATCTTGGATTCCTGGCTGACGCGCTCCGGGTAGTAGAACGTGATAAAGCCCGAGTCGTAGTCGATGAAATACTCTTCGTTGCGGCCCAGTTTCCGGCCGTCCACGCGCACCACTTCCGACTGGAGCACTATATTGGGCTCCAGCATGAAGGTTTTGAAGCGGTAGGAATACTCCACGCGGATTATACGCTTGGAGACAGGGGCCGCGGAGTAGACCTGCCGGTCGGGGGTCGCCGGGGCCCCGTCTTCGCCGAAGGGCTGTTTAAGGTTAAAGATACCCTGCTCGAAATCCACCTCGATGTTGTCCGGGTAGACCTGTGTGGGAGACAGGGAGGAGCCTACGTAGTTGCGGTTGAGGTCCTGTACCTTGACCGTGAAGTTGCCGGTGCCGTTGTCGCGCACTATATTGTTCTGGCCTATGGAATAATAGGTTTTCATTTCCCGCCGGTGGGAAACCTGGGCGTCAGCCACGGCGGGGATGGAAGAGAGTGCGATGTCGCTGGGCGTTTTTATGATGGCGGGGAAGACCTGGCCCGGCAGGGCGTCGGCCGTTAGGGAGCTCGTGGAGCCTTTCTGGGACAGGGAGATATTGTTCCGGTCCACGTAATCGATGATGACCACGTCCTGGGAGTTGAGCGTGCGGTTGAACGTCACGAGGCCTTTGACGTAGTCCATCACGTAGTCTATGCCCGGGCTCAACAGCTGGAAGCGCCCCGTGTAGGTGGAGGTCTGCACGGCCAGGTCCTTACCCACCAGGCCGAAGACGGTGACGTTATCCACCTGCGCCTGGGTCTGCTGGTCTATGTAAACGCGTTCCGTGCCGGATTTGATGGGCAGGAGCAGCGTGTTGCCGAACGTTACGTCGTAGTACTTGCGGCGCAGGTAGTTGATGTCCAGGATGTCGGCGCTCTGGAACTGCGTGTTGCCGGTGAACTGCTTGGTCTTGGTCTGGCCCTTGGTGCGCGAGCCGACGAAGGTGAACTTTAAGCGTTTGGTCTTGAGGTCGGCGCGGATACCGAACAGCTGCTTATTGTAGGAGACGAACTCGGTGGCGGGCAGCGACAGGTCGATGTCGCCGAACGACACGTTCTGCACCACCTCGTTGGGGTCGCCCTGGTAGACCACCGAGATGTCCTGCTTGTCCTGCTTGGTGTCGTCGTAGTCCACGTTGACGGTTATTTTCTGGCCCACCTTGCCCTGCATGCGCACCTGCATCTGCTGCGTGATCTCGAAGAGGCTCAGGCTCTGGGGGCGGGTGACGGAGGTCTGGGTGTAGAGGTATTTCTTGCCGCTGTAAGTGAGCGCGATGACCTTGCGGCCGGTGACGGATAGGGTGGTGCCGGAGTCTTTGAACTCCACCTGCGGTTCCGGCGCGCTCGGCACGTCGGAGGAGATTTCCACGGCCGGCGGGGGGGCGAGCATCTCCCTGCGGAAGCGGCCGGTTTCCACGGCCTCGCGCACGGAGTTCCAGGAGTCTTCGCTGTAGGAGAAAGGCAGGTCGCCGGACATCTCTTCCAGCGGCTGGGTGTCGGTGGAGGTGGAAGGCTCCGGCTCCTCCAGCAGGCGGCCCGCGTCCTGCCGGTCCAGCAGCAGGAAACGGCCGCCCTCCGGCTTTGGCACGGCGAAATCCGCCGCCGCGGCGCCGGAGGCGCAGGCAAGGGCCGCTGAGAGGAAGAATAGTTTCGCTGTCGCTTTCACTTTATATAATTACAAAACTTCAGCCTGCCCTATTCACCGTCCGGGCAGGCGCTAACACGGGCGCCGCGTATTCCCCGGCGTCGTCGATATATAATAGAATAAATAAATGGCCGTGCCTATAGCCCGACTTTACCCGCTTAAGATCTTCTCCCGGTTCCTGGGGCTCTCGCTTTTCGTCTTCACGGCGCTCCTGGTGATGCTTAATTTCGTGCAGATCATCAACCAGGGCATACTTGCCGGGTTCTCTTTTTACTTCCTGGCCAAGAGCATCCTCTACCTGCTGCCCAACATAGTGGCCACTTCGCTGCCGCTGGCCTTTTTGCTGGCCATGCTGCTGAGCCTGGGGCAGATGTCCCAGGACGGGGAGATAATAGCGCTGCGCGCCGGCGGCTTCGCTTTCAGCGAGATCCTCGGCTGCGTGTTCTGGGCGTCAGTAGCGGCTTCGTTGTTCCTGCTCGTGGTGAACAACTGGCTGGGGCCGGTCTCGCTGAAGCGCTCCACGGACTACACCGTATCGATGCTCAACCGCGTCACCAAGATAGAACTTAAGCCGCGGACTTTCCAGAAGGTCTCCGATTTTGTCCTTTATGCCGACGAAGTCAACCCGCTGACCGGCGATATGGGCGGGGTGAAGATGGTGCGGCGCATCGACCGCGCCGGCGCCCCGGCCTTCCTTACCAAGATCAACGCCGCCGACGGGCGCTACAGTATGCTGCGCGAGCGCGGGCTGGAGATAGAACTGCTGGACGGGCAGTTCAGCCAGACCGATTTTGCCGACCCCACCAAACTGCTTTACGGGCGCTTCGCCTCTTACCGCACGCTGCTGCCGTTCTTCTCCGAGAAGGGCGGCGGCAGAAAGCTGAACCAGCGCGAGATCTCCACGCCCGGCCTGCTGGCGCGCCTGCGCGCCGGCATCCCCGACCGGCAGATAGAGGCCAAGTACCGCATCGAGGCGGCTTCCCGCTTTGCGCTGGCCCTGGCGCCGCTGGTGTTCTTCCTGGTCGGGGCGCCGCTCGGGGTGGCGCTGGATAAGCGCGGGCGGTCCGCCGGCTTCGGGCTGACGCTTTTGATAATCTTCTTCTATTACGGCCTTACCATAACCGGCATGGTGCTGGCCCGCAAGTACGACGCGCTATTCCCCTGGGTCATCTTCGTGCCGGCGCTGCTTACGGGCGTAGCGGGCGGCTGGCTGTGGCGGCGCAGGCTTTACGCTAAATAAATGAACAGGATCTTCTACCGCTATATCGCGCGCTCTTTCTGGGCCCCTTTCGGGTTCGGGCTGGGAGTATTCTGCCTGCTGCTGCTGTTCGGCAGCCTGTTCGACAACCTTAATTTTTTCATGAAGAGCGGCGCCGGCGCCGGCGTCTTCTTCCGTTACGTCTTCTACCAGACGCCCTATTTCATAGTTAAAATGACGCCTATAGCCACGCTGATGGCGGTGCTGTTCTCCCTGGGCGGCATGATGGCCAAGGGGGAATGGAAGGCCGGGCTGGCCGGCGGCTGGAAGCCGTTCGATATGCTAAAGCCCCTGCTGGCCTGCGCGGCGCTGGCCGGCGCGGGGCAGTTCGTCCTGCAGGAGACGGCCGCTCCGGATTTCTTCCTGCGGTCCGAGTATCTTTTTGAGGAAAAGCTGCGCGGCCGCGAGGACTGGCAGCGGGTGATAAAAGAGGACGTCACGTTCTCGGCCGGGGACGAGGTGTTCGTCTCGGCGCACGTTTTTGACGGGCGGCGTAAAGCCATGGAGCGCGTGGTGGTGAACGTCTATAAGGGCGGGCGCCTGTTCCAGGAAGTCAACGCCTCGTTCGCCTACTGGCAGCCGGCCGCCAAGAACTGGTTCTTTAACGACGGGGTGATGATAAAGTACGACGGGGACAGGAAGCCGGAGATCCGGCATTTCGCCGACTACCGGTCCTCTATTTCCGTGCCGCCGGAGAACCTGGTGCTGGAAAAACTGGTGCCGGAAGGCGTATCTTCCCTGGACGTCCTGAAGCGGTTGCGCAGGCTTAAGGCCATCGGCGCCCCGTCGTCCGCGGAGCGCACGCTGCTCTGGGTAAAGCTTTCGGCCCCGCTGGCCAACCCGGCCATGGCGCTGATAGGCGCGGCGATGGTGCTGATGATGCGCCGCAACAACAAGTTCTTCAGCTTCGGCCTCGCGCTGGGGTTCGGTTTCTTTTTCTGGGCCGTTATCATTATGGCCCAGGAGGCCGGCAACGCCGAGATGCTGTATCCCGCGGCGGCAGGGCTGGCCCCCGCGCTGGGGTTCTCCCTGGTTTCCTTGTGGGGCCTGCGCCGCGCGCGGGCTATTTAGGATAGGTTACCGAAATTATTTCCAGTTTCACCGTCTCGTTCTTCCGCTCTAAAGAGACAACGGCTCCGGGCCTGGCTCCCAGCAGCGCCGCTGCCAGGGGGGAGGCCCAATTCAGCTTTCCGGCCGCCGGGTCCGCTTCGTCCTCCCCGACGATGGTGTAGTCCCGCCGCACGCCGCCGATCTCCTGCACGCTTACCGCCGCGCCAAAACGCGCCTCGTCCGAGGCCAGGCCGCGGTTGTCCACCAGAATAGCTTTCTTTATCTGGTTCTCGAAATAGAGCAGGTCCAGCTCCGCCTGGCGCAGGGGCAGGCCGGCCGGTTCGCCGGGTTTTTTTGCGGCGGCCAGTTTAGCGCGCAACACGGCCAGTTCCGAGGCTCTGGCCTGCAGCAAGGCCAGTCCCGCCGGGGTAACGTAGTTGGGGCGGCCGCTGGGCTGGCGCTTTACCGGTTCTTCCGGCGTGTCTGCGTCGTTCTTCATGAAGGCCTGGCTCATACATTAATCCCTTTCCGCGAAAAGAAGGTAGAACCGGCCGCGGGGCCGCAGCCTCCCCGCGGGGATGGCCGAATTGCCCGTCGAGGCCAGGTCGAAGATCTCTTTTTTCCCCGGCCCGGAGGCCAGCAGCACCACGATACGGGCTTTTTCTATGGCGGCCGGGGTAAGCGTTACGCGGCTGCGCGGTGTTATCCCGGGCGGGGCCGATACTTCCGCGGAGATGTTTTTAGAACTCCAGGCCCGGGAGCCAGGGAACAGCGAGGCCGTGTGCCCGTCGGTACCGAGCCCGAGGAAAACCAGGTCCAGCCGGCCGGTGCCGCTTGTGGCCCCAAGCACGGCCTTGCGCAGCGCGACGGCGGAACGCGCCGGCCGCAGGCTGGACGCGGGGACTTTGGCCGGGGAGAAGAACGCCAGCCGGGCCGCGCCAAAATTGCTGAGAGGGGACGAGAGCGGGACTTTGCGTTCGTCGGACATAAGGAAGACGGCGCGGTCCCAGCGCAGTTTTGCACCGGCGAGTTCCTTGAACAGCGCGGCCGGGGTTTTGCCGCCGGGCAGGGCGACCGAGAGCCGGCCCCGCGAGGCGAGTTCCAGCCGCAGCAGTCCCGCGGCGAAACGGGCCATTTCCGCCTCGGAGCGGAAACGTTTTACCGTCCTTACTCCCATGCCCGCTTATCCTTCTTTATAAGTTCCTGCGCGGCGGCCGGACCCGGCGTCCCGTCCTGGTAAATATGCAGCGGGCAAGCCTGCGGCCGGCGTTGCCAGGTTCCCAAAATGGGGGACAGGAAGTTCCACATACCGCGCATTTCCGCGTCGCTGAGGAACAAGGTCTGGTCGCCGGCCATGGCCTCTATCAGCAGGCGTTCATAATCGGTCGGGTACGGGGCCTTGTCGTGCTCGTCCAGGCGGTAGTCCAGCCCCATGGAGCGGCGCGTGAAGCACAGCTTGGGCCCGGGGTGCTTGCTGATCAGCGAAAAGTCCACTTTTTCCTCGGGCTGGATGCTGAAAGAGAAGACGTTGGGGTAGCCGATGTCGATGTCGCGGAAGATGCCGTGGTCCGGCTTTTTATAGACGATCTCGATGCAAGTGCGTTTGGCCCCGGTCTTTTTACCGGCCCGCACGTAGAACGGCACGCCGCGCCAGCGGTCGTTGTCCACCGCCAGCTTCAGTGCCAGGAAAGTCTCGGTGGCCGAGCCGCCGGCCACGCCGGGCTCCGCCGCGTAGCCCGCGTACTGGCCGCGCACCACGCAGGAGCCGGCCTCCTCAGGCGAGAAGATCCGGAGGCTCTCGAAGAACTTTTTCTTTTCCGCCTTGAAATCGGTGTCGCGGAAACTGGAGGGCAGGTCCATGGCGGTTATCGCCGCCAGCTGCAGCAGGTGGCTCATCATGTCGCGCGCCAGGCCCATTCCTTCGAAAAAGCCCGCGCGCCCTTCCAGCCCCAGTTCTTCCAGCGCCGTGATGCGCACGTGGTCCACAAAACGGCCGTTCCAGGTGCCGTCGAAGACGGCGTTGGCCGAACGCAGCGCCAGCACGTTCTGTACGGTCTCCTTGCCGGTGAAATGATCTATACGGTACACCTGTGATTCATGCGCGGCCCGCTTGATCCCGGCGTCGATGGCCGCCGCGTTCTCCAGGCTGGAACCGTACGGCTTCTCTATTACAACGCGCGACCAGCAAGTGCAGTCCTTCGGGTCAAGCAGCAGGCCGGAGTCGCGCAGGCTGCCGGCCAGGCCTTCGAAGGCCGCAGGCGGCGTGGCCAGATAGAAGAGGTGTTTGCGTTTTACGTTGAATTTGGCGTCCAGTTCCGTGAGGCGCGCGGCGAGTTTTTTGAAAAAAGCCGGGTCGCCGTAGTCGGCCTGGACGTACTCTATGCGCGCCAGGAAAGCACTGAAGACTTCAGGAGCGGTGGAGGGGCTGGTCCTCATGACTATGTTCCAGAGGCGGCTTTCCAGCGCGTTGCGGTCCATGGGGGTGCGCGCCGCGAGGACCAGGTAGAAGTTCTTGGGCGCCAGTCTTTTTTCGCAAAGGCCGAAGAGGGCCGGCAGGATCTTCCGGCCGGCCAGGTCGCCGGTGGCGCCGAACAGCACGAAGCCGCAGCCTTCAGGCCGCGTCTCCTCGCAGAAGCCCAACGTCTCGGTCATAGGTTAATTCCCGGCTTTCTTTACGGCGTGGCCGCCGAACTCGTTGCGCAGCGCGGCCGAAAGGCGGTCGCCGAAGTCGTCCTTCATCTGCGAACGGAAGCGTTTGAACAGGGCGGCGGTGATGGCGGGGGCCGGCACGCCCAGGCGCACGGCTTCCTCCACGGTCCAGCGGCCCTCGCCGGAGTCCGGCACTACGCCCTGCACTTTCTCCAGCTTCGGATCTTTGTCAAAAGCGTTCTGCGCCAGTTCCAGCAGCCAGGAGCGGATGACGCTGCCGCGGTTCCACATGGCGGACACGGCGGCCATGTCCATGTCCCCGAACGGCGAGGCCTTAAGCAGTTCGAAACCTTCTCCGTAGGCCTCCATCATGGCGTACTCGATGCCGTTGTGGACCATCTTGGTGAAATGGCCCGCGCCCGGCCCGCCGCAGCGCATATAGCCGCCGTCCTGGCAGAGGGCCTTTAGGAACGGTTCGGCCTTGGCGAAAGCGCCCTCAGGCCCGCCGGTCATGATGCAGTAGCCTTTCTCCAGGCCCCAGATACCGCCGGAGACGCCGGCGTCCAGGAACTCTATGCCGTTGTCGGCGGATTTTTTTGCGCGGCGCACGGCGTCGTGCCAGTTGCCGTTGGCGCCGTCCACTATCATGTCGCCTTTTTCAAGCGCTGAGAGCAGGCTTAGGAAAAGGGTTTCAGTGGCTTCGCCGGCCGGTATCATCATCCAGACCAGGCGGGGGGCTTTCATTTTTAAAACGAGTTCGGTCAGCGTGGCCGCTGTTACCGCGCCGGCTTTTTCCAGCGGCGCCAATTTGTCGGCCTCGCGGTTCCAGACTGCGGGCTTGATGCCTTTGGCAAGCAGCCGGCGGGCCATGTTGCCGCCCATCCTGCCCATCCCGGCGATAGCTATAGAGTGCGTCATATTATCCCCCTGATAGAAACTAGCCACTGCCTGCTGCCGGTCCGGCGTTCCCCGAGAGCGCCGTTAGGGCGCAGGGCCAAGTGCCGGAGCGGACGGCCTATCATTAAGGCCGCGGCGGCGCTGTCTGAGGCGAGCACTGTGTGCGAGCCGAGTTCGACGCCGGCGGAGGCACTTAGGCCCTTTTCCCCATGCGCCCGCTTAGGCGCGC